>CAZZHH010000007.1:0-40194 GCA_964653595.1 uncultured Lentimicrobiaceae bacterium
TTATATATTTCACACAAAGATACAACTATTTTTTTGATTGTCAAAGTGGTAATTATTAGAAGTGCCCATATTTAATTATACATCTTTATTATTACGTATCCATTTTAAATTCTGAAAAAAAAAACAAAAAAAAGAGCGAGACTGATTAGTCTCGCTCTTTTATAACTTTCACAATCGATTTGGATTATGCTTCTGTATTAAAAAATTTCTTTTTATAAATTGCAATATCTTCGATTTTAAATTTTTGGATAAAATGGAAACGCTCTTCTACGGATGCATGTCCTATTTGAATCATAATTTTAGCAGAGTCAACATAATCCTCGCTTCTCATGGAATCGGAAATCAACAAATAGCCCATGATGATAAAACCAGCCATCTCGACCAAGCGGCGGGCCTGAAAATCAAGAAGTTCAGCATTATTTGCATCTTGAACCAGCTTAGCTGCATCTTCGAACATGGAAGTCATTTCAACCAATCGACTCTTTAACAACTCCAGTTCAGGTTTATATTGAACAGCTTCAAACTCTTTGATTTTGGTAATATAAGCACCATTCACTACTGCACGAATTGCAGCTACTACTTGTAATTGAGATGTTCCTTCGTAGATAGTAGTAATTCTAGCGTCTCTATAAATTCTTTCGATTGGGAAATCTTTCATAAAGCCAGTTCCACCATGAATTTGGAGAGATTCGTATGCTATTTGATTGCAATATTCACTGGAAATAAGCTTTAACAATGGTGTAAAAGCATCCGCATTGCGTTGATAATATTTCATTTCGTTTCTCTCTTCAGGAGAAAGGCTGCGTTTTCGGGATAGCATATTTAAAGATTTGTACATATCGACATATCGAGATGTTTCGTACAATAAGCTACGAGCAGCATCAATTCGAGCATTCATCGATGCTAGCATTTCGTAAACAGCAGGAAATTCAATAATTGCTTTTCCAAACTGTTCACGTTCCATTGCATATTTATACGCCTCACGATAAGCAGCTTCGGCGATACCAACAGATTGAGCTCCTACTCCTAAACGAGCAGAATTCATCAAAGACATCACATATTTGATAAGTCCTAATTTGCGATCGCCTACCAATCTTGCAGGTGCATCTTTAAAGACCAATTCACAAGTAGGAGAACCTTTGATTCCCATTTTATTTTCAATACGACGAACTTTCATGGTAACCTCGTCGCGTTCATAAACGAAAAGTGAAAGGCCACGACCGTCTTTTGTACCCTCTTCAGAACGAGCCAAGACCAATGAAATATGAGCATCTCCATTGGTAATAAAACGTTTAACACCATTAAGCAACCATGTTTTTCGTTGTTCATCCCAAGTAGCTTTAAGTTGAACAGCTTGAAGATCCGATCCAGCATCAGGTTCGGTTAAATCCATCGCCATGGTATGCCCTTTATGGATTTTTGGCAGTAATTCGTGGTTAATCTCGTCGGTGGCAAATTCATGAAGAGTTTCTGCACAATCTTGAAGACCCCAGATATTTGAGAACCCACCATCAGCACGAGAGACCAGTTCTGCTGCCATTACATAAGGCACCATTGGGAAGTTTAACCCGTCGTATTCACGAGGCAACGACATTCCAAAAAGGCCAGCTTGTGTCATTGCGTCAATATTTTGTCGAGTACCAGCAGCGTAAATCACTTCATTATCAACCAACAAAGGTCCATCATGATCAACAGACTCTGCATTTTCAGCTAAAATATTTCCACATATTTCGCCAGTAACTTCAAGGACTTTATCGTAGGTATCAATAGCATCTTCGAAATCAAAAGGAGCTTCGTCGTACTTCTTTGCCTCTTCGTAATTATTCTCTTTAAGCGCTACAATCCGCTCCATCAATGGATGGTTGAGATGAAAGTACATGTTTTTATTATCTGAATAAAAGTTTGCCATATTATTAAAGTTATGCTATTGAAATTATTTTGAATGTTTTTTATAATAAGAGATCATTTTAGGTAGCACTTTTGCCACATCTCCAATAATAGTATAATCAGCGATTGCGTTGATAGGAGCTTTTTCATCCACATTGATAGAAATAATTTTTGCAGATTGGTCCATTCCAGCTCTATGTTGAACAGCTCCAGAAATTCCACAAGCAATGTATAATTTTGGTCTAACGGTAACTCCCGTTTGTCCCACTTGTCTTTCATGTTCAACATAGCCTGCATCGACAGCTGCGCGAGTAGCAGCAACTTCCCCACCTAAGGTAGTAGCTAAGTCTTCAAGAAGCGAAAAATTTTCACGAGAGCCCACTCCGTAGCCACCAGCTACAATTATTTGAGCACCTTTAAGATTCACCTTTTGGGTTTCGATATGACGTTCAATGATTTGAACAGCCAAATGTTCTGGTTTCAATATTTTTTCAACATCAACCAACTTTATCAAGGCACGTTTCGGATTTGCTACAGGTTCTAATTTCATTACCCCTTCTCTCACAGAAGCCATTTGTGGTCTAGTCTCGGGATTGATAATGGTTGCGATAATGTTACCTCCAAAAGCTGGTCGAATTTGATACAATAATTTTTTGTACTCTTTACCAGATTTACTTTCTGTATGGTCGCCAATCTCTAGGCTAGTGCAATCGGCAGTTAATCCACATTGTAAAGCGGATGCAATTCGAGGAGCGATATCACGTCCAACACTGGTTGCTCCAAAAAGAGCAATTTGTGGTTTTTCGGTTTTAAAAACATCGCAAACGATGGCACTATGAGGCAAATTTCGGTATGGTAATAATTCTTTATGTTCCGCAAGATGAATTACATCTACGCCGTATGGAAAAAGTTGTTCCTCAACTGTACTTAAGTTGTTGCCTATCACTAAGGCTTCAAGATTAACCGAAAGTTCGTCCGCCAGTTTTCGACCTTTAGAGATTAGTTCTAAACTAACATCAGCCACTTTAAAATCTTCGGTAATTTCGCAATAAACAAATATATTATTCACGTTTTCAATTATTTAAATCAATACTAAAAAATTAACCAATAATGTGGCTTGACAATAAATCAACCATCAGCAATTCTATATCCTTATCATCGGCTGTTAACACAACGGATTCTTTTTGTTGAAGAACCACATTATCAATTTTTTTAACTTTTGTAGGAGAACCTGATAACCCTAAAAAATCAGAGTCAGCGTTGATAGTATCCACCGACCACTCTTCTAATTGAAGATATGGGCGTTGGGTATATAACTCAGTGTAATCACGAGTCTCTTCTTGCAATTCAGTAACGGTACGAGCATGTTTGTATTGCATTAATCTCTTTGCATGACGAGCACGACACTCAGGAGCAGAACTATGAACAGTAATTAAAGCTGGGAAGTTAGTCTTAACAACCTCTATACCTCCTTCAAGGCGGCGTTTAATGGTAATTTCATTTTTTGAAACGCTTACAACTTCTTCAGCATAGGTAATTTGAGGCATTCCTAATTTTTCAGCTACTTGAGGTCCCACTTGAGCAGTGTCTCCATCAATAGCTTGACGTCCACCCAATATCAAATTTGGATTTATTTTTTTAACGGCCATAGAAATTGCATACGATGTAGCTAGAGTGTCTGAACCAGCAAATTTTCGATCGGTTAGCAAATACCCTTTATCAGCGCCTCGATAGATAGATTCACGGATGATCTCTGCAGCGCGTGATGGGCCCATGGTTAGAACTATTACTTCAACGTCTGGCAAAGTATCTTTAATGTGCAATGCCATTTCTAAGGCATTTAAATCTTCGGGGTTAAAAATGGCTGGCAAAGCACCTCTATTTACGGTTCCATCAGCTTTCATCGCATCTTTTCCTACATTTCGAGTATCTGGAACTTGCTTTGCCAATACTACAATTTTAAAACTCATAAGTTGTTATTTTATTGACTATTATAATGTACTACTTTTGTTAATTTGGCAAAAATACAACTTATCTCCTAATATTTAAAATAATATTTGAGACAAAACTTTATTTATTAAAGATTTTTAAGGATTGTAAAACTTAAACAATGTGAATGGCACTGCATCATTTTCATTTAAAATTCACATTTTCAAATACTTGAAATAAATTATTGATTTATACATCCATTTTAAGCAATTGTTTTATTATTCAAAAGATACAATAGGGATTTTCATAAAAAAAGTGTATTAAAAGCATCTATTTTTTCAAAAATAAGAGACACCTATATTCCAAACTGTTTAGAAAAATAATTAAATAGAAAAGGCACTTTAAAATTTAGAAAAAAATATTGTATCTTTGAAATATTAATCAACATTGTTAATGAGAAAAAAGATTACTTTAATCGTTTCCACATTACTTTTCGTTTTATTGGAAGGAGGCAGCTCTTTCCTCTATTCGAGTGTTCATCATACCTTATTGTCATCAATAACCATAGACTCTAATTCATCAGCATCTAAAAACAACAAAGAGCTAATAAACCCAAAACAAAGCTCGTTGATTAAATCAAAAAAAAAGATTTCCTATCTTTTCATGTATGATTTAATCACTTTTTTTGTTTTCACAATCTTAGTTGTTGTAATATTTATCCAATATTTTAAAAGAAAAAAAATCAAACAGAACTATGAAGAGAAGTTTGAAGCAATAAAGACTGCATATAGCAGATTAAAGGAAAGTAATAATAATTTAGAGGAGAAGATTAAAAGTCGCACTGAAGAAGTCATCGATCAGATAAACGAACAAGATAGTATTCTAATACAATTAAGCCAATCACAGAAACGTTTTGAGCAAATTTTCAGCAAAAATAGTGATGCATTGGTTATTGTAGATTATGACACGCTTTTTATCCATGACATTAACCAGGTAGCAATTATCTTTTTTAAATTAAAAACCCCAGTAAAGCGTTCCTATCATTTTCTTGAATTGCGATCGGAAAACTCCACTTTTTTAATTTTAAAAATTGCAGTGATTATCAAAAATCACCAAGAAGTATTGGACTACGTTATTAGCCAAAACCTATCGAATAATATCCAGAAATGGTTTAGTTTAACTTCTCAAATTATTACTTTTGATGAAAAGAGATATTTCTTCATCGGATTAAAAAATATTACAAAGAGAAAAAAAGCAGAGATTTCCTTAAGTGAAAATGAAAAGAGGCTAAAATTATTAACCGAGAATATCAACGACATGATATGGTTGATGGATGAAAATTTGCACATTACTTATGTGTCTCCATCCATTTTATCCAATTTAGGGTACCACCCAGAAGAAGCAATTAATCAATCCATTGCATTTTTTCTGCAACACAGCTCCTATGTAAAAATTAGAGATTTAATTCAAAACAATTTACAAAAAGCAGAAACAAAATCAATATTAACACTGGAGCTAGAGTTCATCAGCAAATCTGGCAAAGTTCGCATTGAAGAGTTTAAAACCAAATTCATTGTCAGTTCTTATAATAGAATTCTTATTTATGGGGTATCTCGAGATATTTCAGAAAAGAAAAAAACGGAAATTGAGCTCAAAAAGAGCGAGCAATTATATCGGTTGATTACTAGCAATGTGAACGATGTAATTTTCACTTCAGATACATCTCTTAATATTAAATATGTAAACAAAGCAATTTCTTCCTTTTTAAATTATTCACCTGAAGATTTGGTCAACCAATCATTGTCCAAATTTTTATCAACGGATGGATATGAGAAACTAAACAAAGAGTTAACGACTTTTTTTAATGAGATTTATGAAGCGAATGTTATTGAAAAAAAATCTGTTTTTGATGATGTTTTAGATTTTATCACCAAACAAGGCACAAATAAATGGGGAAAAGTTCATATTAATTTATTAATAGATGAAAAGAATTACATCTATGGACTAGTTGGAACAATTCAAGATTTCAGCCATAAACATCAAATTGCTGCATTTGAGGAGAGCACTAACAATTTCTTTAAGAAACTATTTTATGATTCTCCAGTTATGATGGTTATTGTGGACAAGAACGGTTTTGTAATTAACATCAACAACTCATTTATTGAAAAGACTGGGTATTCTCATAACTTCATATTCAATAGACCTTTGTCATCCATTTTTATCGATTCCATTAAGAATGAGTTTTCGGACTCATCTGAGAAAAATTCGGAAATATCAAAGTTAAAAACAGCAGAAAATACACTTTTAGACATCCTATATGATTATGAAAGTATCAACATAACCAATGAAGCCAAGAAATTTTTGATAGTTATGCGGGATATTACAAATCAATTGAAGGCAGAAAAATCCGCATTAATACAGCAGGAACAGTTCAAAGCGTTATCCGAAAATTCTCCCGATATCATAGCACGATTTAACAGCAATCTGGAATGTATTTATATAAATCCGACCGTAGAAAAAGAGCTCGAGATTGAACCTAAAAACTTCCTCAATCAAACACTAACAAGTTTAGAATTAGATTTAAAAGAGATATCTGTTTTAAACGATCACTTTATTCAAGTTTTTATAAATGGCTCAGAGGAAGTTGTTGATTTTAGTTTAACCATCCATGGAGTAAAAAAGTATTTTCAGAGCAGAATAATACCTGAATTCAATGAAAGTAATATAGTAGAAACCATTATGGTGGTAACAAGAAACATGAGTGAGTATACCAAAGCAATTGAAATGCTTCACGAAAATGTTCACCAAACCAAACTATTAAACAAAGCTATCATGTTTTGCAATCAGAGCAAAACTAAAAAAGAGCTATATAAAAACATACTCCCTCTTATTATTGACTTTATGGGATTTGATGGGGGTGGAATCTATGAATTTAATGAAACTAAAAATACAGCTATTTTGCATCATGAAGTGGGATTAAGCAATCTATTTACAAACAGTAATTTTCAATTAACTCCGTCTAATCCATTTTTCGAGGAGGTGTTCGTAATCAAAAAAATTGTCAATTTTTTCACCTCAGAAGCAGAGCCCAATTTAAAGAAATGGCTAGACAATTTTGAGATAAAAACAGTCTATATTACCCCAATCATAAACAATAATAAAATAATCGGATCCCTCAATTTAAAAAGCAATAGTTATGTTGAAGTGACACCACTTTTTGAGGAAACGTTGCGTATTATCATGCAAGAATTTGGCTCATCCATTGACAAAATCGAAGCAATATCCTTAAAGATTGAAAGTGAAGAGAATTATAGAAGTCTTGTTGAAACTACTACCGATTTAGTCTGGAAAGTAAATGAATTTTTGGTTTACAATTTTGTCAACCACAAATGTATGGATTTATTGGGTTACACTCCAGAGGAGATATTAGGTACAAGTTTAATCAGTACCATTGCCCTTGAGGAGCACATTAAAATTAAAAAATTCCTTGAATTAAACAAAACGTTACTCGAAAAATTCACATTGGTGGACGTCCCACTCATAAAAAAGTCGGGGCAAATAATTCATGTAGAAATAAATGGATATCCACTGATTGATAGTTTTGGCAGATTTATTGGCTATGCAGGTATCAATCGAGACATATCGATTAGAAAAATTAATGAAGATTTACGTCAAAGGAAAGAAGTTGCAGAGCGGATGGCTCAAATTAAGCAAGAATTTGTCAGCAATATCAGTCACGAACTACGCACACCATTGACTGCGATAATGGGCCATACCGAAATAATTAACAGCAAAATTGATGACATTGAAATATCAAGTCATTTAAGGACCATTGAGTCAAACAGCAAATCGTTGCTTAGCTTAATCAATGATATATTAGATGTTTCAAAAATAGAAGCTGGCAAACTCGATTTACAAAAAGAGCCTATCAATATTTTCAAATTTTTTGATGATATCAATTTAACATTTTCACCCTTAGCCAAATCAAAGAGCATCGATTTCTTTTTAGAAATTGACAAAGCGAATATTGGGTCATTAATTATCGATGAGTTGAGACTTAAACAAATAGTCTATAATGTGGTAGCCAATGCCATCAAATTTACGAACTATGGTTATGTAAAGTTAATTATCAACTTACTGAATTACAACACCGAGCAAAGGGCTATAGACATGGTAATCAGCGTTATCGATACTGGAATTGGGGTAGATGAGCAATTAGCGAACAACATTTTTGATAGTTATACCCAAGCATATGGGCAAAACAATAAAAAATACGGTGGAAGTGGTTTAGGACTATCGATTTGCAAAAATTTAATTGAGCTAATGGATGGTAGCATATCCTTTGAAAGCAAAAAAGGGATTGGATCGACATTTAGGATTATTCTTCCGTCTATTGAAATGTCGTATCAGAAAGCAAAAAATGATTATTTCAACCCATTGTTAGTAGATAAAAAAATTGCTGTAATCGAAAAATCAGAAGTTTTATCCAGTAATATTCACCGTATTTTAGATCAAAGTGAGTGTTATATCATGCATGTTACACCAGAAGAATTACGAGAATTAAATACTGATAGTGTCGATTTTATTTTTATTTACTATAAAGAGGTACAAGAAGATTTTGAATTGATAACCAATTTATTGTTATCTGTAAAGATAAAAACAATTGTTGTTTATGACAATCAGAAAAAGGAATGTGTTTTTGAAAATTCGTTAACGTTACCTATTGATTTTCAAAAAATGAACGATTTATTATTGCTTGTTATTTCGAAACAATTTGCAGAAGACGAAGGTGTCAATTTTTCGAATATTGAAGCGGAGATTAAAAAATGGACTGCAGAGACCAAACAAATTGTGATGGATAGTTTAACTCAAAACTGCACCCATTTATGGACTAAAGCAACTACAAATAACTCAATTGACCAAATTACACTATTTGAAAAAAACATATATAAAATTGCCAAAAAGAACAACATCAAGTTTTTGAAACAATACGCAATGGAGATAAACATCAGTTTAAAAACATTTGACATAGAGAAGCTCAAGATATTATTAGATATTTTTCCAAAGATCATACGTTATTTAAAGAACATTAAAGAAGATTCCTTATGAGCCACAATGCATCCATATTAATCGTCGATGATATCCCTCAAAACATACAGGTATTGGGAAGTTTTTTATCAACTCATGCACATAAAATATCATTTGCAACTTCAGCAAAAGAGGCTTTACTCCTTTTAAATGACAACTCCTATGATTTATTGCTTTTGGATGTCATGATGCCAGAAATGAATGGATTTGAATTATGCTCTCTTCTAAAAAAGAATCCATATACACAAGATATACCTATCATTTTTATCACTGCAAAGTCTGATTCGGAGAGCATTGTAAAGGGCTTTCAATCTGGTGGAGTTGACTATATCACTAAGCCTTTTAACTCTTTTGAACTATTATCGAGAGTAGAAACTCATTTAAAGCTACAGCATCAGAGTAAAATGCTAAAGGACATCAACTTATCGCTTGAGGAACAAGTTCAGTTGCGAACAATAGAGTTACAAGAAGCAAATACACGACTTAAATTATTAGAGAAAACCAAAAGTGATTTTTTACAACTTATAAGTCACGAATTAAGAACCCCCATCAGTGGCATCAATATTTTGGCTGATTTATTAATGATAAAGCTAAATAACAGCGACTACAAACATTATATCGAAAGCATTAAACATTCCTCGGATAAGTTGATTGAGTTTTCGGAATTAGCTTTACTTATTACCACATTATCCCACGACACTAGTCAATTGGAGTTTGAGCAAATTGTAATTTCAAAAACCATTGAAAACAACATTGAAAAACTATATACCTTTATTCAAGAAAAAAATATACAATTGGATATCATTGGAAACGCTGAAATTACGATAACTGGAGATCCAAAACTAATTGACAAATGTTTTTCGATAATTATAGATAATGGAATAAAATACTGTAAAACCTGTGGCAACTTCATAATAGAGATTAGCGATGAGGGAGAAAATCTAACTTTAAGATTTAGAGATGATGGAGAGGGATTTAACCCTGAACAATTGGCTTCCATTTTTGAACCTTTTCATATTAATGACATAAATCATCACAAACAAGGTTTTGGTCTGAGTTTAAATGCTCTAAAAATAATCATTGAAGCCCATAATGGAGAGGTGAAAATTTCGAATAACGATTCTGGCATTGGTGCATGCGTAGAAATATTGTTAAAAAAATAAAAATTCATACTCCAATTTTCACTATTAACAACAAAATAACCACCCAAAAATTAATCATTAATTAACACATGTAGCATATTTTAAGAATAAAGATGTGCAGAAAAATAAAGGAAAAAGTGTAAATTAAAGTTACTAACATTTTTTTTTTGAAAAATAAATAACTAAAAAAACATATAATATGTTGCATAAGCTATTTTTTTTACTATTTTTGTAGCTGATTATTGAAAAGAATGTTTAACAAAACAAAACAAAAATGAAAAAATTATTCCTATTTTTCGCTGCAAGCGCACTCGTTGTCAGTGCCGTAGCTCAAAAACCGGCGGTAAAACCGACTCCCAAAAAATTAAATCTAGTAAAAACAGCTCCTGCTACAGAACCTGCCACTTCCTTAAATTTGCCAAAAAATTTAGTTGGTACCTCAAAAGCATTCCAAACTCTTATGGTAGGTCACTCCGCAAATGTCAACGGTTCTTTGGTAGAACAATGTACACAAGTTAATTATGAACCCACAACTAACTTAGTTAGTTTTTCTCACAGAAGTGGTCCTTTCAATGGATCAGCAGTAGGAGATGACATTTTCAATATCATTTCTACAGACAATGGAGCAACATGGGACACATTGAATAAAGTTTACGCTCCAGTTAGTGGTTATGGTGGTCGTTATCCATCTGCTGCGCTATTTAATCCTGCAGGGAATACCGATCCTAACAATGTTTATTCTATTGTAGCAGGACCTGGAGTTGGCTCTGCATGGGATGGCACAACCTATTTTGGCTGGAAAAAAGCTTCAACTCCTGCAAAAGCCATGATTTATAATCATGGAAACGCAAAACGTTTAGATCGTAACTTTTTCACAGTACTTCCGAGTGGTAAATTCATCATTGGTTCGTACGCACATTTAGATGATGGTACATATTACACAAAATACATTCACAATTTCTTGACTGGAACATTTGATTATACCAATGATACCATTGTGGATCTGACCTCTTTTGAAATCGCACCTCCATATTACAAACATGGCACAGACACCTTGGGAATTGGCAACTATTCACAAGGCATTGCTTTCAACAAAGATGGTTCAATCGGATATATTGCATTTATTGGCATGCGTGGCGATATCACTGATCCGATGGCTCTTCCTTATTCTCGCCCAATCGTTTACAAAACAATTGATCAAGGTGCAACGTGGACGATTCAACCTGATTTCGACTTTAAAAACATTCCATCATTCAAAGAAGTATTGCCTGGCACAAAAGCGGACACATCCGTATTCTATCCTTGCTTCAGACCAATCAATGACGTAACTGTTGATGCTAACAACAACTTACATATTATTTCTTATGTTGGTGGAACTTATTCCATTCACCCTGATACTTTGGGTAGTACATACGATTACGTAACAATCGAAGGAATTTTCTATGACACTTACATGAAAACCGATGGAACTTGGGATGCAACAATCATTGACCTGCAAAACACCAAAAATTTCGAGCCTACTGGCGCTACAGATCTTAGTATTGATAACAGGCTTCAAGTAGGTATTTCAAATGATGGAAAAAAGATATTCTATTCATGGGTTGATAGTGATCCTACTCAGGTGACTGATTATGCAAACATGCTTCCTGATTTATATGTCTCTGGAAGAAACATAGACTCTGCTGAAGTATCTGATAAATTAAATGTTACAGAAGGAACAGTTGCTGAATATGCAGCTAACAATCATTTCATGGCTCCTCAAGTAAAAGAAAATGCTAATGATTTTACAATTTATACAGTCATTACAAAATTTGGCGAAGATCAAGCTAATGACCCAGTTAGCTATTATTTCATGAGAGATGTTAATTATAGCATTCTACCTGTATCCGTTAATGATATTGATAAAAATATTGCCAATATTTCCAACTTATATCCAAACCCAACAAACGGTTTAACCAACGTTGACTTATCATTGGTGAAAAATGCTGATGTATCTGCTCAAGTAGTTAACATGATGGGACAAACTGTTTATACTCAGGATTATGGTTTCAAAACCGTAGGTATGCACAAACTTACCATTAATGCTACTGATTTAACTTCGGGTATTTATTTTGTAACGGTTAAAGCTGGCAACAGCACTTCAACCAGCAAAATGATTGTAAAATAATCATTCGCCTTATTTATAAAGAAGAGCTTCCTTTTGGAGGCTCTTTTTTTTGGCTCAATCTAAAAATAGTTGTTGTATCATTACACTTAGTGCACATAGATGTTCTTGTGTGATGCCTTATGTTTCTATTGTGTCTTTTATTTTGAAAAATAGAGAAAAAGTAAGTTTGAACCACATAAGACATTTATCTACCAGCTGGTAGACATAAGAGTCACAAACAGGGAAACCAGAAAATAAGATTCTCCTCAATAATCTGTATTTATTTGTTTTTGTTTATCTTTGTGTGAATTATTAAGGGGGAAAACAGAATGAAAAAAATATTTACACTATTACTATTTGTGCTAGCATCCTATGTATTAAATGCACAAACCAAACTCTCGCCAGAATTTCATGAAATAGAAAGGCAAAAAGCCAAAGGAGAAAATCAATTTAATCAATACACAACGTCTATAGTTAAAGGCATTACATACATTCATGTATTAGCCATGATTGACGACAATTTCAATCAAAAAACCCTTCATTCGAAAGGGATAGTTATTGGCAGCGTGATAAAAAACATAGCCACATTGCGAATTCCTATTTCTTTATTAAATAGCAACTTAAATTTGCAAGGGGTTTCCTATCTCTCACCTTCTCACAAAGTGTCTCCCATGCTGAACAAAGCAGTCAAAGATGCCCGAGTCGATAGTGTACATCAAGGGTTAACTTTACCGCATCCATTTTCAGGAAAAGATGTCATCATCGGCATCACCGACTGGGGATTTGACTATACGAATCCGATGTTTTACGACACAACCCTCACGCACACCCGAATTTTAAGAGCTTGGGATCAATATCGCAACGCGGGTCCTGCTCCTGAAGGATTTAACTATGGCACCGAAATTTCTGGGGAAACAGCCTTATTACAAGCACAATGTGACACATTTAACATTTACCAATGGGCAACACATGGCAGTCACGTTGCAGGAATTTGTGGTGGAAGTGGAGCTGGAACAGTATACAGAGGAGTAGCTTATGATGCAAATTACTTAATGGCCACCTTTTTAGTAGACGAGGCGTCGGTAATAGATGCTTTTAACTGGATGAAAACGGTTGCCCAACAAGAGGGGAAGCGACTAGTGGTAAATATGAGTTGGGGACTTTATTGGATGGGGAACTTAGATGGAACTTCATTAACGAGTCAAGCCATTGACGCACTGAGTGCCGAAGGAGTGGTATTTGTAACAAGCGCAGGAAATAATGGAGATGAAACTTTCCACATCAAAAAAGAGTTTAGTTCAAACACCGATACCCTTAAAACAGTAATTGGGTTCAATAATTATGGCTATTATCCAACCATGTGGGGTCAATCGGTTTCGGCATGGGGTTTACCCAATCACTCCTTCCAGTATCGATTGAAAGTTTTAAACACCACCAACCAAGAAATTGCAGAGACACAAATGCACACTACAAATCACACTGGCTATATCGATACGATGATGGTGATGGGTGCAGATACCATATTTTACAACATAATAAGCGATTCGTCAAATTATTTGAATCAAAGACCTCATGCAAGAATTCGTATTAAAAACAAGAGCAGTCAATATCAAATTGCTTTACACAGTGTAGCAGATTCAGGAACAGTTCATTATTGGAATGTAATAGAACTAACCAATGATGTAGGAAACTGGGGAGGTCCATTTACCGCTCCTCTTGCAGATTACACTGCTGGCAATGCATTTTATAGCATAGGAGAACCAGCATGTACAGAAAGTGTAATTTCCGTTGCAGCACATACCACAGAAATCATAGTGCCTAATGGAACTGTATATTTAGGAGCAAGAGCTGCATTTTCAAGTATAGGCCCTACTTTAGACGGAAGAACCAAACCCGATATTTCGGCACCAGGAGTAAGTATAGGATCTTCCATTTCCTCATTTACCAACGCATCGGTAGATGCTGGAAGTGTAATCAGTACTGTAAACTTCAATGAAAGAACCTATAAATTTGTCCGCTATTCTGGCACCTCCATGTCAGGACCTATGGTTAGTGGAGTTGTTGCGCTTATGCTACAAGCCAATCCACAATTAACAGCGACACAAGTTAAAGAAATCATCCACGAAACCGCCCGTCAGGACATCAATACGGGAGCTATCGGAGATACGGGCAGTGTATATTGGGGTTGGGGCAAAATTCATGCACTAAGAGCGGTAAAACGATCATTGGAGTTGGTAAATATCAAAGATTATAGCGCAAGTAATCTCTGTACCCTCTATCCTGTTCCCGCAACCGATAAAATTTACTGTTTATTTGACGATAGCTTCAAACCAACCATGGTTGAAATCTTCAGCATGAGCGGTCAGAAAGTTCGCACACAAAACATACCTATTGACGGGATACTTGATGTATCAACGATAAAAGGAGTATATTTCTTAAGATTTATAAGTAAAGAGACATCTTATACTCAAAAGGTGATTGTACAATAGGAAATCGGAATAGACTCTTAACACCTAACGACACAGATCTAATTGGTTACAACGAATAAATCATCAGCGTATTGACTTATAACTAATGTTATAACTGAACAAATAGGAGACTGATCCACTAGTAAGCTGAAAGCTCTTAGCAGGGGAATGTCAATTCTAATCGGTTAGTTTGAATTTATTAGCTTGATTTTTTTTAATAATTGTTTATTGAACCCATACTTGAAAATTTACTGATAAAGGTGATTTTTATGCAATAAATTCGCATAAAAATCGTAATTTTGTATTATAAATTTTTGAGGGAGACACCTCCACTAAAATATATCCATAGTTTCTAATAAATAGTGCTAATGAAAATATCATTTTTTTATCGACCAAAGCCAAAAACTTCTACATACAAGCCTGTCTTTTATCAACCAGAAGAGGAGCAATCAAGCATTGAGAAAAAGTTACATGATCGAAAAGACCCCTCTTCTTCTCTTCGTGATAGGCTCAATCGTCGTTGGGAAGAAGACAGAAAACACAAAGCAGTTTCGCAGAAGAATATTCTGAAAGCAATATTGGTAATTGCGGCATTAATTTACCTAATATTTTTCTTATAACCCATGTCTGATTTAATTCAACTTTTACCTGATCACATTGCGAATCAAATTGCTGCGGGCGAGGTGGTTCAGCGGCCTGCATCTGTAATTAAAGAGATGTTGGAAAACTCTATTGACGCTGGTGCCACAAAAATTGATTTAATCATCAAAGATGCTGGCAGAACTCTTATTCAGGTTATTGATAATGGTCAAGGTATGAGTCCCACTGACGCCCGCATGAGTTTTGAGCGGCATGCAACCTCTAAATTACGAAAAGCCGACGATCTATTTGCCATCACCACCATGGGGTTTAGGGGCGAGGCATTGGCATCTATTGCTGCAGTAGCTCAAGTAGAGTTAAAAACAAAGAGAGAGGATTCTGAACTGGGGACACAAATCATCATCGAAGGATCGGAAGTAAAGGATCAAAGTCCATGTGCATGCTCTACTGGCACTTCCATTGCTGTTAAAAATCTATTTTTCAACATCCCTGCAAGGAGGAATTTTCTAAAGTCTGACAATGTTGAGTTTAATCATATCTCAGAAGAGTTTAATCGAGTTGCAATCATCCATCCAGAGGTTGCTTTTACCCTATTTCATAATGGGAAGCAGATAATCCAATTGAGCACTTCGGTGCAAAAGTTAAGGATCATTGCATTATTTGGAAATTCATACCAGTCGAAGTTAATCCCGATCGAAGAGAAGACACAAAGTATCCATATTAGTGGGTTTATTGTCACACCGGATGGATCAAGAAAAACAAGGGGGGATCAATATTTTTTTGTAAACAAGCGGTATATTAAGCATCCTTACCTTCACAATGCCGTCGAAAGAGCTTATTCTGAGCTTATTCCACAGGGGCATATCCCCGGATATTTTATCTCTATCGATACCGATCCGTCAACTATTGACATAAATATTCATCCCACTAAAACAGAAATTAAATTCACCGATGAAAAGTTAATCTATGGATTTATAAACGCATGTGTACGCAAAACCATAGGCATCAACAATTTAACGCCATCTTTAGATTTTGATCAGGAGCAATATTTCTCCGTCGACCAAATGCCTAAAGATTACATTCCAAAAGCGCCCACACTAAATTTAAATCCCAATTACAACCCATTTTCAAATCCAAATCCTAACAAGGAATTTTACTCAAAGACAGACGAAACAGAAAAGAATGTTAACGTTCATTCCTATTTCGGCAACGAAATTCAAGTCGGGATGTATACGTATTCTGGCAATTCTGTGAACATCCAAGAGACAACCTCCTATCAATCGTCATTAAACATAGATGATATTGATCCGGAACCAGTTCAAAACGCAGTATTTCAGATTAATCGCAAATACATAGTTACAAAAATCAAATCTGGGGTTATCATCATAGATCAACAAGCAGCACATGAGAGGATTCTCTACGAGCGGTATTTGCGTCGATTTGAAAGCAATTCCGTATTAATTCAACAGACGTTGTTTCCTCAAACGATCTCTTATAGTCCATCGGATACAGAATTGGTATTAGAGTTAAAGGATGAATTGTTTCGTTTAGGATTTGACATGGAAGAATTTGGGAAAAATACATTTATTGTGAACGGAACTCCTTCGGACATTGAAGATGGGGATGTGAAGAATATTATCGATAAAATATTAGAAAATTACAAAAACAATTTAATCACTCAACGGTTAGATAAGGAGATAAACATTGCTTTATCCATGTCGCGTTGTATTGGAATAAAAAGTGGTGATTTTTTAACGGATGTAGAGATGAAATCTATTATTGATGAGTTATTTGCATGTGAGGTAAGCGATGTATCTCCTTTTGGGAAAAGAACCACCGTTGTCATAAATGAGGATCAATTAAAACGATTATTTAATTAAAAAGAGAATATATTATGCAACAATTTGCTCCTACAGGCTTTAGAGTACTTCCACCAGTGGTTAAAAACCTACTGATTATCAATGGATTATTTTTTTTAGCAACATTTGCATTAAAAAACAGTTTAGGAATAAATTTATCAGAATATTTAGGATTAAGATATATTGAATCTTCTGATTTTAAGCCATATCAATTTATCACCTACATGTTTATGCATGGGAGTTTAAATCACATTTTCTTTAACATGTTTGCATTATGGATGTTTGGCTCGGCGATTGAAAATTATTGGGGTTACAAACGATTTTTGATCTATTATTTTGTAACTGGAATTGGTGCAGGTGTTATCCAGATGTTAGTGTATTATTTTAGCGTATCACAACTCAAAGGTAGCTTAAGTTCAGAAGAGATTGCAATGGTAATAAATGAAGGGCAAAATGCCTTATCGATGGGTAAAAATTTCATCAACGAATCGATGGCACAACTGAATATTCTGATGAATTTATCGACAACAGTAGGTGCATCGGGGGCAGTGTTTGGGTTATTGCTAGCCTTTGGCATGTTGTTTCCAAATTCCGAAATTTATCTCTATTTTTTATTTCCTATTAAAGCGAAATGGTTTGTGATAGGTTATGGGGCGCTAGAATTGTATATGGGAGTAAGTGGTGCTTCGGATGGCATTGCTCATTTTGCTCATTTGGGAGGGATGATTTTTGGAATATTATTAATTTTGTACTGGAGAAAAAAAGACAAAAATCGTTTTTATCATCAATTTTAAGCACCCATGATTTCTCATCAATTTAAATATCATTTTAAAAGCTTTATACATCGAAATCGTTTGTTGTACAAGCTAGTTATTGCCACTTTTACAATCAACTTTATACTTTTGACGGTTGCTTTTATTAATTATGCAGATGATAGTTCGATGGGTAGCTTTTATAGCTTTTATCATTCTTTGGCAGAGCAATTTTTAGCACCTGCATCTATGGAATTATTTTTGGATAGTCCGTGGAAAGTAATTACTTCTTTTTTTGCATACACATCGATTTTTAATTTAATAATCGACTCCTTTTTTTTGTTGATTATTGGAAATTTATTTATAGAATATTTTTCATTCAAAAAGTTGGTTTGGGCTTTATTCTATGGTCATATTGGAGCATTTATTTTCTTTATATTGCCAACATCAATTTTTCCCCAACTCGATGCAAACGTATTAATTACCAACCAACTGGGACTTTCTGGGGCTGCTTATGGAGTTTTTTTCGCTATCATTGCGCTAAGGCCCAAAATTCAGGTTCCACTATTTAAGTATCAAATATCGATTCAAACCATCGGTTTGGTATTATTGGCATTGAATATTGTATCTCTGAATAACTTAACATTTTTAACTACCACATCTCATTTAGGAGCCTCTTTATTTGGATATATCTATGGATTGTTGGTTTCCAAAAATATATTACCTCTATGGGGCAGCAAAGGCAATCGTTTTGACTTAGGCAAACAAAAAAGGCGCCCCATCAGCGACGATGAGTTCAATGCAAAACGTGCGGATGACGAGATGAGAATCAATCGAATTTTAGATAAAATATCCAAAACGGGTTACGATCACTTATCCGAAGCAGAGAAAGAGTTTCTATTTAAATACAAACGCAAATAATCGTTTTATGACCATAGATGGAAAACAAGCCTTAAAAACGGATAAATCCCTACTTACGAGGTTATTATTAGCCGCAAACAGCATCTGTTTGATCTTATTACTCCTCTCCTATGGCTCTTTGTATATCAATCCAAATACTTTTTGGATAATTGCTCTTTTTGGTATTTCTTTTCCATACATTTTACTCTTAAATGTTGTTTTTATTATCTTTTGGTTGATTTTCCACCCCAAATATGCTCTATATTCTGCTATATTTGTAATATTAGGGTATAGTCAAATCACCAAACTATATCAATTTTCGGGGAAAGAGAGACCAAGTAACTCCAAAAATCTCATCAAGGTAATGTCTTACAACGTTCGATTGTTTGATTTATACAATTACAATAAAGACTGGTCGTTTAATTTTTCGGGAAGAGACACTATGTTTCGTTTTATTCGTAATGAAAACCCAGATATAGCTTGTTTTCAAGAGTATTTTCATGACTCTTCTAATAAATTTTGTACAACAGATTCCTTAAAATCTATATTAAAAACAGATCAAATCTTTACCTATTTTCCCCAGGTTCTTCGGAAGACTGATTTTTACGGAATTGCTATTTATAGCCGATTTCCAATTATAAACTCGGGAGTGATTGATTTTAAGCAGAAGACGAATAATTCTGCCATATATGTAGACATTCAAAAAGGAGAATCCATTTATCGAATTTACAATGCTCACCTTCAATCCATCCGATTTGGAAAGGAGGATTATGCTTTTACGCAAGAACTTGAGAAAAACGAAAAGAAAAATATCGATATCAATAAATCGTCCCAAAAAATTCTTAATAAGTTAAAACATGCGTACAAATTAAGAGCACAACAATCGCTCATCCTAGCAGATCATATATCTAAGTCGCCTTACCCTGTAATTGTATGTGGCGATTTTAATGACACCCCTACATCCTATTCTTACCATACGATATCCAATAATTTAACCGATTGTTTTAGCGAGAGTGGACGTGGATTTGGGACTACATACACTGGGAAAATGCCTTCATTTAGGATAGATTACATTTTTCATGATAAACATTTCAGGGGGTATGAGTTTACCACCCACCAACAGGTAAAAGCTTCTGATCATTATCCAATAACTGTGTGGCTAAAAGAGAGGAGATAATAGATGAGTTTTGAATTGGTATCTTCTTTTAAACCTTCTGGAGATCAGCCCACTGCAATAAAAGAGCTGACCGATGGTCTCCATGCGAATGAATCATCGCAGACACTATTAGGCGTAACCGGATCGGGTAAAACATTTACTATTGCAAATGTGATAGCAAATGTGAACAGACCAGCATTGGTATTAAGTCACAACAAGACCCTTGCAGCACAATTGTATAGTGAATTTAAACAATTTTTTCCCAACAATGCGGTTGAGTATTTCGTCTCCTATTACGATTATTATCAGCCTGAAGCATTTATCCCCTCTACCAATACATACATAGAAAAGGATTTAAACATTAATGAAGAGATAGAGAAATTAAGATTAAGTGCCACTACTTCTCTCCTCTCTGGACGACAAGATGTAATCATTGTATCCTCTGTTTCTTGTATCTATGGCATTGGAAATCCAGATGATTTTAAAGGAAATATCATTTCCTTAGCGGTGGGACAAGTATATTCATTAAATATTTTTTTGTTAGACTTAGTAAACTCGTTATACTCTCGAACGGAGGGTGAGTTTAAACGTGGAAATTTTAGAGTTAAAGGAGATACCGTAGATCTGTTTCCAGCCTATGCAGATGTTGCTTATCGGATCATCTATTGGAACGATGAAATTGAATCTATCCATTCAATAGAGCCTACTAGCGGCAAAGTTATCCAGGCGGAGAAAAATTTGAATATTTATCCAGCGAGTATATTTGTAACGTCTAAAGACACGATTAATCAAGCCATTGAACAGATTCAATTAGATTTGCAATTGCAGATAAGATATCTTAAAGAAATTGGCAGACATTTGGAAGCTAAACGTCTTGAAGACCGGGTGATATATGATGTAGAAATGATTAAAGAGTTGGGTTATTGTTCTGGTATTGAAAATTATTCACGCTATTTTGATGGTAGGGATGCTGGAACAAGGCCTTTTTGTTTGATTGATTTCTTTCCAGAAAATTTTGTCACCATCATTGACGAGAGTCATGTTACCATTCCCCAAATTAGAGCAATGTACGGAGGCGATAAATCTAGAAAAACAAACCTTGTAGATTATGGATTTAGGTTACCAGCAGCATTAGATAACCGGCCCTTAACCTTTGATGAGTTTGAATCTCTCACTCCTGCAACGATATATGTTAGTGCCACCCCAGCCGATTACGAGTTAGAAAAATGCCATGGTGTAATCGTAGAGCAAGTTGTACGTCCTACAGGGTTGCTTGATCCAGTTATTGAAGTTAGGCCCTGCATCAATCAAGTAGATGATCTTTTGGAAGAGATTGAAAAAACAGTTTCAAAAAAAGAGCGGGTGTTGGTAACAACGCTCACAAAAAGGATGGCGGAAGAGTTGACAAAATATTTATATCGCTTAGATATCAACACAAAATATATCCACTCCGATGTGGACACCCTAGAGCGAGTAGAAATTTTAAATGACTTACGATCTGGAAATATTGATGTCATTGTGGGAGTAAACCTATTAAGAGAAGGGTTAGATTTACCCGAAGTATCCTTAGTAGCGATTTTAGATGCTGACAAGGAGGGGTTTTTACGATCAGCACGATCGTTAACCCAAACTGCAGGAAGAGCTGCTAGAAACGTAGAGGGAAGAGTGATTTTTTATGCCGACAAAATTACAAACTCCATGAGAGTTACCATGGACGAGACTTCAAGAAGAAGGGAAAAGCAAATTGCATATAATATTCAAAATGGAATTACACCAAGAACTATATCTAAAAAAATAGAATCCAATTTTAAAAACGAAACACACTCCACTCGCACACAATATGCACAACCAACGGATGTAGAACGCATTGCAGCAGAGGAACCAAAAATCATTTATAAATCTAAGGAACAACTAAAAAAAGAGTTGAATAAACTTCGGAAATCGATGGATAAAGCAGTAAAAGAGCTTGACTTTATGGAAGCTGCAACCATCCGAGATTTAATGAGCAAAATTCAGAAAAAGATAGAGGAATCTTAATCCCATTTTTTCTTAGTTGGAGAATGAGAAATGGCATTAAAACCAGGTTCTATTCGTAAATTTAAGCAGAAATGTAAAAGTAAATAGAAGTATTTATTTAATTTTTTTTGAGCCAAAGACACTCAAAAATTGAGTTTTAGATCGATTTTGCTGAAAGATTCCTTTTTTAACATCTTTGACCTCTTCTATTGAGTAAAAGGCATCGGGGATAGTTTCTTCAATAACTCGGATAAATTCAGGTAAACTTTTACGAGAAATAATGGAAAAGATAATTTTCAGTTCTCCCATTCTTCCTTCCGCATCGATGATACTATACCCAATATTATGGGAATTCATATAATTTTTGAGTTCGCTATAATCGGTTTTCTGAAAAATACGAACAATTACATTTCCAAGAGACAATCTCTCTTCGAGAACGATACCCACATAATTGCCAATGGCAAAGCCCAATCCATATGCAAAAAAAGTAACCCAATTATCCAAATGTTTTAATATTTGACTAACAGCAAGGAGCCAAATAAGCGACTCAAAAAAAGCAAGAATGGGGGCTAATTTTCGGTAGCCTTTAGAGACCAATATAAGACGAAGAGTCCCAATGCTTTGATCGCTAATGCGTGCAAGACAAATCAAGATTGGCAATATCACCCAGGTAAACAAGGGGTAATCGGTAGAAAAAATTGATAAAAGTTCCATGGTTAATTATAAAATTCGTAAACTAAATCGGTACTTACTCTTTTTACTAATTCGTATTCATCCTCATCTTCCTCTTCTATTAGCTCTTTTTTCTCCCTAAAATAAGTCCCAGTTTCAACCAGTAAATCTTCATTATAAGCATATTCCCAACGGACTAAAAGTTGATCGTTTGCATCTAATTTTTCTTGAAAATCTAAAAGACCATCGTCATTATATCCAAAAAGAGTAGTGAAAATTCCTTTTTGATCTTCTTCTACTTGTTTGATATTTCTTCCATCTTCATCAAACTCATAGGAAGTTCTCATTATCAGCTGATCCTTTTTGTTGTAAATACAAGTTTTTGTTCTTTTCCCAGCATCGTTATATTCGTATGTATATACTCGTTTATCATTTTCAAGATGGTCGATATCCGATTCAGCAACTATATTTCCTTTGTCATCATATTGAAATTGTTTTTCAGATTCTAGAACATTCTCATCATTGAAATGCTTTTCATTGATTAACTTTCCCTGTTGATATTCAAATTTAATGGAGGAATATAATTCGTCGCTAGAATCCATGTTACGTTTTTCAATAATTTGATCCTCTGCATCATAGATAATATGCGTATAATCGTTATCGTCCATTTCTGCGAAATAGCATGCTATTCCGATTAATTTACCTTCGGCAGAGTAGTCGTACGTGTGAGTTTCAAGAATTTGATCATCTTCATCGTATACACTATGTTCAATCAGTTGATTATTATCATTAAATTTATTGGTGTAGTGGTTTTCAATCCAACCATCTGGACGATACCCAATCTCCTTAATAACATTGGAATATTGGTCAAATTCTTTAATCGAAGCCAAATAGATATCTTTAGAAACGGCATAATCGAACTCGCCTAATGCTTTATCGTTTTTAATATATGTTTTAATCGATTTTATTAATTTTTGAGACATAAAAATTACTTTAATACTTGAAAATTATTAACTTTGGCAAAGTTATATAAAAGAAAACAAAACAACTAGAAAATGAGAACAAAAATTTTTGCATTATTCATATTTTTTTCATCTATGGTTTCGATAAACGCACAAAAAACATCCTATCCAAAGACAAAAAAGGGAACAGAATCGAACACCTACTTTGGCACTAAAGTCTCTGATCCATACCGTTGGCTTGAAGATGACAAATCTAAATCGACAGCAGATTGGGTGAAATCTCAGAATGCAGTAACCAATAAATATCTTGCATCCATTCCGTATCGGGATAAGATGAAAACTCGCCTTACAGAACTTTGGGATTACCCTAAAATGGGAGTTCCATTTAGAAAAGGAGATTATCTTTTTTATTACAAAAATAGTGGAACCCAGAATCAAAGTGTTTTATTTGTTCAAAATTTGAACACGAATATAGAACGCGTTCTACTGGATCCAAACACCATGTCGGCAGATGGTACCTTGTCTATTGGGTCGATATCTGTTACCAATGATGGAAAATTTCTTGCTTATACATCTGCAAAAAGTGGGTCTGATTGGAATGAAATCAACATTTTAGAAGTAGAAAGCGGAATTCCATTATCAGAGACAATACAATGGGTTAAATTTTCGAATGTTGAGTGGAAAGAGAGTGGCTTTTACTACAGTCGTTACGATGAGCCCAAAGGTAGTGCATTATCCCAGAAAAATGAGTATCATAAAATTTACTACCACGAACTAAATACCCCTCAATCGAAGGACAGATTAGTTTATGAAAATAAAAACGCTCCTTTGCGTAATTACTCCTTGTCAATAAGCGAAAACAATGAATGGGAGTTTTTGTATGAAACAGAATCTACTAGTGGAAATGCCCTTTGGTATAGAAAAGCGGGTAACGACAAAACTACCTTTACTGCAATCTCTAAAGAATTCACCTTTGATTATTCCATTGTGGACGAAATTAATGGCAAATTTTTAATGCTGACCAACAATCAAGCTCCAAATAAAAAGTTGGTATGGGTAGATCCGAATAATCCAGAGCCAAATTATTGGAGGCCATTTTTAGGTGAATCATCTTCTGTGATACAATCGGTAAGCATTGTAAACGGGATGGTGTATGTACAAACATTAGAAAAAGCACAATCTGTTGGTTATTTTTACGATTTTAATGGCAAATTAATCAAAGTCCTTACCTTACCCGGTTTAGGCACTATCAGTGGTTTTTCGGGCAACAAAAACGATGCAACTGCCTATTATGGATTTACTTCCTTTACTTACCCATCTACCATCTTTAAACTTGATTTGAAAAATTTAACATCTACCCTATTTTTTGAATCAAAAATCGATTTTAATCCAAATGATTATAAAGCCGAACAAGTAATATATAAGAGTAAGGATGGAACCCCAGTGAGTATGTTTGTCATTCATCACAAATCGATTAAGATGGACGGAACCAATCCTACGTTACTGTATGGATATGGCGGCTTTAATGTTAGTCTTACTCCCTCTTTTAGTTTAAGCCGTTTGTTATTTTTAGAGCAAGGAGGTGTAATTGCTATTCCTAACCTCAGAGGAGGTGGAGAATACGGTCGTAAATGGCATCAGGCGGGGACCAAGCTAACCAAACAAAACACCTTTGACGACTTCATTTTCGCCGCCCAATACCTAATAGATAACAAATACACATCAAGTACAAGATTAGCCATTCAAGGTGGCTCCAATGGCGGTTTACTAGTGGGCGCATGCATGACACAACGTCCGGATTTATTCAAAGTAGCCATCCCTCAAGTCGGAGTTTTAGATATGTTACGTTACCACCTATTCACGATTGGTTGGGCATGGAAGACCGATTATGGTAGTAGCGAAAATGAGGAGGAATTTAAATATTTGTACAAATATTCCCCATTGCACAATCTAAAAAAGGGAACAAAATATCCTGCAACCCTGATTACTACTGCCGATCACGACGACAGGGTAGTTCCTGCACACTCTTTCAAATTTGCAGCAACCTTGCAAGAGTGCCAATCCGGAGAAAATCCAACTCTAATCCGTATTGAATCTAAAGCAGGTCACGGTGCGGGAAAACCTACAGCAAAAACGATTGAAGAAGCTGTGGATATCTGGGCATTTATTTTTACTAATTTAGGACTTCCATATCTTTCCAAAACAGAATTAAAAAATCGTTTAAACCGATAATACAACACATTTAATTCACAAAACAAAGGATAATAAAAAATTGGGACCTCAAATATTTAAGTATAATCATTAAAATCTGTCAAATGAGAATCATTGCATCCATCCTATTTATTTGTATATCTATTGGAGTATATGGACAAAACGAAAAAGCCAAAACAAATCCTTACGACGTAAATGTCTCCACATCCCAAGTGGACGCAACTTTTCCTGGAGGGCAGGACTCGTTGATGGTATTTATCTGGAAAAACCTTGTATATCCTGAAGCGGCAAAACAAGCTAATGTAAGTGGGGAAGTTCAAATTAGTTTTGATGTCAACTTTGACGGAGCTCTTATCAACTTCAACAAAATTACCAATTTGGGATATAATTTGGAGAATGAATTGATCCGGGTG
The DNA here is from genome assembly GCA_964653595.1 of uncultured Lentimicrobiaceae bacterium. GTDB lineage: Bacteria > Bacteroidota > Bacteroidia > Bacteroidales > WCHB1-69 > JBAXTE01. The sequence continues at coordinate 26,202 of CAZZHH010000007.1, forward strand.
TTAAAATTATCCCCAAAATGGATTCCAGCGGAAGTAAACAAAACCAAGTTCCGGCAACAGTATCTCCTTTCTTTTCCAATTAGTCGGTATAATCAGAAGTAAGCATCAAAAGTTGTTAGTTTTAAAATAGAGAAAGAGGCTGTTTTTGGGAACAGCCTCTTTTACAATGTAGAATAATGATGAACACACTTGTCTTTAATCTAGGGAAATTAAAAATCATCATCCCATTGCACAACAATCAATAAATAAGTCAATTAGCAGTAATTAAACTCGAAAACTACTGACGACAATCGACCCTGTTGTTTATTCCTGATTGTATCTTAAATAACTATTTACATTGCCAGATATGATTAAGGTATAATCGTCTTAGGGAAAAAATGACATCGACAATGCTATTATTCTATTAAAACTTAACTCTTTTTCATATATAAATACCTTGTTTGTGAAACTTACATTTTATCATCTATAAAAAAACAAGAAAGAGGTACTTTTAAAATCCATCATTGTATATCTTCATTATTTTGCACCCAAAATTGTTACATGTCCGATATATTCGTGTATTTTTTTTGAGAAGTCAAACAATCTAATTCTATAGACAAAAACACTGTTGATATCAGCTGCCTTTCCGTCAATTAGGCCATCCCAACCTTTATCGAATGCATTGCTAAAGAAAATCAGTTTACCCCATCTGTCAAAAATTTTCATGGAGTACCCTTCTTCCAAATACCCTTTCCCAAATGGGCGGAACACTTCATTCAATCCATCATTATCAGAAGTAAAAGCATTAGGGATATAAATAGTGATATCATCATAGATCGTAACTGTTTTTAACATTGTATCAACACATCCATAAGCATCAACAACTTCAAGGATTACATCGAATGTATTGCTGCTTGCATAATTGTGTAAAGGGTTGCTCATTGCACTGTTTTCCCCATCACCGAAATCCCAAAAATAACTGACTGCTCCAACAGATTCATTCACAAAATGGATTAATGAATTTGACAAAGATGTTTGTTGCGGTGTCACATAAAAATCGGCAGTTGGACCAATTTCATTAGCAATATTCACCAGTAAAGTGTCGGTACAGACTTCATCCGAAGCAATTACCATATACGTTCCCGCAGTTAGCCCGGAGATAGTTTCTCCAAATCGTGGCGGGGATGTTTGCCAAATATAAGAATAAACAGAATTCATATTATCGACTAGTACGGTAGCACCGCCAATTCCTTGATTGCAATGATCATTGTTTGTGCTTACCAAGTTCAGTTCAGGCACAGGAGTACTCGTCATTGATGCACTCCCTGCGACCGAACAACCATTATTATCCGTCACTGTCACAAAATAAGTTCCAATATTTAAATTCTCAATGATCGAGTCATTGCCACCTGAATTCCACAAATATGTAAATGGACTTTGACCATTGATAGCGTGAACCGATATGGATCCAGTAGATTTCAAACATTTCGCTTGTTGTATTGTATAATCAACAATTTGAGGATTTTGATTCACCTGAATTTCTTTTGTATAACTTGATGTACAACCATACATAGATGTTACTGTAACTACATATAAGGAATTTTCTGTCGGAGACAACACAATGCATGAATCATTCATACCATTGTTCCAGTTATAAACAGATCCACCCCTAGCGCATAAATTTACAGACTCGCCATTACAAATAATTGAGTCCCCTATGATTACAGCTGTAGGCTTCTGATCCACCAATACATTGTAAAATGTAGTCCCTTGGGTGCATTCACCACTATTTGTATATGAAACACTGACTAATTGATTACCGACCTGATTCCAAGTAACCGTTATTGAATTTGATACCGTATCAGAAGTGATAACCCCTCCTGAAGAGACCGACCAAGAATAATTTGCCATGCCGATCTCCGTGGAGTAAACATTATTTTGAGAATCAATACAAACGGTGCTATCACCGATAATTGTTGACTGAGAAGGTGATTTTACCACAACGGTAGTTGATGCTGTAGCCGTTGCTTCACAACCTGGATTTCCTCCTGTAACTGATACTGTATATACGGTTGTAGATATTGGACTGGCAATCGGATTTGCAATATTCGGGTTTGATAAACCAATTGATGGACTCCATTGATAGGAAATTCCTCCAGTAGCAAATAATTGAGTGCTTTGCCCCAAACAGATTGTATCACTGTTAACAGACACTTCAGGAGTTAAAACACCTGTTGATGCGGAAATAATATAATCACAAACATCACCGGATTGTCCATCAATCATCAAGTAATACATCTGTCCAACTACCAAACCTGTTGCCATGACAGTCCCATTTTCCATTACTCCAGGGTTCCAACAATTGGAATGAGACACAAACGTATTGCAGTCATTCGTACTAAAAATTTGCATTTGAATTCCCCAATCGTTCTGGCAATTGCTAACATATACGTTTAGCACTGCAGTATCATTACTGGCAATAAATTTCAGCCACGAATTATTCTCAATGTATCCACAAAAAACCGAAGCCTCTAGCTGCTCATTATCCTCTGTGTATGAACTGCTTGTATTACCACAATATCCATTTAGGTTACATATCTGCGTTGCTGAGGAACAAAAATCACTGGCTGGTGGATTTGTGCCACATGGAGGTGGTAGTGGCAATGGATTTTTGACACATAAATTAAATGTCCCGTTGGTAACAACCGCGGTTCCATAAGAATAAACACGAATATAATATGTTTGTCCCACAATGAGTCCAGTTAAAATTTCATTCTCTGGATCGGAATCAAAATAATCTATCGACACCAAGGAGCCACATGAGCCAGAGAAAACTTCCGTCACAAAATCGGCACCTCCTAAGTTATCTAGAGTAACATATTGCGTATTTGCTTCTGCAACAAAAGAAAACCACACATCGTCATCTGCAGTTCCCACCGGATCGGCTATTCCTGAATTTGTTGAACACATCAAGCTGCCATTCACAACAGATGCACCTAGACAAACATTATCTGGATTTATCGGTATTGCATTTGAACAATTGTCATTAACAGAACCCGTGTTAGAAAGATACACAACAGATGAAACAGAAGACTCGCCACTATTAAAACAAGTAACCACCCTCCTATAATAACAACTAGAATCAAATGAAGCGGCATACAATGCATTTGTAGCATTTGTTACCGGATTCCATGGATCTCCGCCAGTCAACGAGTATTGCCATTGAAATAACAGACCACTTTGGATAGAAGCACCTGTAACACTCAATACACAATAATATCCAGGGCAACCAGTATTCGTCGTTGCAGTAGCCGTTCCACCCAACGGAGTAGCCGAACAAGGAGGTGGCACCGTGCATGTCAATAAAATGTCATCAATGGCTATTGCTGCAGGATATGCTCCATCATTCTCCCACGAAAACACGAGACGTTTGGTCGTTCCTGCATTCACATCAAGACCAGATATATTGACTGTTGTCCACGAAGTTGGTGTATCATAACCACCCGAAGCGCCGATATTCAAGCCCGATGATAATTGTGTTCCAGCGTTAGGGGTCGTGGTTGTCGGCAATAAGAAAACCTTTAAAAAATCGTATCCAGCATCTGGATTAATCAACTTGTATTTAAATGACAATTGGATATTTGTTGCTCCATATGGGAATGTCACATCCCTATAAAAATGGTTTACGCTTGAATTTGAAGTGCCAAGCCACGTTGTCTGGTTTGTTCCAGTGAAAACACACGAGCTACCCGACGATGGAATTGGAGGGTTTCCAATATACCATTTATTGTTCGCTCCATTTACAACATTCCATCCATTTGTAGGAAATGTTAAACCTGTTTCAAAACTACCGTCTCCAGTGGAAAAGATCTGAGTTTGAGCTACCATTTGATCCAACCTGACAATAAATAAAAAAGCCATAACAATTCCCACTTTAATATGAAACAAGATCTTATCAGCAATAATAAAACGTCTTTTTTTAATTAAATCAAACATATTTTTTTTTTTTTTTATTTTATTATTTTATTGGAGTTAATTTGTTCACATAATATTCTCTTTAGTTTACAAAAAATGCATTTTCTAAAAAAACAATAAACATTGCCAACACGCTATTTAGGGGAAATTAAATGAACGAGGGGAAATATAAGCATGTTCTGACAATGTTATTGTTTGTTTGTTAATATTTTAGCCACCATGATGATTTGACAATAAATATGATAGACTCCACCAATTTTTTGTGCTTTATCTAGGAATATGGTGTGCGGTAACGCTATTTCTTTTCTGGATTCTTAAAACTCATTTTCATATATTTTTCATTGATTTTAAACAATAGATACCTTTGGATGTGAAAGAAAAAAACAAAATGCAAAAAACGCCGATAGTGCTATTGCTTAATGGTTTATTCATTTTTTTTTATTTTGATGTTATATACGTAATCATCTATGATCACTTTAGTCAAGTAGATTCCAGCTGGTAATTCAGACAGATTCACTTGTTTGGATCCACTATCTAGAATCACTTCCTTTACTTTTACGCCTGAAATTGAGAAAAGCTGAAAAATGCAAGATTTTCCATCTCCCATTTGAATACTGCACCAATCCTCCACTGGATTTGGATAGATGAGCACATTCTGATGGTCATTTAGAAATTGGCTACAATCCAAAACTTCGATCCCCGAATAGCTGAATTTTCCATCAAAATCAGTTTGTTTTAGCCTGTAGTATGTTATGCCATCGATCCCATTAAAATCAACAGTTTCATACATCGTTTGATTCGTTGAATTCCCCACTCCTTTCACTCGAATTACCTCATTAAAATCTCGGGCATTTTGAGATTTTTCCACGGTGAAATAATCATTATTGGTCTCACTGGCAGTAGTCCATGATAACTTAACCGTGTTATTCTCGCATTTTGCCTCAAAACTCAGCAATTCGACCGGCAATGTAGCGTTACCTGTCAATTCAATATCCCATGTCGCCCACTCACCGGATGAACCATCGATCACCAAATAATATTGCTCATTGCCCGTTGCATTGAACGTCACTGAACTATTTGTGGTAAAATCACTGATTCCTTCGAAAGGTTCCTCCCAACTACCTGTTGACTGGCAACCCGATTTTTGATAAATTGCAACCTGTATCCCGGAAAATGTGCTCTGTACAAATTTTAAATTTGTGAAGTTCACCGAAATATCTCCGCCATCAGCGTCTGCTTGAAATTTATACCAAACAGTATTATCAACAGTCGAATTGTATGTATACCATTCCGAAGGGTAATAACATGATGGATCTCCTGTCTGATTAGAATTAAGTTTTCTGGTCGCGGTGATATTTTCTCCATGATACACCATCCCCGTACCAATTTGGACTGCATCCGCACAATTATCGGATGCATCAGCCGAGGTCAAAGTCAAAACGCCAATTCTAAATGTAGTTTTACTAAATGTCCCACTACGCCATACTTGAAGATAATAGGTTTGTCCAACAACAAATCCTGAATAAACAAATCGCTCCTGATATGGAAAATCGCCCGTTGAAAGTTCATTGTCAACACATGAAATACTTGTCAACGAATCGCAATTTCCTGAAAAAACCTGCATATACATATTTTTGCCCGAAGCAGTGGACTTATCATCTTCTCCGACAGCAATGACATGTTTTGTATTGGTTGCAATAAATTTATACCATACATCCCCACCTGTCATTGACCCGGTGCAAGGTTCCAGAGATTGGGAAGAACCGTCAAAATCACCGCTGATCCCTGAAAACGAGGTTGAAGGTGTCAATGAAATCGCAGTCGCACATTCATCGTTCGGATGCGCTTCGGATAAAAGTTCAATATCATCGATTGCAACCGATGCATGAGGACTGTAACTGTAATCGTCTGTCTTCCAAGAAAACACCAGATTGCAAGTAGTTCCTGCATAACTAGAAGGGATTGTTATGACAACATCCGTCCATGAATTTGCATCCTGATAAGTAGTCCCAATTTGCGTTGATCCCAATTCTTTGCCTGCTACGGGTGTTGAATCGTTTAACCACACTGTTAAATAATCATAATTGGGATCCGCATTTTTGATTTTGTATTTAAACTTTAAGGTTATTTTAGTCTCCCCTGCAGGAAATAATACGCTTCTATAGATGTGATTTACACTCTTATTGGCAGTACCAGACCATGTTGTACTATTTGAACCGGTAAAAACGCATCTATCTCCGGAATATCCTCCTGGAGCGGTCCCTAAATAAAACTTGTTATTGGCTCCATTAACCTTCGTCCAACCATTATCTGCAAACGACGTCCCAGACTCAAAACCGCCATCCCCTGTTGAAGAGATAATGGTAGTTTGTGCATATCCTGTGAGAAACAAAGATATGAAAATTACAACTACAATAAATGGCGCAAAAGCAACACGCTTAAAGCACATAACATTTTGATCCTTTACTTTTTTTGTCAACCTAAAAATCATAATTTTCCGTTTAGTTTTTATTAACTGCAATTGTAAATCGTTTCAAATAATATTTTCACAAAACTACGATTACACATTTTCAAAGCAACATAATAAGACAGGACAAAGCATGTACAAATCAACCTAAAACTGTGTATATTTCAATTATTTACATAGACAATTATTTTTTTACTCGACTGATTTTCTGTTCATTAACACGACCCATCCATGGACATTTACAATGATTTTACATAATAAAAACGACAATATGTGCAATATCTTCATATACGCAAATCAAATCACTGACAAACAACACATTGCATACAAAAAACATTCACCTACACAAAAACACCTGATTTAAAATATTTAGTAATTTTGCATCAAATAAGATGACCTATGAAAAACTATATCAAATCTAATTGCATTAAAGCCGGAATTTTCGTCATATTCTCCGTGTTCTTTTTCCTGAATATCGAAAGCGGTTTTGCAAATAACAGATGCAAACAGAAACTTGATAGCTTGCATATATTGTTAAGCGAAAGCACGACACCAAAATCAAAAGCAGATTGTTATGCTGATATTGCCCATATTTATTACACCTGCGATCAAATTCCACAAGCAATCTATAATTACAAAATTGCCGCTTCCATCTATCTGAAGGAAAACATGTTTGACCTATACTGTAATCAATTGGAATCACTGGGAGTAATGTATGCTGTTAGCAATGACCCAAAAATGGGATTATTTTACTTTTTCAAGGCTTTGGAAGTTACCGAAAAATATCATCTCGATAAAATGCAATACTACAGCTTGATTCAGAACATAGGGAACATGTATATGGAAGCCGAGGAGTGGACTAAAGGGATCAAATATTATAAATTATGTGAAAGCTATTTCAGTTCTGACAGTTGCAAAAACAAAAAATATATTATTGGCAATCAAACAAATATTGGATATGCATACCAAAAAATAAACCTTATTGACAGTGCGCTTCCTTATTACGATTCTGCCATAAAAAATTCAAACAAATACTCCATAAAAAACTATTTGTCAGGAGTATACATGAATTTGGGCGAAATCTATAATCAAAATAAAAAGTATGGTAAAGCCAAAACTCTATTTCTACAATCCATGGAATATTGTGAGTTATATGGGGATTACAGGAATTATTATCGAGGGTTATGTGGATTAGGCATCGCCGAAAGCAAAAAAAAGGATTACAAAATGGCATTGAATCACCTATACACTGCGATTGACTATTTTTCCAAAAACAAAGATTTCATTTATGCCAGAGATGCTTACCGTGAAATCTGTGCTATTTATGAGCAAAAAAATGATTTCAAGAACTATGTAAAGTACTCAAAATTATACGACAGTGCAAAAGACAGCATTTATGCGAGAAAGAACAACAGCAATATGGCGGCAATGCAATTAAGGTACGAAATGGATAAGATTCAGGCAAAAAGCAAATCTGAGATTGAACTGCTGACCAAAAAAAGCCAGTTCAACAAGCTACGATGGGTGGCTGTCATTTGTATTCTAATTTTATCATTAGGCTTGTCAGCTACACTTTATTTCAGACATCGGATAAACAAAAGGCTTATGAATGTAGAGATGAAGAATTTTCAACTTGAACAAAAACAATTGGAAAATGAAATATACTACAAAAAGAGAGACATTGAAAATATGGCATTACATATTGTACAAAAAAATGAGTTTTTAGAACAGATCAAGAGCGATATCAAAACATTAAAAGACGATATCAAACCTGAAAACCAAACAAAATTAAAATCGATCTCATTGAAAATCGCCCAATCTGCAAGGAAAAACAAGGAACTTGAGAAGTTGCAGGAAAACATAGATAAAATCAATTGGGTATTTATAGATAAATTGACCGAGAGATTCCCTGCACTTACAGAGAAAGAGAAAAGGCTGTGCACTCTCTTAAAGCTAAACTTCAACTCAAAAGAGATTGCCAATCTTAACAATGTATCAGAAGATGCTGTGATTAAAGCCAGACATCGTATGAGAAAAAAAATGGGATTGGGTCCGGATGAAAATTTAACCGAATTTATCCACAAGATTTAGAGTCAAAAGTCCATAAAGTCTAAAGTTTATAAAGTAGAAAGTTTAAAGTGGAGCAAATACATTAAGCGATTATTTGACGCAGAGTCCGCTATAGAGCAGAGGATCGCGAAGGCTACGCGTCGAATTTCTCGTCGCATTCTTTACATCCAACCCTCTCAGCAACCTCTACGTCCAAAAAATCTCTTTGCGTATCTCTACTCCTTTGCGATCTTTGGGTCCAATTATCAGAGAACTCTGCGTCCAATCCTCTTCGCGATCTCTGTGTCGATTCCTCTTCGCGATCTCTGCGTCCATTCATCTTCGCGAGCTTTGCGTCCATTCATCTTCGCGAGCTTTGCGTCCATTCCTCTCCGCGAACTCTGCTTCCAATCCTCTTCGCGATCTCTGCGTCCAAAAAAATAGACTAAAATACCGACACTTCTAAAAAATCCTTGTAACTTTGTAGATGGAGAGAATTAAGAATGATCATAGCTAAAAAACCAATCATCATTGCTGGACCCTGTAGTGCGGAGAGTGAAGAGCAGGTGATAACTTGTGCCAAAGCGTTATCTAAAGATAAAAGGGTAACAGTTTTCAGAGCAGGCATCTGGAAACCAAGAACACGCCCTGGATCGTACGAAGGCATTGGCAATGAAGGACTCAAATGGCTGGCACAAGTAAAACAAGAGACAGGTTTAAAGACTGCCACAGAAGTGGCCACAGAAAAACATGTACAGGAAGCCCTTAAACACGGGGTAGATATACTCTGGATTGGAGCACGAACATCTGGGAATCCCTTTTCGATGCAAGAAATTTCGGATGCGTTGCAAGGCGTTGATGTTACTGTATTGGTAAAAAATCCAGTAAATCCAGATTTGGAGTTATGGATAGGAGCTGTGGAACGGATTCAAAAAGCAGGAATCAAAAGCATCGGGCTAATTCATAGAGGTTTTACCAGTTATGAGAAAGTACGGTATAAAAATCAGCCCCTTTGGCAACTTCCCATTGAAATTAGAAGGAGACTGCCAGAAACTCCAATTTTTTGCGATCCAAGCCATATTTCTGGTAAGAGAGAGCATCTATTAGAAATTTCACAAAAGGCGATGGACTTAGATTATGATGGGTTGATGATTGAAGTCCACCCAAACCCAAGTTGCGCTTTAAGTGACGCAAAACAGCAAATCAAACCTGAACAATTGCGTGAATTGCTAGACAAATTAGTACTGAGAGATCCCAATTCATCCGACAACAATTTTATCCATATATTAGAAGAGCTCCGATTAAAAGTGAACAATTACGACGAAAAGCTCATCGAATTACTTGGAGCTAGAATGGCTGTAGCAAAAGAGATAGGAAAATACAAGAAAGAGAACAAAATTACGATCTTGCAGCAAACTCGCTGGGAAGAGATTATTTGCAAAGCAGAGCAAAAAGGGGTGGAATATGGATTGAGCAAAGATTTCATAGATTTGGTTTTCAATGCTATCCATATAGAATCTATCAACAATCAAAACGAAATCATGAACAGTTAATAAAAGAAGATGAAACGAATCACAATAAAAAATAGAGATAGCAAATCTCATGTATACGTTAGAAATTCGTTATCAGGATTGGAAAAACTACTTCATCCTTCGTCTACCATTGTTATCCTCGATAAAAACGTAAACGCGCTCTACCCTAGCCTATTCAATGATTTTTTAAAAATTGTAGTAACATCCAGTGAGCAAGACAAAACTTTGGAAACTGTTTCTAAAATATACGAAGAATTGATTCGATTAGGTGTTACAAGACACACTTTTCTGCTTGGAGTTGGAGGTGGTGTTATCACTGATATCACCGGTTTTATTGCTTCTACCTATATGCGAGGGGTGCGTTTTGGGTTTGTTGCCACCACCTTAATGGCTCAAGTAGATGCTAGTATAGGTGGTAAAAATGGAGTAAACTTCAATCGGTACAAAAACATGATAGGGACTTTTAATTTGCCTGATTTTGTATGGTGTGATGTTCGTTTTATAGAAACTCTATCTCTCAGAGAACGAAATGCAGGGTTAGCAGAAATCGTGAAATATGGATTGATTCATGATCCAACCTTGTTAGATACGATAGAAGATTTATGTAAAATCAACCAAACATTCCAACCAGAAGTTTTTAAAGACATAATCTATAAATCCATTTCTATTAAAGCATCTATCGTAAACCGTGACCCAATGGAAAACAGCGATCGAAAGACATTAAATTTTGGGCACACTCTAGGGCATGCCATCGAAAAAAATTGTGATTTGTATAATCATGGCGAAGCAGTTAGCATTGGAATGATTGCTGCTTTATCTATTTCCAATAAAAAAGGAGGAATTATCCCTATCGAAGAGATAGAGCGGTTAAAAAGAATCCTTAAAAATCTCAATTTGCCAATAAAAGCAGAAAAAAATATAATCGAAAAATCCATCCAATCGATAAATGCAGATAAAAAGCGAAACCAACAAGCAATTGATTATATCATACTTACAAAAATTGGTTGTGCCAAAGTAAAACCCATCGATCTTATAGAATTAAAATCCTTACTTATGGAGACGATATGAATACAAAATTAGAAATTATTACTCCAGACGATGTTATAAAAGCAAAAACAAACATTGCTTTTATAGGATTTATGGGATCGGGTAAGACGACAATAAGTAAGTTATTATCAAAAAAAACGGGACTATTGTGTGTAGACATTGATCGAATGATAATGGAAAAAACGGAGATGAATATTCATGCAATTTTCAACCAATTTGGGGAAGAGTATTTTCGAGATTTAGAACAAGAGATATTAAAACAAGTGCTCAGAGTAGATGGACAAATAATATCTTGTGGTGGTGGAATAATTATGAGAGAAGAAAACAGGAATCTGCTAAAGAAGAGAGCTATCAATTGCTGGTTATACAACAGTGCAGAGACAACGATGAAAAGAGTTAAAGAATCCGAACGACCTCTTTTAAAAAGCAAAAATCCTTTAGAAACAGCCAAACATCTTATGGAAATAAGATTATCACTATACCAAGATGTTGCTGATATCAAATTAGTCACCGATGAAATTTCCATAGAAGAAATAACTGAAATATTTTATGATTTTACACATAAAACCCTCTTCTGTTAACGGCATCATAGATGCACCGGCATCTAAAAGCTATATGCAACGCGCAATTGTTGCATCCATGCTAAGTGATGGAACTTCTATTCTGGAAAATAGTGGCTTGTGTGACGATACCGTATCGGTGATAGAAATTGCAAAAGATCTAGGGTCAACATTGGAGATAAGGGATAAAAAAATCAACATAAATGGGGCATTTCATCATCCTAATAAAATGTTAAATTGCAAAGAATCTGGTCTAGCACTCAGAATGTTAACTCCAGTTATTTCTCTTTTTACTTCAAATACAAAAATTACAGGAGTTGGATCATTAATTCATCGTCCTCTCGATATGATTTTAGACTCATTTTCTCAATTAAATATTCCGATTGAAACAAACGAAGGGAAATTACCACTAACTATTGGAGGAAATTTAAAAGGTGGATATTTGGAAATTGATGGATCGAAAGGATCACAAATTGTTACCGGATTTTTAATGGCTCTCCCATTGGCACAAAATGACAGTAAAATAGTGGTACATGATTTAAAGAGTAAACCCTACATAGACATAACATTAGACATCCTTAATGCTTGGAATATCCAAGTGATTAATCACGATTATATAGTTTTTAATATTTGCGGAAATCAACATTATAAACCCACAAAATATGTCGTAGAGGGCGACTGGAGTAGTGCAGCATTTATGTTAGTAGCTGGAGCAATTGCGGGAAGAATTACCATTAGAGGATTGAATATAAATAGCAAACAAGCAGACAAAAAAATAATTGAAGTATTAAATCAAGTAGGTAGTGATATATCATTTACTGACAATATGATATCTGTAAATAAAAATTCATTACATGGTTTTAATTTCGATGCTACCCACTGCCCAGATCTCTTCCCGCCTTTAATCGCTTTAGCAGTTCATTGCAACACAATATCAACCATTGAAGGAGTTCATAGATTATTTTCAAAAGAGAGCAATAGAGCAGAGACATTGGTAGATGAATTCACAAAACTTGGTGCAGACATAAGCATAAGCGGAGACAGCATGATCATCCATCCCCGCCCCTTGCAAATCAACACTGTTAATTCTCATAACGATCACAGGATTGCCATGGCAGTAGCAATAGCAGGTCTTTGCTCTAATCATGGAGTAGATATCGAAGGATTTGAATGTATAAGCAAATCATACCCAAATTTTTATACTGATTTAAAAACAATAACACAGCAATAGATGAATCAATTTGGAACAGCATTTAGGATATCCATTTTTGGAGAATCGCATGGCAAAGGTGTCGGTATCGTGGTGGATGGTTGTCCCGCAGGTATCCCTTTAAGCGAATCAGATTTTTCGGAAGATCTTCAACGTCGCCGAGCGGGAGCTTTAGGGACCACTTCGAGAGCTGAAGAAGATAAAGTTCTCCTTTTTAGTGGTATTTACAACGGATTCACGACGGGTGCACCCATTGCCTTGTTGTTTGAAAATAACAACACCAAGTCTGATGATTATTCATCATTCGGCACTACTCCCCGCCCTGGCCATGCTGACTTTACAGCAATGCACAAGTGGGGTGGATTTCATGACCCACGAGGAAGTGGATATTTATCGGGCAGGTTGACTTTAGGATTAGTCGCCGCTGGAGTGATTGCCAAAAAGGTGATTAACCCAATAAAAATCAATGCTACTTTATTAGAAGTTGGTGGGTTAAAGGAGATCGATTCCGCAATTCAAAATGCCATTAAAAACCAAGATTCCATTGGCGGAATAATAGAATGTATTGCTTCAAATATGCCGTCAGGAATTGGGGAGCCATTTTTCGACTCCATAGAATCGGCCATCAGTCATTTGGCATTTTCGATACCTGGAGTAAAAGGAATCGAATTTGGCAGCGGGTTTGAAGCAGCAAGAATGACAGGATCTAATCACAACGATGTTCTTTGTGACGATTCTGGCACTACATCTACCAATCATGCGGGAGGAATAAATGGTGGCATAACCAACGGCAACAATTTGATTTTCAGAATAGCAGTAAAACCTACTTCTAGCATATCTTTGCCTCAGACTACCTACAACTTCAATCTTCATCAGATGGATGTATTAAAAATTGAAGGGAGACATGATTTATGTTTTGCACTTCGGGTTCCACCAATTTTGGAAGCTATTACAGCAATTTCGCTTGCCGATATGATATTACGTGAAGTAAAAATTCAAAAATAAATTTGAAGTTCTCAAAATTTTGAATATTTTTGCAAACAATGCGGTAGTAGCTCAGTGGTAGAGCATCAGCTTCCCAAGCTGAGGGTCGTGGGTTCGACACCCATTTACCGCTCCCCTTAATCAAAAAGTCGTTTCAGAAAACGGCTTTTTGCATTTAGGGGAGCGCAAC
>CAZZHH010000007.1:40294-83963 GCA_964653595.1 uncultured Lentimicrobiaceae bacterium
TTAATCAAAAAGTCGTTTCAGAAAACGGCTTTTTGCATTTAGGGGAGCGCAACCCACGAATTCGAAACAAAAAACTAAAAATTCCATAAAAAAATACGAATTCGGGGTTACCGCGTGAAAGAAAACATTATTCTTTCTGAAAACACCTTAATCAAAAAGTCGTTTCAGAAAACGGCTTTTTGCATTTAGGGGAGCGCAACCCGCGAATTCGAAACAAAAAACTCCATAAAAAACTCGAATTCGGGGTTACCGCGTATTAAAAAGAGCCTTGACTTCCACCAAAGCTCTTTTTATCAATCAATATGTTTAATAAAACAAATTTCTATCCTTCATTTCCATCGCCGCAATCTCTGCATTGAATAAACTGATCGATTAGCTTATTGCTAATACCCATGGAGACATAACCCCCATCGTGATAGAGGTTTTGCATGGTCACCATCCTAGTGTAATCAGAGAAGAGGGTAATACAATAATCGGCACACGATTCTGAATCAGCGTTTCCGAGAGGAGACATATCGTTTGCATAATTATAAAATGCATCAAAACCAGAGACTCCAGTTCCAGCAGTAGTTTTTGTTGGAGATTGACTTATAGAGTTCACTCTAACCTTTTTAGTACGTCCGTAGTGGTAGCCAAATTGACGGACAATAGATTCGAGCATAGCTTTGGCTTGCGACATATCACTATAACTTGAGTATGCTCTTTGAGCAGCGATATAGGACAATGCGAGAACGGAGCCATAATCATTTATTGCATCTAAACGCCATGCTACCGACAACACTTTATGAAGAGAGATGGCAGATACATCTAGAGTTTTCATGAGGTAGTCATAATTTAACTCAGGATAAGGAATTGATTTTCTGACATTAGGAGACATGCCTACGGAATGTAACACAAAATCGATTTTTCCATTTAAAATCCGCATAGATTCGGTAAAAAGATCTTCTAATTCAGAAACTACCGTAATGTCTGCACCAATTACTTGTGAATTGGTAGCTTCGGCCAAACGATAAATATCCTTTTTTCTTAATGCAATAGGTGCATTTGAAAGTACAAATTCTGCTCCTTCTGCATGTGCTTTGAGAGCTACTTGCCATGCAATGGAATTTTCGTCCAGGGCACCGAAGATAATTCCTCTTTTACCTTTTAACAGTTGATTTGACATATTTTTTTCTTTATTATAAAAATTTAAACTAATATTGTAACAGATTGTTCAAAAGAACAAAATTCCTTTTTTGCGGACAAAATTACAACAATAGGCTAATCATTTTATTTTTCACAATTATAACTAAGTTTTTTTTTGAATTATTAACGGATGATGAAGATACACAAATACATTTTTTCCACCACCTTTTTAATGATGTTAAATCTGATAGTTCATGCTCAATCTTACATACAAACTACAGATTCTATTCCGATGCGAGATGGCAAAAAACTAGCTGCAGACATCTATTTACCGTCATCCACAGGACAGTTTCCTGTAATCCTAGTACAAACACCCTATAATCGCCTATTTTACAGAATCAACCAACCATTGGGATTAGGATCATTACCCGGATTACCATATGCTTTGGTGGTGGTAGATTGGCGTGGATATTATGGATCTGCCAATGCGATGGTTGCAAACCCAGATAGAGGAAAAGATGGATACGACATCGTGGAATGGATTTCGAGTCAACCATGGAGTAATTCAAAAATTGGCACTTGGGGGCCATCAGCACTAGGAAAAATTCAGTATCAAACAGCTAAAGAAAATCCACCACACTTAACCTGTGCTGCGCCTCTGGTTGCTGGTCCACAATTTAACTATTCTGAGTACTTTCCAGGAGGAGTATTTAGAAAAGAATACGTGGATCAACTGGACAACTTAGGATTTGGATTATCCACCTTTTTATTAGCAAATCCATATTACAGCAATCTTTGGCAATATGTTGAAAATCAGAATTATTATCCCCAATCTATACAAATACCCATGTTTATGATTGGTGGATGGTATGATCATAATGTGGAAGTGATGATGCAGATGTTTGAAGGGCTCAAGACATCATCGCCTGTAGGTGTGAGAGCAAAACATAAACTAATGATGGGCCCATGGGCGCATGGAGGTTTTGGAACTGCACAAGTAGGCACATGCAATCAGGGCGAATTAGTATACAACGAAGCCTGTAAATGGAGCGATTCACTCTCTTTGCGATTTTTCGACTACTATTTAAGAAACATCGACAACAACTGGGAGCAAGAGCCTATTGTCCGATATTTTCAAATGGGAGAAAACACATGGCAGCAGACACCTTCATGGCCACCAACAGGCACTTCACAAATAAAATTATACCTAAATAACGAAGGTGTGCTCTCATCATCTCCCCCAACATCCATGAAAGATTCTTCCATCATCCTTTACGATCCTCGCAATCCATCGCCCACAGTTGGTGGTGCTACTCTTCGATCCGATTTGCAACAAGGTCCATACAACCAAGCACCATCCGTGGAAAACAGAAATGACATTCTTACTTTTACCACTCCGTTATTATCACAAAACGTAGTATTGAAAGGGAATGGACGAGTTCATCTCTTTGTGTCATCGGATAGAACGGACACCGATTTTGCAACCCGACTTACAGATGTATACCCAGATGGAAGATCGATGTTGTTGACTGACAATATTCAAAGAATGCGATTTAGAAATGGATATAGCACTAACGACACCGTGAGTATGTTGCAAAATCACACCTACGAAGTCGATATCCAAATACCCGACCTTGCCATAACTTTTTTAGCTGGACATAAAATTAGAATAGACATCACATCCTCGAACTATCCACGATTTGATAACAATCTAAATAATGGCAGTACGATGTATGTAGCTGGAGATACGATGATTGCTACCAACGTAGTTCATTTTTCGAGCACCAAAGCTTCTTTTATAGAGTTACCATTAGAAAGCTATCCATTATCCATCTATGAAGCAAATAATATTGAAAATGAGCACATGATATTTCCTAACCCTATTGAAAGTATTTTCTCAATAAACGATCTAGACTACACAACGATAAATATATACAATATAGATGGGAAAAAACAATTCAGCCAATCAAAATCACCCAACTATGATATTTCAACTTTAAAAAGTGGAATTTATTTTTTGGAAATTAATAGCATTCATGGGCGAGTGATGAAAAAAATCATCAAATTATAACCCATAATATTTAATTGAAAATAATAAAGAATACCAAAAAAAATGAAACAAAAAAATAATGAACAATTCAGCCAATAAAATTGTTAGCTAAATTAGATTTGATTTTAAATATATTTTTAATATAAAAAAAATTAAATGAATCAATAAATTTTGTAACTTTGTACGCTATAGTTAAAATATAGACATTAAGTATAAACTAAAAATAAAAAACAATGAAAAAAATGAGACTATTTAGCCTAATTTTAGGTTTTCTATTGTTCGGTTCATTTGTCACTAAAGCGCAGCTTTTAGAAGACAATTTTGCCGGAAATGCTGGTGATACCCTAGCAAATGGATGGGTTACACACAGCGGATCAGCTTCTCCTATTTACATAAAAGCTGGAACTCTATCGTATACAAACTATCCATCCAACTCTGGTAGTAGTATTTACATGGCTTCAGGTCAAGATTATAACAAAGTTTTTACTACAACACCACTCACATCAGGGAATGTCTATTATGCCGCTCTGGTAAATATCGACTCTGCTAAAGCTACCGGAGACTACTTCTTACATTCTTTTAGCTCTTCATCTACAACGAGCAACTTAAACAGAGTTTATGTAAAAAAAGCTTCAAATGGCAATTTAGCTTTTGGAATTTTGAAAGGATCAACCGCTACAAGTCTTGTTTGGACTGATTCAGTTTATGCTTTATCTACTACTCATCTTGTGGTATTAAAAGTTCAAATAGTAGCTGGAGCAACCAACGATATTCCATCGTTATTTGTAAATCCAGTAATTAATGGAACTGAGCCTTCGGCTAATGTTGTTGCTTCTGATATCACATCTGCAGATTATACAAGTATCGACAAAGTAGTTATCCGTCAAGGTTCTCCATCATCTTGTCCAAAGTTAACATTTGACGGCTTAAGAGTAGCAACTACATGGAATGAAGCAGTTGGCACTGGTGGTGGTGTGGATGTAACTCCTCCTACTGCTTCATCTGCAACTGCACTTACTGCAACTACTATTAGAGTAACTTTTAGTGAGCCTGTTTCTCAAGCTACTGCTGAAAATGTTGCAAATTACACATTAGCTGGAAACACTATTTCATCAGCTGTTTTATCTGGTGGAAACATTGTTACCCTTACTTTAGGCACTGCTTTAACCCCTAGCACAGACTACACACTAACCGTTAATGGTGTTGCTGATATGGCTACAACTCCAAATGTAATGACAGTACCTCAAAACTTTACCATCAACTTTGTTGTTAACAATGTAGCTGACATTGCTGATTTAAAAACAAAAGCGGCTGATAATACTACTGTTTATACATTGAACAGTGAAGCAATTTTAACATTTAAACAAGCAAACCGTAACCAAAAATTCATTCAAGATGCTTCAGGTGCAATTTTGATAGATGATCAAGCAGGAATTATCACTACTAACTACAACGTTGGAGATGGAATTACTGGCATTGTTGGTAAATTAACAACCTATTTTGGAATGTACCAATTTGTTCCTACTCAAAATCCTGCTGCTGCTACTTCTACTGGCAACACAATTCCTGTGTTAGATGTAACCATTGCACAAATGTTAGACTCAATTGCATTCAAACCTCATCAATCTAAAGTGGTTCGTATTGTTAACGTAAAATTCACCGATGCTAACGGAGCACTAGGATTTAACACCAATAAAAAATATCGTATTACAGAAGGCACTTCAACTACGGATTCTACTTTCAAAACTTCTTTCTTTACTACCGATTATATCACTACTCCTGTAACTGTTTTACCTCAAGGAACTGGTTCTATTACTGGTATTGCTCATTTTTCATATGGACGTTACCATATCACTTCTCGTAGTTTAGCTGATATGAACATTCTACAAGGCATTAACGAAACTAGTTCGGAATCGATCAACATTTATCCAAATCCAGCTAAAAACTTTGTAAACATTAACCTTGATGGAGCTTACGATATTAAAGTCTTATCGGTACTTGGTCAACTAGTTTATTCACAAAGCAATGCTTCAGGATTGTTACATATTGATTGTTCTCAATTAGGAAAAGGAGTATTCTTTGTTCAAGCTCGCAACAATAAAAATGAGACAATTACCAAACGTGTGGTTGTTGAATAAATAAAGATGTGTGTGTGCATTTGAGTCGTTTTTTCTTTCTCGTTTGCACTTCTGCCGATTCGAAAGGATCGGCAGTTTTTTTTTGTCAATGGATAATCACTAGTTAGTAAAAATCCGATAATTACTATCAATCTATAGTATTAGTAGTTATTTACTAGGTTGTGTTTTACAATAATGTTGGTATTTAATACCATTTATTAGAGTTAAAGGTAAAATATTTGAAATTGCCATCCAGTCCAGATATATATCGGGATTATCGAAGGATTATAGGTAGAGGCTAACAATAAACACTTCGATAAACTCAGTGTGACAACCAAAATTGTAAAACCCACAATATTATAAACCAGAACCTTTCCCTAAAACCAAAAAGATTTACAGAAAAACAATCCATAAAAATTGTTTGGTGGAAAATATAACTGCAAAGAGTCACAGTTGGAATTCAATTTCAATTCATCATGGAATCTTTAGGGAAACGAAGCCAAACGTGATATTTTCGATCTAGTTTTGAGACCAAAGCAGTCCACATCTCCTCTGCTTCCATTTGGAAGGCATCATAGCAATAATCATTTAAAATAGCCCAAGAGCCTTGTTTAATCTCTTGTTCCAGCTGACCTTCATCCCAACCGGAATAACCTAAAAACACCTTCACCTTTTTAGGATCAAATGAGTTATTTGAAAAATAGTTTTTAATATCCAATTCACTCCCACCCCAATAGATTCCATCAGAAATTTTTTCGCTTTCCGAAATACTATCGGGCAAATTGTGTAAAAAAAAGATTCTATTTTCAGCAACTGGACCACCAGAATTTAAGTTAAAAGGTTTCACAGATAGCTTGGGAACAATTAAATTGATATCGACATCAATTACTTTATTAAGCAACACCCCCATCACCCCTTTGGGATTGGAATCTAGCACCAATACTACCGATCGGCGAAAATAATCACCTTCCAACAAGGGCTCAGAGATTAAAAGAGAACCAACCTTTATTTTTTTATTCTGTTTCATTTTTATTTCTATTGAGAATACGAATAACAGAGGTTACATTGAACTTGCTATGAAATGAGTTTTTTTTAGTAATTTTGATTTTTTAAAACAAGGAATCTTTTATTCATCCTATATATGACAAACAATAAGAATCAACAAAAGTTTGACTCGTTCCGATTACAATATGAAAAATTTATTTTTGAAAGTTACACCTATGAATTAGATGTAAACAAGAATTTACATATCAAATTCAACTTTTGGATAGACGAAATACATAACTTTAAGCCAACAATTATTATCCCTTTTAGAGAAGATTATCTATCATTTTACAACAAACATTCAATAAAGGAGTTAGACACAATCATCTTCCACATTGGCATGATAGAATTGATAAGTTATTGGAAAAGCACATGTACCAAACAGATCCTCATTAAACCCTATCAGCTCACCGAAACTCAAATCGATTTTTGGAAAAAGATATACTACAAAGGACTAGGTGAGTTTTTTTACACCAATGGAATCACTTCTGATCTAGTTAATTTTACCACAATACAATCCGTTAGTGATAACACATTTTCGAAGGTATCTTTTAACCCAAGCAGCCATGCCATAATCCCAATAGGAGGAGGAAAAGACTCTAATGTAACGTTATCCATGGCAAAACAACTTTACACAAAAACAACACCGTTGATTTTAAACCCAAGAGGAGCCACGCTGGGGTGTATTGAGGTGGCTGGCTATGATAGAGATTCCATATTTGAAATAAACAGAGCCATCGATCCACATCTTATAGCTCTCAATGATAAAGGCTATCTGAACGGGCACACCCCTTTTTCGGCATTATTGGCATTTATCACCTTATTAGTTGGGACTTTATCGGAAACACCAAATGTGTTATTATCCAATGAATCAAGTGCCAACGAGGCAACCATTATCGGTTCAGACGTAAACCATCAATACTCCAAATCATTTGAATTTGAATCCGATTTTAGAGATTATGTGAACACTCATTTAACGAGCAATTTTAACTATTACAGTTTCTTACGACCCTTAAGCGAACTGCAAATTGCAGCGTTATTCTCAAGACTAAAACAGTATCATCCTATTTTTAAAAGCTGCAATGTTGGAAGCAAAAACGACGTATGGTGTTGTAATTGTTCCAAATGTCTTTTTACATTTACCATATTATCTGCATTTATTCCAATGGATGAGCTAATTCAGATATATGGAGAGAATTTGTTTGAAAAAGAGAGTTTACTCCCTGAATTAAAAGAGCTTACTGGTATCACACCCATCAAACCATTCGAATGTATCGGCACTGTGGAAGAGGTGAATTTATCGCTTTGGAAAACTATTCAAGAATTTGGAAATTCATCAACACTACCCTTTTTATTATCCTATTTTAAACAAAGCAACGCATATAAAGCCATAAACCCTTCTGATATTAATGATTTTATGGAGCAATTTGAAACAAAACATTTTCTTTCCGAAGAAGCTATTTCTCTTCTTAAAAAGAGTTTATTATGGACATCATCAAAGAATTAGAAAGCCAAAAGTGCCTTATTTTAGGGTTTGGTCGTGAAGGAAAATCTACCTATCATTTTCTCAGAAAAATGTTTCCAGCTAAAGAGCTAACCATTGCAGATAGTAATACCAACTTAGATTGTGCTCCATTTGCTCATGACAAAAATTTATCCATTGTCCTTGGGAGCAATTACCTTGAAGATATAAATAAATTCAACATTGTTATAAAAACTCCTGGCATTACCCTAAAAAATTTCAAAGTAAACCCAGAGACAAAAATCACATCCCAAACGGATATTTTCTTGCAATTGTATGGGGATAAAACGATTGGAATTACTGGTACTAAAGGGAAAAGCACAACAACCAACTTAGTTTATCATGTCTTAAAACAGCAATACTCCAACGTGTTGATTGCAGGAAACATGGGAATTCCTTTATTTGACATTATTCCTCAAATTCAACATGACTCAATTATCGTGTGTGAATTCTCATCGCATCAACTAGAATTCATTTCAAAAGGGCCACATATTGCTGTGTTGCTAAATCTATTTGAAGAGCATTTAGACCATTATATCAGTTATAATCACTACCAAAAAGCAAAATTAAACATAGCAATTAACCAAACTGAAAACGATTTTTTTATCTATAATTCTGGGGATAAAACTATTCTCCAACAAATTGAATCGAATCATATTCTATCTCAAAAAATATCATTTAACACTACGAAAGAATCAAATAGTTCCATATTTTTAAGCACTCCTAGCACTATATTTTCACCTATGTTTCCAAACGAAAATATTCATCTGATGGAGAACATTCCACTAAAAGGGGAGCATAATAAAAAAAATATGATGGTTGCTGCATTGATAGCAATGATCTATGAAATTCATTCTAAAGATATTGAGTCTGGATTTAAATCATTTACCCCTCTACCCCATCGATTAGAATTTGTAGGAAGCAAAAATGGCATTGATTTTTACAACGATTCCATTTCTACCATACCTCAAGCAACCATAGAAGCACTTAAGACGCTTTCAAATACAGAAACATTGATTTTAGGAGGATATGACAGAGGAATTGATTATTCTATATTAATCGACTATCTTGAAATGCACCCTGTTAAAAACATCCTTTTTACAGGCAAAGCTGGTGAAAGAATGATGAATATGACAAAAGAAAATTCAAAAATCACATCCAATATTATCTTTGAAATGGATTACTCTTCCATTTTAAAAAATGCATTTGAAATTACTTCCAAGGGTAAAATTTGTTTACTGAGTCCAGCTGCCTCTAGTTACGATAGTTTTAAAAACTTTGAAGAACGAGGTGATTTTTTCAAATCCTTGATAATGAACTATAAAGAAATATAAAGATAGTTATTCACAAATCCCATTTATACTGAATACGATAATTCAATATTTGAATTAACCATTCTATTAACCCCTTCCAATTGAAGTTAAATAAGGAAAATTTCAAAATAAAATTTTTCTCATTTCACTAGAATAAATTCTGTTTTTATAAAGTTCCTCATAACAAGAATTATGTTTGAAATAAAAGGCATATAAATATTTCGTTATCAAGACGTTAATTCACATCTTTTAATTATAATAATGATTACTTTTGTATAATGCAAATGTTATATCCATTAAAAAGATTATTGTAATATTTTATATATGAAATTATTAAACGGTTTTAAAATTCAATCTTCAACAATTTTGCTGTCTTTGTTATTCATGGTATTTGTTACCTGTAACAATAAAGCATTAGCTCAGTTTGTTCAGATTGAAAGTATATTGGTAGATGCTTGTGATGGAACTGATGAGGGAAAAAATGAGATGGTTCGTTTTAGAACAGAATCACTTCCGGTAAATGTTGCAGATATTCGAGTAGACGGTGCAAATTCAGGGACATTCCAAACAGGGAAATGGCCTACAGTTGGAAACTCTTTTGCGGGTTGGATTACACCAGGTTCTGCTAATCACACTACAGTTGTTACCAAAATCAATCAAATCAACGCTACAATCACAAATTGTGGAAAATTGATTCTTCCTACTGGTGGCACTAACAACCAAGGAGTTATTCCTGCAGGAAAAAAAGCGATAATTATCACCAGTTATGATTTTACACCCACAGCAAATGATTTCTCACTTTTATCGGACACCCTATATGTGTTAGTTCAAAACTCAAGTGTAGTTGCTGGAAACTTTGGTAATTATTTAACTGCTAGTGGCAATTCAGCTTCCCAACTTACTAGGAAACTAAGACTTTGGCAAATCTCTACTGGACAAAGCGATGAAGTTACTTATTATCGAAATTTGCTAATAGACCAGCTTGGAGTGCAAACCACTGCGGATGGTGCTGGAGTTAGATATACCGATGCTGGAGTGGCAACGTATTACAACGATGGCTGTCAAGCACCCTATATTCCGTTAAGCGCAGAGTGGACTCCAACTTCAATTTGTCAATCGGCAACCTCTATTGATTTAAATACACTTTTAACATCGGATGCTACACCTGGAGGCTCATGGTCTGGCAATGGAGTTACTGGAAATACATTTAATCCGTCAGGATTAAGTGGCAACATTTCTGTCACATACACCGTTGGAAATGTACCATGTACGGTTACCTCAACTCAAAATATGAACGTCACTGCTTCGGCAATTCCAACTTGGACAGCCCCTGCACCCATTTGTCAATCAGCTGGAACTTTGAATTTAAATACCCTTTTAGCTGTCACTGCAACTACTGGTGGTACTTGGTCGGGAACAGGGGTTACTGGAAATACATTCAATCCAGCTGGATTAACTGGCAATATTTCAGTTACTTACACAGTTGGAACTACTCCTTGTGTAGCCACAGAGAGTCACAATATAAATGTAATTACAGTAGCCAACGCATCTTGGGCTGTTCCCACTCCGTTATGTCAATCGGCTACCCCATTAGATTTAAACACATTATTAGCAGCTTCTGCTACAACAGGTGGAACTTGGTCGGGAACAGGAGTTACAGGCAATACGTTTTATCCAAGTGGTTTAACTGGCAATATTTCGGTAACCTATACCGTAGGCTCTGCACCATGCACAGCTACTTCGAGCCAAAACATCAGCGTAATTGCATCAGCCAACCCAACTTGGACAGCCCCTGCACCCATTTGTCAATCAGCTGGAACTTTGAATTTAAATACCCTTTTAGCTGTCACTGCAACTACTGGTGGTACTTGGTCGGGAACAGGGGTTACTGGAAATACATTCAATCCAGCTGGATTAACTGGCAATATTTCAGTTACTTACACAGTTGGAACTACTCCTTGTGTAGCCACAGAGAGTCACAATATAAATGTAATTACAGTAGCCAACGCATCTTGGGCTGTTCCCACTCCGTTATGTCAATCGGCTACCCCATTAGATTTAAACACATTATTAGCAGCTTCTGCTACAACAGGTGGAACTTGGTCGGGAACAGGAGTTACAGGCAATACGTTTTATCCAAGTGGTTTAACTGGCAATATTTCGGTAACCTATACCGTAGGCTCTGCACCATGCACAGCTACTTCGAGCCAAAACATCAGCGTAATTGCATCAGCCAACCCAACTTGGACAGCCCCTGCACCCATTTGTCAATCAGCTGGAGCTTTGAATTTAAATACCCTTTTAGCTGTCACTGCTACACCTGGTGGAACCTGGTCTGGAACAGGCGTTACTGGAAATACATTCAATCCAACTGGATTAACTGGCAATATTTCAGTTACCTACACAGTTGGCACAGATCCTTGCATAGAAATAGAGACACATGACATTTTGGTTACAAATGCTCCATCAGCTTCACTTAACATCCCTTCTATTATTTGTAAATCATCCAACACCTTTGATTTAAACAGCTTAATAACTGGAACACCTGGTGGAACATGGAGTGGCAACGGAATAACATCTAACATTATTGATTTAACTACTGTTGGAACTTCAATATCTGTAACATACAAGGTAAGCAATGATGGATGTAGTGACAGCACTACAAAAACATTAAACTTCTCCTTTGTGATTGCTGATTTTGCTTTTATACCCGATAATGGATTAGCTCCATTACTTGTCAGCACTACTAATCTAAGCCAAAATGGAGATACCTATCAATGGAATTTTGGGAATGGGGACGCGAGTTCGGATGTTAATGCTTCTACTTTATACAACTATGAAGGCTCCTATCCAATCCAACTTAAAGCTTCTTCTCCAGAAGGTTGTAGGGATTCAATTACCAAATATATCACTGTAATTGGGGTTGGCGACTACATTCCAAATGTATTTACGCCCAACGAAGACGGAGTTAACGATAGTTTTTACCCAGTTATTTCAAAAATTACAGAAAACTATCATATGATGATTTTTAATCGTTGGGGAAACCTAATTTATGAAACCTATTTACAACAAGACAAGTGGGATGGAACTTATATGGGGATAAAAGTACCTTTTGGAGTTTATTTTTATGTAATTTCATACAATCAAGGGGATAAAAACATATACTACAATGGCACTGTATCGGTAGTTTACTAATATAACCCTAAAAACAAGTAGAAAAAAAATCACATTTTCCTTAAAAATCAATATTTCCAAGTAAGAATCTGCTTTTTTACTAGCGAGATAACATTTCTTGAATTTTTTTCAACAGACCATCTATTGAATCTACCTCTGCTAAGATTAGATCCTCTTGGCATATTTGGTAAGCATCATTTTTAAATCGAATGATAAAGGGAATCTTTGAAAAATTATTTTTCATCAAAGCATGTTCAATCCACTTTTTTTGTAAAGCAGGAGCATCTATTTGAACTTCTACATGACATTGTATTGGATGTTTGAAAGAACCGGATAAGGAATCGAATTCAAGCTCATTATTGTGGTAAACGCTATTAAAATCACCGTTTAAAACTAAATCTTCAGGAATGCCCATTTTCAGGGTTTTATCGTGGTTAATAACGAACATATAATTACAAAATTCTACCGCTAAGTCAAGATGATGGAGAGTAAGTAAAATGGTTTTTCCCGATTCATTAGCCAATTTTTTCAGCAAATTCATGAGATGTAATTGATTTGCATAATCTAAATAGGAAGCAGGTTCATCCATAATAATGATGGGAGTCTGTTGAGCTAATGCTTTGGCAATTAAAGCTTTTTGAAATTCGCCATCACTCAAACTATCCACTAGTTGATTCTGTTTATGATAAATTTCGGACATTTCCATAGACTCCTTGATTATCGCATGGTCGTCTTGGGTAAGAAAACCCGTAAAATCCGTATGGGGAGTACGACCAAATGCCACAAAATCATATACAGTAAGATATTCAACATGAGGTCTTTCTGTAAGCACAATGCTTATTAATTTTGAAAGCTCTTTTTTGGAAATTTTCGACAAAGGGTTATTCCCAATTCTCAATTCACCATTGAGAGGAGGAATAATGCCACAAATAGTATAAATAAGAGTAGATTTCCCAATGCCATTGGCCCCAAAAATTGAATAAATAGCACCCTTATGAAGTTGAAAACTTGCATTTTGAAGCAAAATTGTCTCAGTCTTCCCTTGACGGTACCCTGTAGTTAAGTTTTTTACTTCCAATATCATGATGCAGACTTTACCTTATTTTTACGTACAATAATCCAAATCACAACAGGTGCACCAAATAGAGCCGTAATTGCGTTGATAGGAATAGCATCATCAAGACCTGGTATTTTAGCAATTAAGCTACATATCATTGCACAAAGAGCTCCAGATATCATTACTGCTGGCAACAATACCCCATTATTTGCAGTTCTAAAAATCAACTTTGTTAAATGAGGTATCGCAATACCAATAAAAGCTATAGGCCCACAATATGCAGTAACAACAGCAGTCAACAAACCACTAACAAATATGATGGATAATCGAGCTCTTTTGATATTTACCCCCAGATGTAACGCCATTTTCTCTCCCAATTGCAATGTGTTTAAAGTTTTAGATAACAGTAAAGAAATAGAAAGACCCATCAATATAACGGGGACAAAATAAATTAACTGTTGCTTAGAAACCATGCTAAATGACCCCATTCCCCAAATAGCAAATTGATGTACACTTTCGCTATGGCTGAAAACAGTTAAAATTCCAATACATGAACTTGCAAGAGCACTCATCATGATACCAGCAACCAACAACATCGCGGTATCTCTGATGTAGGAGGTTAACGACAATATAATAAATAAAACCAACGCAGAACCCAACAAAGCTGCCAAGATAATAGTAACATTTTGAAAAGCATCATTAAAATCGGTAAAAGTAACCGTAAAAAAAGCAGGGAGTAGAACAGCTAAGGCAACTCCAAGACTAGCCCCTGAACTAATACCCAGCACTGAAGGTTCGGCAAGGGGATTTCTGAAATATGTCTGCAAAATTAAACCTGCTACTGCTAATGCTGATCCAGAGAACAATGCAGTAATTGCTTGGGGCAAACGACTCTCAAGAATTATGTTTCGCCATACGATTGATTGGTTCGTGTCGCCGAAAAGAATTCTAACACTAGCATGAAATGGAATAGAAACACTCCCAAAAATAATATTCAGTCCAAAAACCAAGATTGTAAATCCTAGTAAACAGATAAAAACCAGTGTTATCTTTCCTCTTTTAATTTTCATTCCCCAACAATTTAAAATAGGTAGGTTTGTAATTAGGAATTATCTCTGGATGAAATATTTTTACAAAATCCGTCAAGATCACATCTGGCTCCACAATTCCCTTTTCATAATAAGGGGTGTCTTTTGTATTGCAAAAAACAATTTTTTTATTCTTAAAGGCATAAAAATCTTTATATTTTTCATTTTCTGATGCTACTTGACAATACGAATATCCAAAAGGGGCATATTCCAACATCACCCAATAATCTGAGTCGTAGCATCGTTCGTACACTCGCTCAAACCCAATGGGTTCAGAACCTGAAAAAGACAAATCTTGCCATTTGTATTGACTACCAGCATCTATAAAAAACTGAGCCATATAGCTATTTAAACCACTTATATACCAAATATTTTGATACATTTTACCCGAAAAGACAGTAGGTTTCACTTTTGAGCTATTAGCCAACTTCGATGCTTGAAGATAGTTCTTTTCGATAACATCAAACAATCGACATGCTTCTTCATATTTATCAAAAAAAAGGGCAATAAATTTTATCCATTCTGCTCTACCCAATGGTGTATCTTCCATGTAACTAGAACAATAGGCAATAGGAATTCCTGTTTGAATAATTTTTCCATATTTCTGTTCTTTAAACGGAGCAGCAAAAAGGACTTCTGGATTTAGCTCCATCAACAACTCCACATTATACGCTTCAAAAGGCCCTAAATCAATAGTCTTATTACTCGCCAATTGATTTAACAACACTGTATCTTGGATATAATCCTTTTCAGAGACACCTGTAATTCTGTCAACTAGCCCAAGACGACTTATAAAGCCAATTTCAGGAGTTGACAAACAGGCAACTGAATGACAAGGAACTTTTATTGCTATCGCATTCTTTGGTATCGGATTTTCTGTGATACTTTTTGAAATAAAAACATAGTGAGCTAATATTTTTGTTGTATCCCATGGGTTTGTTACAAAAGCCTCTTTATATCCATTTTCTTCAGTAACATAAAAACCTCTAGCATATTTTGGATAGCTCCTTTTTGAAGGAGAGTCTTTCTTGGAAAATTGATTACAACTACTCAAAACAAAGATAATCAATATAAAAAGAGTGCTATTAAAACGACTAATTCTCATCCTGAAAAAATTTTGACTTTTCTTCCCGAAAGTCTGAATTACTAATATAAATACTCACTTTTCAACTCAATGTTGAATTCATTTTTGATAAAGGCAGGTCTTCTGGCTCACTCCTATCTCTTTCACCTTCCCATACATCCTGTATCAGTGGTATCTGAAAGATCGTAACAGAGCTTACAGCTGCGGGTACAGCTCCGGATTTTAACCGGATTCCCTATTATAGAAGCATAAATTTATGAAAACAAAAATATATTTCTATTATAGTTGGTGATGAAAACCAACTACCTTAACCGATGCAAATGTACAAAAAAAATGCAATTTACTAGTTTAATGACTAAATAACATTCACAATTATTCATTTTTTTTTACTTTTGTCCAATGAAAAAAATAATTACTCTCTGTTTGTTAACATCAATACTAATACCTACCATCGCCTCGTCTCCCATTGATTCCCTAAAACACAAGGTAAAAGTAAAAGGATTTATAAAGGCTGACGCCATTTTTGACTCA
Source organism: uncultured Lentimicrobiaceae bacterium (assembly GCA_964653595.1). Lineage (GTDB taxonomy): Bacteria > Bacteroidota > Bacteroidia > Bacteroidales > WCHB1-69 > JBAXTE01. Next base: position 56,400 of record CAZZHH010000007.1, read on the forward strand.
AGACAAATTGTTTCTGCAAGAGAAAGTTTTGTTTTAATGTATCCTAAAAAACCAAATTTTGACAAAAACGGAATGGATATAAACTCCCGTCCACAATACAATCAATTTGCAACTAGTAGCAGATTGATTTTTTATACAGACACATTTCAAACCAAGGCCATGTTTATCACTTCGCTAATTGAAACAGACTTTACTGGTGCCAGTGAATCAACCAATAGTGGTTTAAGACTCCGCCATGCGTACATAAAACTTGAAAACAATCGTCATTCTCTTTTAGTTGGCCAATATTGGCACCCACTGGTAGCACCAGAGGTATTTCCCGATATGCTTTCTTTAAATTTGGGAAATCCAATTAAAAGCGCAATGCGTGCACCACAAATACGTTATCAATTTCAAACCAAACATATTGACTTCGTTGGCGTAGCTTCGATGCATCGCGATAACTCTTCCATCGGACCTAACGGAATTTCTCCAGATTACCTCAGAAACCAGACAATTCCTTCGCTAGATTTCCAAACTATTTATAGAGGAAAAAATTGGATGTTGGGAGCTGGTTGTGACTATAAACGAATCAACATGAGCATCAAAAGCGACAGCAATTATAGAGTGAACGAATATGTTACAAGTCTCAGTGGGCACGCTTTTGGCAAAGTGGATTTCAAAAAAATTACCCTTAAAGCTCAATATATCTGGGGACAAAATCTTTATGATCAAGCCATGTTGGGCGGAGTAGGAATTACTGGCATTGACACTACTAATCATCAACGCTCATTCTCCCCCATTGCGCAACAGTCAGTTTGGATAAATGTTGCTTCAAAATTCAAAAAGTTGAATTTCTCAATTTTTGCAGGAGTGGCTCAAAACTTAGGTTCTACAAAAGCTTTTACTGGAGCCGTCTATGCCCGTGGCAACGATATCGCATATCTTTATCGAATTGCCCCTCAAATCTCATACAAAGTTGGAAAAGTGATTTTTTTCTCCGAAACAGAATACACGGTAGCCGCATTTGGCTCTCCTAATTCTAGAGGAATCGTGAAAAACTCAAAAGAATGCGGGGTACTTAGAGAGAATTTGGCTGTGTTGTTTTTGTTTTAATGAGTTGAATAGGGAGAACGGGTAGAACGGGTAAAACAGGTGGAACGAGTTGAACGAGAGAGTTATGAGTTATGTGGCGCGATGCGGGTCTAAAGAAATAGGAACGCGGATACTTCAGCTTCGCTCAGTACAAGTGATGCAGATTGGGGGAGATTTAAAAGTGAAATGTTAAAGTTGAAAGTTGAGAGTTTTTCGGTTTTAAACTCGAATTAAAAGACGAATACAACTAGGGATAAATAGGAATTAAAAACAGTTGAGAATCTTCTTCTTTGCTCAAATTTTCTTTTAATTTTCATTTCATTGAAAGCCAATCTGCTCATTTTCAAGCATTTTTCAACTCAAGTAGACGAAGCGCGACTAAAAATATCACAACCTCTTAAAAGTTAACTTTTTCTTAATAGGTTTATCTATTAAAAATGATTAATTTTGCCCTTTCGTTTCAGAAAAAAACATGTAAATATCTAATCATCAATAAATAAGAAAATCAAATGAGTAACGTAAAGTATGTCTATTTTTTCGGCAATAAGCAAGCCGAAGGCAAAGCCGACATGAAAAATTTACTTGGAGGTAAAGGTGCTAATTTAGCAGAAATGTGTCTTTTAGGACTTCCTGTACCTGCTGGATTTACAATCAGCACTGAGTGCTGTACTGCATATTACGAAAATAATTGTCAATTACCTGCATCTTTGACCGATGAAGTTTGGGCTTCAATGAGAAAAGTGGAAGACGCAATGGGCATGAAATATGGCGACACCGAAAATCCTCTTCTATTATCATGTCGTTCAGGAGCTCGTAGTTCTATGCCAGGAATGATGGACACCGTGTTAAACATCGGATTAAGTTCAAAAACAATTCCTGCTTTATTGAAAAAAACCAACAATCCTCGTTTTGTTTGGGATTCCTACCGTCGATTAATTATGATGTACGCCGATGTGGTTATGGAAAAAGCAGAGGGTCTAGAACCTGCTGATGGAAAAGGCATCCGTAAATCTTTAGATGAAATGTTAGATGCATATAAACATGGCAAAGGATATGCTTCAGATACTGATTTAACTGCTGAAGACTTACAATTTTTATCTGAAGAATTCAAAAAAGCAGTAAAAAAATCATTGGGTCAAGAGTTCCCAGATGATGCTGAAGCTCAACTTTTTGGTGGTATCAAAGCTGTATTTAAAAGCTGGAATGGTAAAAAAGCAATCTCATACCGTCGTATCGAAGGTATTCCTGACGCTTGGGGCACTGCTGTAAACGTTCAAGCAATGGTTTTCGGAAATATGGGTGATACTTCTGCTACCGGTGTTGCTTTCACTCGTAACCCTGCAACTGGTGACAACCTTTTCTATGGTGAGTGGTTGATTAACGCCCAAGGTGAAGACGTAGTTGCTGGTATCCGCACTCCAAGTCCGCTTAACGATGACACTAAAAACGAACAAAACAAGCACCTTCATAGCATGGAAGAAGCTTGGGCTGATTCATATACAGAATTATTTGAAATCCGTAACCGCTTAGAAGACGCGTTCAAAGATATGCTCGACATCGAGTTCACCATCCAAGAAGGCAAATTATTCATGTTGCAATGCCGCGTTGGAAAACGTACCGGTACCGCCGCTTTAAACATGGCGATGGATATGTTGGCTGAAGGTCGCATCGACGAAAAAACTGCTGTTTTACGTCTTGACCCAACTCAACTTGACGAATTATTACACCCAATTATCAATCCTGCAATGTTAAAAGGTGCTCAACCTTTCGTTAAAGGATTACCTGCTGGTCCTGGCGCCGCTGTTGGCAAAGTGGTTTTCACTGCTGAAGACGCTGTTGAATGGCAACGTAGAGGGGAAAAAGTATTATTGGTTCGTGAAGAAACCAATCCTGAAGATGTTGAAGGAATGCGCGCTGCCGATGGTATCTTAACCGCTCGTGGTGGTATGACTTCACACGCTGCTTTGGTTGCACGTGGTTGGGGAAAATGCTGCATCGTTGGTGCAGGTGCCCTACACGTTGACGTTGACGGCAAAAAAGCGACTGTTAAAGAAACTGGTGTTGTAATAAACGAAGGTGATGTATTGACATTGGATGGAACCAAAGGATATGCATATTTAGGAACTATGGAATTGATGGATGCTTCTGAAAACCCTCGTTTCCAACAGTTTATGAAGCTTGCAGATAAATTCCGCACCATGGGTGTTCGCACAAACGCGGATACTCCAGATGATGCTGCTGTAGCTCGTAGTTTCGGAGCTGAAGGTATCGGTCTTTTCCGTACCGAGCACATGTTCTATGGCAAAGGAACTGAAAACGCCTTATTCTTATTACGTAAAATGATCTTAAGTGAAGGCGAAGCAGAACGTCGCAACGCACTTGACGAACTTTCAGTTTATGTAAAAAGAGATTATAAAGGAACTTTAGAGGCGATGGATACACTTCCAGTAACCTTCCGTCTATTGGATCCACCACTCCACGAATTTGTCCCACAAGGAGCAGAAAACCAAGCTGAACTTGCAAAAGCTTTAGGCATCAGTGCTGACGCAATTGCAAAACGTGGCGAAGCTCTTCACGAATCAAACCCAATGATGGGTCACCGTGGTGTTCGTTTAGGTGTTACTTATCCTGAAGTTACCGAAATGCAAATCCGTGCTTTATTCGAAGCAACTGCAGAATTGGTTAAAGAAGGAAAAACTCCAAAACCAGAAATCATGGTTCCTGTAACCTGTGATGTAACAGAATTGGATTTCACCAAAATCATCGTTGACAGAGTTTATGCAGAAGTTTGTGCTAAATTTGGCATTGACAAAATTGATTATCTATATGGAACCATGATTGAGATTCCACGTGCTTGTCTATTGGCTAATAAAATGGCTAAAACTGCACAATTCTTCTCTTTCGGAACCAACGACTTAACCCAAATGACCTTTGGATTCAGCCGTGATGATACCGGTGCTTTTATGAACGATTATTTGGACAACAAAATTTTAACTGCTGATCCATTCCAAACCATCGACCAAGATGGTGTAGGACAATTAATCGAAATGGCTGTAACCAAAGGACGAGCAGAACGCAAAGACCTTAAAGTGGGTATCTGCGGCGAACAAGGTGGAGATCCTGCTTCGGTAGAATTCTGCTTCCGCAACGGTTTAAGCTATGTAAGTTGCTCCCCATTCCGCGTTCCAATCGCGCGTTTGGCTGCTGCTCAAGCTGCGATCAAAGCTTCGAAGAAATAAGGTTAAACTTATTATACATAAAAAAGGTCGTCTTTCGGGACGGCCTTTTTTATTAAATAACACCATGCTACAAAAATTTTTTTTTATATTTGTACAACAAACCCCAAAAAAGAAAACTTATAAAAAATGAAATCAGGTTATTCGAAGAACGAAATGTTCGCACAGTCTGGAATGAAGAGACCGAAGAGTGGTATTTCACAATTGTAGATGTGGTAGGAGTTTTGACAAACAGCCCAAATCCTCGCAAATATTGGAGTGTCTTAAAAAATCGATTAAATAAAGAGGGAAATCAGTTGACAACAGTTTGTAGTCAACTGAAAATGCCTTCAACTGACGGGAAGAACTATATGACCGATGTAGCCTCCACCCAACAGCTTTTCCGGCTAATTCAGTCTATCCCATCGCCAAAAGCAGAACCGTTTACGGGACTTCTAAAAAATCATTTTTCAGCGTTAGATTTCAATTTTAAAAATCCTCATTTACAGAGGTAAACTGCGGTTTTTAAAAAATCATCTGCCTCGAAAAATTGATTTTTCAGAAACCCTCTTAAAACTTTGGATTGCACAAGTAGCCAAAGAGCGATTGGATCAAATGCAAGATCTGGAATTATCCATTGAACAAGCCATGATGGACTATAAACGGCTTGGATATTCAGGCAATTGGATAAATCAGAGACTGAAAAGCATTGAAATCAAAAAGGAATTAACCGATGAATGGAAGTCAAGAGGATGAAATAAGGTGTTCAATTTGCAACATTGACTGATATAATATACCAAACTAGGGCTGATAAAACAGCCAAAGAATCCAAAAAATTCAAAGGATTAAAAAAGGAGAACTTGCGCGACAACATGGCCAATACAGAATTGGTTTTGAATATGCTTGCGGAATTATCGACCAAACGTATTTCAGAAGCCACAAACCCTGCCTCTTTTAGTGAGCATTCACAAGTAGCTCAACAAGGAGGGGAAATCGCCAGAAATGCCAGAATTGAGCTTGAAGCAAAAACAGGTGAAAAGGTAATTTCTCCAAGGAATGCAAAAAAGGGGTTGTTGAAAAATAATAAAAATGAATAAATACACAGTTTTTATTCACAAAATGAACAATTAATGAAAAAACAAATCATTTTCTTCCTCTTTCTAAACTTTAGCCAACTAACAATTAGATTGGGTTCAAATATAAGCTTTTAGAAAAGCTTTTTTTTTTTTAGAACATCAACTCACATTAATTTTAAAAACTGTTTAAAATAATAAACAATCCACAAACTAACGTTGTCTTCCCCAATTTCGCGATGGGCTTCTCTCCTCTTTTCTGGGTGGAGAGCTCTGTTGACGTATAGTTTTAGGAGCTATGCGTTCCTCCCTTTTTACTCCATTATTGTTGACGTTCTTAGAAAATCTATCCTCTTTTTCATTCAAAGTATTTGAAGAAGTAGTAGCTTTTGAACGACTAGGTTGATGTCGTCTGTTTAAATTTTGAGAGCGCCCATTTTGCTGTTTCTCTTTTGGTTTTCTTTCAAAACGAAGTTGCAAAGCTGGATATGGATGATCTTCCACTACTGGAATTTCTAATCCAATCAATTTATGAATATCTTTAATGTATGCTCGTTCTTCTGCATCGCAAAACGAGATTGCTTTACCAGATGCTCCTGCTCTTCCAGTTCTACCAATGCGATGCACATAGGTTTCGGAGATATTTGGTATTTCATAATTTATCACTAATGCCAAATCATCAATGTCAATTCCTCGAGCGGCAATATCAGTAGCAACTAACACACGAGTAGTTCGATCTTTAAAGTTCTGCAACGCTCTTTGACGAGCATTTTGAGATTTATTTCCGTGAATAGCTTCTGCCTTAATATTTACTTTACTTAGCAATTTGACCACTTTATCAGCTCCATGTTTGGTGCGGGTAAAAACTAAAACAGAATCTGCTTTGGAGTTTTGCAACGTATATATCAACAACTCCTTCTTCTTCTCTGTATCCACATAAAAAAGTTCCTGATTTACCGTTTCTGCTGTAGTAGATGCTGGTGTAACTTCCACTCTTTTCGGATTGGTAAGAATAGAATTTGCCAACGACATTATGGATTCGGGCATAGTGGCCGAAAAGAAAAGCGTTTGACGTTTTGCAGGAATCAACTTAATGATACGTTTTACATCATGGATAAAGCCCATATCTAACATTCTATCGGCTTCATCAAGAACAAAAATCTTTAATTCATTCAATTTAACAAAACCTTGATTATGCAAATCTAACAATCTCCCGGGTGTTGCTACTAAAATATCAATTCCGGATTTAAGATGATTTACCTGAGGGTTTTGATTTACTCCTCCAAAAATAACTGCATGTTTCAACGAAGTATTTTTTCCATAATTTGCAAAGCTTTCATCAATTTGAATTGCCAACTCTCTAGTAGGTGTTATAATAAGTGCCCTAATTTTTCGTTGATGCGTGTTGGTGTGATTTTGCAACATAAGTTGCTGAATGATTGGGAGCGCAAATGCAGCCGTTTTGCCTGTTCCAGTTTGAGCACAACCCAATAAGTCGTTGCCAATGAGAATAATAGGGATAGATGCTTTTTGAATTGGAGTAGGATGTTCGTATCCTTCAGAGTGAAGAGCGTTTAAGATCGGCTCTATAAGATCTAAGTTTTTAAATGACATAGTAAATGGTTACACGCTCTGATTAAAATTTATTTGAATAACCACCTACGTGAAATATTTTGCAAAGATACAACAATTATCAGTTGAAAGTCTAAAGTAAAAAGTCAAAAGGGCGCAAAGCGAGAATATAGGAGTGGAAAGTCGAAAGCTCCGAAAAATAAATCCGTCAACCGACGGATTATCATTTTCCGAGAGTCCACAAAAAACGGAGATTCGCCATTGGCGAATGTTTTTCAGGATCGAAAGGACGCATCACATTTTTTTAATAATAAAATTGAAACATAAAGAAATAAAATGCATAAACTCTTGTTTTTCCTATTTTACGTGGTAACCTGTTTTACCTGGTCCCCTGCATTACCTAGTCACCTGTTTTACCTATTCAAAAGAACCAATCTCAGCTCATTCAATGCTGCCAAGGAAGACCTACGGATATTACGCATTCGATGTTCCCCGAAATTATACCTTTTTGCCTCCACACCAGCAGGTGTAGCAATGGCAATCCAGACAGTGCCTACTGGCTTATCAGCAGTTCCACCATCAGGTCCAGCTATTCCAGAGGTTGCAATAGAATAATCGGTTTGCATGAGTTTTCTAACATTTTGAGCCATGGCTATTACTACTTCCCTACTTACGGCACCATGTTTTTCTATCAAGGCTGTATCAATCTTTAAGACTTCAGATTTCACCTCATTGGCATACGAAACTACACTGCCCGTAAAATAATTTGAGCTTCCAGGAATAGAAGTTATCAAATGAGAAATAAACCCTCCAGTGCAACTTTCTGCTATTGACAAAGTGCATTTTTTTTCAATTAACAACTTACCAATAACGGTCTCCATTACATCATCATCTTCTCCATAAATAAGCGTTCCCAGCAAGTTTTTGAGTGATAATTCTATTGTTGTTAATAAATTCTGTGCTTCTAGTGTAGTAGGAGTAAAGACACTCAACCTTAGCTTTACAATACCAGGTTCTGGCAAATAAGCTACTTGAACATTCTTTGGCAACTCATACTCCCAAGTGCGTAGTAAATCCTGTAAATTTGATTCTCCAATTCCAGTAGTGTAAAACAACTTTCTAAGAATCACCCTTGATTTCACTTTCTCTTGTAAACGAGGTATAATTTGAGAATGAATAAGCGATTTCATCTCAAAAGGAACTCCAGGAATAGAGACCACAATTTTGCCTCCTATCTCAAACCACATCCCAGGTGCAGTGCCTTGAGAGTTATATAATGGAGTACATCCTTCGGGCAAAAATGCTTGTTGACGGTTGGTTTCAGACACCTCTACTCCTCTATTGAAAAATAGTTGCTGAATATGATCAAAACTGGGCTGATGAAAAACAAGCTTCATCCCAAACTTATTGGCAAGGGTGATTTTCGTGATATCATCGTTTGTCGGGCCTAAACCTCCGGTTATGATAAGCAAGTCACTAATTTGGAGATGATAATCAAGCACCTGATTAATCTCCTCTGAATCGTCGGCAATCGTATCGATTCGTTTCACATCGATTCCTAATTCATCGAGTTTTTGAGCAATATAAGAAGCATTGGTGTTAACGATCAATCCACTTAAAAGCTCGTTACCAATATTAATGATTGAAGCATTCATGTTTTTGTTTTTTTGTGCAAACTTACTCTTTTTTACGTGAAACTAGTTAAAAAGATTTTTCGTGAAACGTGAAAGGAGCGCGAAGCGTGACAGAATATAGCAGCGTAAAAAGAAGCGAGAAGTGAGACCAACAAAAACACACATCCGCATCGCGATCTTCTTTTCACATTTCACTAATACCTTTTCACGTTTTCTCTTCGCCATCTTCTTTTCACGAAAAATCGTTTCACCTTTCACGCTGCTATCATCAATTATTCCATAACTTTTAATAACTTTGCACGCAAAACAAGAAAAATCAAATATTAATAATGAAAAAACTAATCGAATGCGTCCCGAACTTTAGCGAAGGAAGGGATATGTCTGTAATCCAACAAATTACAGCGGAAATTGAAAAAGTAGACGGGGTAAAACTTTTGGATGTCGATCCAGGTCAAGCAACCAACCGCACGGTAGTAACGATGGTTGGAACTCCTGATGAAGTGCTTGAAGCTGCATTTATGGCGGTAAAAAAAGCATCTGAGTTAATTGATATGCGTAACCATCATGGAGCTCATCCACGTTTTGGAGCTACCGATGTTTGCCCTTTGATTCCAGTGGCCAACATCACCATGGAAGAGGTGGCTGAATATGCTCACAAATTGGCAAAACGTATTGGAGAAGAGTTGAATATTCCAATTTACTGTTACGAAAATGCAGCACTTATTAAAGAACGCCGCAACTTAGCATTCTGCCGTTCAGGAGAATATGAAGGGTTAAAAGATAAAATCACTAAACCGGAGTGGAAACCGGATTTCGGTCCAGCCACTTTTAATGCTACTGCTGGTGCAACAGCTGTTGGTGCACGCGATTTTCTGATTGCTGTTAACTACAACCTCAACACCACCTCTACTCGGAGAGCCAACGCCATAGCATTTGATGTTCGTGAGAAAGGTAGACCTGTTAGAGAAGGCAACCCAGTAACCGGAAAAATCAAGAAAGACGAAAAAGGAAACCAGGTGATGATTCCAGGAACCTTGAAAGGTACTAAAGCTATTGGTTGGTTTATCGATGAATACGCTGTAGCACAAGTGTCTATGAATATCACCAACATTGCAGCCACCCCATTACATGTTGCCTTCGACGAAGTGTGTTCGAAAGCACAAGCTAGAGGGATTCGCGTGACTGGTACCGAAATCGTTGGGTTGGTCCCAAAAAGCACCCTTACCGATGCTGGAAAATATTTCCTTGCAAAACAACAACGTTCGGTAGGTGTATCGGAAGAAGAACTGATTAAAATCGCTGTAAAATCGATGGGATTGGATGATCTTAAGCCATTCAACCCTGAAGAAAAGATAATCGAATACATGTTGGCAGCTGAGGACAAGCAAAAGAAATTGGTGGATTTAACCTGTATTGGTTTTGCTAACGAAACTGCATCTGAGTCTCCTGCTCCTGGAGGTGGTTCAATTAGCGCATACATGGCTGCTTTAGGAGTATCTTTAGGAACCATGGTTGCTAATTTATCTTCACACAAACCAGGCTGGGACGAGCGTTGGGAAGAGTTCTCTATTTGGGCAGAAAAAGGTCAGCAACTAAAGGATGAATTGATCCATTTGGTAGATGAAGACACTGCAGCTTTCAATAAAATCATGGACGCTTTGGGATTGCCAAAAGGAACAGATGCTGAAGAAACAGCCCGAAAAAATGCCCTTCAAGATGCAACATTGTATGCAACATTGGTGCCTTACAGAACAATGGAAAAATCGTTGCAAGGATTCGAAATTTGTAAAGCGATGGTGGAAATTGGAAATCCTAATTCTGTTACCGACGCAGGTGTAGGTGCATTATGTTGCCGTTCGGCAGTCATGGGTGCATTCTTAAATGTAAAAATCAACGCTGCTGGCTTGGAAGACAAAGCTAAAGCTCAAGAACTGATTGATAACGGTGCAAAAATTGAAGCTCAAGCCATTGCACTAGAACAAGAAATACTAACAAAAGTGAATGCAGTAATCAACGGATAATATTACATTCCCAATAAAAAAGCCATCCCAATTGGGATGGCTTTTTTATTATTCAAAATCAATTATTCTACTTTTTCTTTTCTAACTCTTTCGAGTCAGCCTCATCGATAATGATAAAGACATCCTCATTCTCTTTTTTCATGAGATATTTTTCGCGAGCATATCGTTCTAATTTATCAATATTTGTAACCAATTCGGTAGTTGAACTCTGATTTTCGGAAATCTCTTTCATATAAAAATCACTCTCCTGTTCCAACTTATTTAAAACAGAAAGATATTCTAATTGCCTTCCAACACTATTTGAATCAAATAACACCATCCACAAAAAAAATAAGACTATTATAATCAGATATTTATATTTTTTCAAAAAAATCATATTACTTCTATTAGTTTCATGTAAAATTAGCACAAATATATTTATTTATTGAGCTAAAAAAGCTAAAATAAGCAAAACTTTTGAATATTCGATTGTTAATATATATTCCCCATTCACATTGAAAAAGATTGCAGATCTATTAATCTTCGATAATATCCGTTAAGACTCATTAATGACTCGTGAGAACCCTGTTCTACAATTCGACCTTTATCAAGTACAATGATTAAATCCGCCTTTTTTATAGTAGATAGTCGGTGTGCTATAACTAAGGAAGTACGATTTTCCATCATCGTTTCAATAGCTTTTTGTACCAATATTTCAGAATTGGAATCTAATGCTGAAGTGGCTTCATCCAAAATAAGAATTCTGGGGTTTTTTAAAATTGCTCGAGCAATGCTAATTCTCTGACGTTGACCACCAGATAACTTGACACCTCTATCTCCAATATTTGTCTGCATCTTTTCGGGGAGTTGGTCTATAAATTCAAGAGCATTTGCAATTCTGGCAGCATTTTCCACTTGAATTTCAGTAACATTGGGAATGCCAAAAGCTATATTATTATAAATTGTATCATTGAAAAGGATAGTATCTTGGGAAACAATCCCAAAAAGAGATCTTAAGTCGTTAATTTTTAAATCCTTTACCTCTATCCCATCCAAGGTGAGCGACCCAGATTTCACATCATAAAATCGAGGTAAAAGATCCGCCAAGGTTGATTTGCCTGCACCTGAATGACCACACAAAGCTACAATTTGGCCTTTTTTAATAGTCAAATCAATATTTACCAATACAGGTTCAGATTCATAACTAAAATTTACCCCATTAAAACAAATTTTATCATGAAAATCTTTTACACCTAATGCATTTTCTTTTTCGGTAATTTTTTCATCAGCTAGCAAAATCAAATCTATCCTATCAAACGAAGAGAGGCCCTTTTTGAAATTATAATAAGCAACAGAAATGGTTTTAGCAGGATTAATAATTTGAGTAAACATGAGCAAATACGTGATAAACATCTCAGCGGTTAAATCAGAATCATTGTTTAAGACAAGATTCCCTCCAAAAATCAAGATTGTCATAATCATTATCCCTCCTAAAACCTCACTTAAAGGAGAAGACAAATCAACACGTCGTAATATCTTAATTATCAACCTTGTGTAATTACGGTTATATTTTGAGAACAACCTTGAAGCAAAACTAATTGCATTAAATGCCTTCACAACTCTAATTCCAGAAACCGTTTCTTGCACCATCGATAACAACGAACCTTGTAAATCTTTTGCTTCATTAGATTGTCTTCGTAATTTTCTAGAAATTCTACCTACAATAAAACCTCCAATTGGGATGACAAATACTACAAATAATGTAAGTTTATAACTAATCGAAAACAATGCAATAATATAAATAACAAGAGTTAAGGGTTCTCTAAATATCTGTTGAATAGATCTCAATATGGATACTTCAATCTCTTGAACATCAGAGATAGCTCTTGAGATGATATCTCCCTTTTTATGAGACGAAAAAAATGATAAGGGCAAAATCAAGATTTTATCATAAATTGCATTACGAATATCGCCAATTACACCATTCCGAATTGGAACCATAAACCATTGTGCTAAGTAGCTAAATGCATTTTTAACAACAAACATCGATAAAATTAAAATGGTTATCATTAACAATGCTGCCTGTTTGCCATCGCTTAGGATGACCTTACTGACATAATAGTTCAATATATTATTGATATCGTTTACCGTAATTCCAATAGGGGGCATTTCGGTAACAAGCTTCGTTTGACCAAAAATCAGCATTAAAAATGGAGCTAAAAATGCAAGAGAAAAAAGGGAAAAAACAATGGATAAAACATTAATAAAAACTACAAACGAAAGCTTTAATGAATATGGTTTTAGCCATGGAACAAGTTTTTTTAATCCATTCATATACTTTTTATTCAAACGAAATGATACCAGTGTAATTGTGGGGTGTAATGGCTTTTAAAGCACATTTTACATCCTCAGTTACATTCAACTTATCGATAAACTCATGTATCGACTCCTTCGATATTTGAGCGTTACCCCGAGTTAAATCTTTCAGGGCTTCGTATGGGCGATAATAGTTTTCGCGCCGTAAAATTGTTTGAATTGCCTCTGCAACTACTGCCCAATTATTTTCTAATTCGTGGGCCAAAACTTGATCATTAAGTGTGGATTTAGAAAGACCACGCATTAATGACTTCCATCCGATGATTGTATGAGAAATAGGAGTCCCAATGTTGCGAGTAACTGTAGAGTCAGTTAAATCCCTTTGTAAGCGAGATATTGGTAATTTTTCGGACAAAAATCGAAACATCGTATTGGCAATCATCAAATTACCTTCCGAGTTTTCAAAATCAATGGGATTTACTTTATGAGGCATTGCAGATGAGCCCACCTCTCCTTCTTTTACTTTTTGTTTAAAATAATTCATCGAAATATAAGTCCACATATCCCGATCCAAATCTATTAATATCGTATTTATCCTCGAAATAGCATCAAAATATGCCGACATCATATCATAATGTTCGATTTGAGTAGTAGTTTGCTGGCGTTCTAATCCTAAGTGATTTTTTACAAAACTGTTTCCAAAATCTACCCAATTAATAGAAGAATATGCCACAAAATGGGCGTTAAAGTTTCCTGTAGCTCCTCCAAATTTTGCAGTAAATGGGATAGATTTAACCATATTTATCTGATTTTGAAGTCGTTCGTAAAAAACATACAACTCCTTACCTACTGTAGTTGGTGAAGCAGGCTGCCCATGCGTATGAGCCAACATTGGAACATTTTTCCACATTAATGCTTGGGAATGTAATAAATCACAAACTTCCTCAAAAACAGGCATTAACACAAGATTGTGAGCATTCATTATCAACCATGGTGTTGCAGTATTATTGATATCTTGAGAAGTTAATCCAAAATGAATAAACTCTAGCTCTTTGGATATGCTAAGTTGAGAAAATTTATCTTTTAAAAAATATTCTACTGCCTTCACATCGTGATTGGTAGTTTTTTCAATCTCTTTGATTTTCAATGCATCATCTTCAGAAAAATGGGAAACAATGGCACGCATCTTTTCAAATTTCTCCTCACCAACCCCTGCTAATTGAGGCAATGGCAACTTACAAAGTGCAATAAAATACTCTACTTCAACCATTACTCGCGCTTTGATTAATCCAAATTCTGAAAAATATGTAGCAAGTGATTCTGTAGTTTTACGATATCTTCCGTCGATAGGCGAAATGGCTGTTAATGATGTGAGCTCACTCATAGAAATAAATCAATTTTAATTGTTTTTTTGCAAAGGTATAAATTTTTATGAGATATAAGGAAACAAGTATTTCAAGGAATTAATATTGGATTCAAACACAAGTTAAAAAATAAAAAATGAAATAATTGAATATTTTATTTGGAAGTTGTATCCTGTCAATTATCCATTTTTTCAGTAATAGTTATTTTCACTGTTCAGGGTTACAATAAGGTAACGAAAAATAGAATGTACTCCCCTTTTCCACCTCTGATTCTACCCAAATCTTTCCATTTAACAATGAAATATATGATTTAACAATTGATAAACCTAGCCCTGAGCCTTCATGAGAGCGTGTTAAATGCAAATCAGAAACTACAAATTGATCAAAAATATGCTCAATTCGATCCGAAGGAATTCCAATACCAGTATCTTTTACAAAGAAAACAATATTTTTTTCATCCAAAAAATAACCAAACTCAACAGTTCCAGTATGAGTAAACTTAATGGAATTATTTAATAAATTAATCAATATAGCATCCAATAAATCTTTATCCGTCTGAATTACTGATTTTTCATGAGATACTTGTTCAGAAATTTTCAACTGCAGCCCCTTTTTTTTGGCTTGTTCGTTAAAAAAAGCAAAATGAAAATCCATCAATTGAGTTAAATCTACTTCTGTAATAAGCAACTCAATTTGATTTGACTCAATTTTAGATATTTCAATAATATTATTAATGGTATTCAACAATCTCTCACCACTTCTATTAATAATATCTAAATACTGATTTTTGGGTTCGTCGTTTAACTCTGTATCTTTGAGCAAATCAATAAAGCCAAGTATTCCATTCATCGGAGTACGTATTTCGTGCGACATATTTTGCAAAAAAACAGTTTTAAGTTTGTTGCTCTCTTCAGCCTTCTCTTTTGCAACTTTTAACGCTTCCTCCATTAACTTTCTTTCTGTAATATCCACAATTATCGCAATAAAAAACAGTGGTGTTCCATTTGTATCATTGTGCAAATTAGAATTTACCACGGTGTAAATTATTGATCCATTTTTGTGAATATACCTTTTTTCAAAATGAACTTCTAAACATTTGCCTTCCAAAAGATTATTAATCATTTTCTGACTATATTCAACATCATCAGGATGCGTAATTTCTGACCAGTTTAATTTAGAAAACTCTACAGGTGTATACCCCAAAAGTCCAGAAAAAGCAACATTTGACTTCATCAACCCATTTAAATAAGTGATTGATTTTGCTATAGGAGAACTTTCAAAAATCACTCTAAAAAACAACTCACTCTCTTCATTTTTTTTATTTGCAAATGAAAGCTCGTCATTTTTAATTTTCAAATGTTGCGTTTTTTGACGCACTTTATAATTGAGAAAAACAATGAAAAGTAAAAAAAATAATAATCCACATAATAGAGCTCCTAATAGAATTTTGATAGATATCGGGATTAATTTTTTTTCCTTATTCAACCATTTTTGCAAGGAAATATAATATTCAGATTGTGGATTATTTTGAAGATCAGAAATATTTTTATTAAATAACTTAATGATTTCGTGATTAGTAGAATTTGAAAATGCAAAATTCAACTCCGAAAGCTCTAATATTATTCCTGTGGGTAAAATTTCATCATCACACAATTCTGAAAAATAGAAAAATCGGTTGGCTATAATCAAATCAATTTGACCATTCTTTAATGCATCGACTGATTGGGTATAGTTGTCGAATGAAAAAATTGAAGAGTCAATATGGTGAGAAAGCTTAAAATCATTTTTCAAAAATTCATCTTGGCTTGAAGATTTTAAAACACCTATCCTCTTGTAATTTATATCCGAAATGCGATTTATTACACATTGTTTTGTTGTAAAAAACTGAAGCCATGAACTTAAAACTGGTATACTAAAGTCAAAAAGAGAATCTCTTCCTGCAGAATATGCCATGTCAGGCAAAATATCAATCTCATTGTTTTTCAGCTTGTTATACAAATCAGACCAATTACCTATTGTATATTCAAATTTTAAGTTCTCTTTTTTGGCAATAGTTTTTAAAACATCCATAAAAATACCATCTGGATTGCCATTACTATTGATGAAAATTTTTGGCGGGTTATCATATACCCCAACTTTAAAGACCTTATTTGTGCTTATTTGCTGCGAAAATCCTATATTGAAAGAAAAAAACAAAGCAACAAGCCATATAACTTTAGGGAAAGCAACAAATAACTTTCTCATCGATTTTTTATTAGTTTAACACAAGAAACAACGATAAATTCATATTACATTGAAGCATTAATTGTGTAAAAATACATAAATTTGGGTTTGCATTTTTAGTAAATCGATATTTTTTATAATTATTATTAATTTTCAAACTTAATAATCACTTTGTTTTGAATTTTAAAAGAGAAAAATGACTCACATAACCACTCTTTTCGATTACTTTTTGTGAAGGTAGATTATCTATGGAACAACCACAACTTGGTGTGAATTTATTATTTAAAGCATATTCTCTCAACTGGATTAATATTTGTGCACCGTAAGAGCAACCTCTATAAACTGGATTTACCCATACCCCCAAGTCGCAAAAACTCCAATCTGGATGAACTTTAATTACAGTTCCACAACCAATTAAATTGCCATTTTTATAAAACTCTAAAACATGTTCGGACTCAATAAATTGAGCCAGTTGATGACTTGTTTCAAACAACTCAGTAATGGAATTATCTTGATTCCATAATAAATCGAAGGAAGACAAACTTGACCTTTTCATTATAATATCACACTCCTTTTTAATTGAAAAGCCAACATAATCTCGATACATTAGACCAACTATTGAATAAGTATATGAATTCAACAAACAATAATGTAGTAAATGTGTATCAAAGGATTTACACAAAATATCACAAACATGAAAGTCTTTAACAATACGATCAAAAAAAAATCTTGTTAAACGAACATAAGAATCACAAACATAAAATTCAATCATTTTGTTCTCTGATGAAACGATCGCATAACCAATAGAGTCATTTTTATATTGAAAGAGGTAATAATCTGATTCAGAAACCATTAATTCTAAATATAGCTCTTGAAATTGAGGCAAAGAATTGAAATATAAACTCCTTAAATAAGTAATATTTCGCAAATCAGTTTTAAGAATCTTCATCTTAAGAATGTTTTAGGATATGATTTCAAAATTAATAAAAAAAAACACTATTGTCCGATTAAAACGTAATGAAACAAAATCATTAAAGATTTCTCACTTCGTACGAAATCACTATCAATATGTTATGGGGAACCCCTTCCGTCATATTATTCACGCTACTCCTTGTCATTCGGAGACACCATTCAAAAAATTGAAAAAAAAGGGTTAGTGACATTAGTGATATTAAGATAAAAAGCCGGTCACCCTGAGCCTGTCGAACGGGCGGCTTTTTATCATACGAAATTCTGTCATTGGTACCATAGGGAGAAATCTTATATCTTTTTATCGGACAACAACCAAAAAAAACACTAACCCAAGGCAAGCTCTCAGGTTAGTATCTATGTTATTTAAGTCTTCGAAATTAAAATAAATTAATTTCCCATATTAAAGAATAAAACCATTAATTAAGTCCACGTTTTTTCAACAACGGCTCAATAGACGCATCTTTACCACGGAAATTTTTGTACATCAACTGTGGATCAACGCTGTTGCCTTTTTCTAGAATATTCTTTCTAAAGGAAGTAGCAATTGTTTTATCAAAAATATCACCTTTTTCTACAAAAGCAGCAAAAGCATCTGAATCGAGAACTTCAGACCAAATATAACTGTAATACCCGGCAGCATATTCACCACTGGAGAAAATATGAAGGTAGTAAGTACTTCTATATCGAGGTGCAATAGAGGAAAGAATATTCATCTCCGAAAGTGTATTTGCTTCAAAATCACTTACATTCATATTTTCAGCATTTGAAAGCATGTGATATTTCATATCTAAGATAGAAGCTCCAAGATATTCAACAGTTGCAAAACCTTGATTAAATTTACTACTAGCTTCTAATTTTTTGATTAGCTCCAAAGGAATGATTGCTCCAGTTTTGTAGTGTTTTGCATACATTTTCAAAACTTGAGATTCCATGGCCCAATTTTCTAAAATTTGAGACGGAAGTTCTACAAAATCGCTAGATACATTGGCACTACCCTCATATTGACAGTTAGAAACTAAAGCGTGAATACCATGACCAAATTCATGAAAGAAAGTCTCTACGTCATCTAAACTCAATAATGCAGGATCTTTTCCTGTAGGCTTATTTGAATTTAAGTTAATGGACACGATTGGAATAACGCGTTTACCAGCTTCATAATGTGCAGTGCGATAGCTTGTACACCATGCACCATTTTGTTTACTAGCACGTGGGTAATAATCGAGCATTATAACACCCAATAAAGAGTTATTTGCTTCTCTTACTTCATACAAAACCGCATCGCGATGATACAAAGGAATTCCTTTTTTAGCGATAAATTTCAAACCATATAGTTTTTCTGTAACGGCAAAAACACCATCTCTCACATTTTCCAATTTGAAGTATGGTCTAAGTTGTTCTTCATCCAAATCATATTTTGCTTTTCGCACTTTTTCGGCATAAAACCACCAATCCCAAGATTCGATTTTAATATTTTGACCTTCACTAGCAGCCAATTTTTCCATCTCTTCTTGTTCCATTTTCGCAACTTTTAAAGCAGGGTCCCAAAGTTTATTCAATAAATTCATTACATTTTCTGCATTTTTAGCCATGGTAACCTCTAAAGCATAATCTGCATAGGTTGGGTATCCCAATAAATTCGATCTTTCAAGTCGAAGATTTACAATTTTGGAGATAATAGTTTTGTTATCATTCTCATTATTGTTATTCCCTCTATTTAAATATGCATTGTATATTTTCTCTCTTAACTCACGTTTTGAAGCGTACGTTAAAAATGGCAACATGCTAGGTTTTTTGGTCGTAAAGACCCATTTTCCGTCCATTCCAAAACTCTTTGCATCATCTGCTCCCATTTGTATCACCGACTGTGGCAATCCTTCCAAATCCTCTTTATTTTCTATCACTAGTTTATAACCATTGGTCTCAGCCATTACATTGTTGCTAAATTGTAAGGTTAGCAACGACATTTGGCTATTGATTTCACGTAGTCTGGCTTGATCTTTTTCATTCAAATTAGCGCCATTGCGGACAAAATCCTTGTAATATTTTTCCAACAGACGAAGTTGTTCACCGTTTAGTTTTTCGGCAGAACGGTTTTCGTAAACAATTTTGATTTTTGTAAAAAGCTTTGGGTTTAGCGAAATATCATCGCTATGTTTAGACATTATTGGAGCAATCTCTTCTGCCACCTTTTGAAGCTCAGGACTTGTGTTTGCAGATAAATCATTGTAAAAAACCAATGCCACTTTTGTCATCAAAGCACCAGATTTTTCAAGTTGCTCAATGGTGTTTTTAAAAGTAGGTTTTTCTTGATTTCCAATAATTTGATCAATATTTTTCATTTGAACCTCCATGGCTTCTTTAAAAGCAGGAATAAAATGTTCAATTTTAATTTTATCAAATGGAGGTAAACCATAAGGTGTCTTCCATTCGGTAAGCAATGGATTTACTACCGTTGGTGATGAATTTTTAGTTTGAGAATAACCCATCGAAGTCAATACAACGATGGTTAGACATAACACTGATTTTTTCATTTTTTGATTATTTATTTGTTTTAAATTGCATTAATTATTGGGCTAATCCTCTATTCTTTAACAAAGGATAAATATCTGGTTCTTTCCCTCTAAAATCAAGATACATTTGAAGTGGATTTACGGTGTTGCCACGTTCTAAAATTTTTGTTCGAAAATCGTTAGCAACTTTTTTATTGAAAATATCCCCTGTCTCTACAAATGCGTTATAAGCATCCGAATCTAAAACTTCTGCCCATATATAACTATAATAACCAGCCGAATATCCACCCGAAAAGATATGTTGAAAATAGGTACTTCTGTATCGAGGAGCGATGGAACTTATCAACCCACGTTGTGTCATCATCTCTTTCTCAAATGAACTGGGATTAAAGGGTTTATCCAACGGTTTTGTATGATACATCATGTCAAGATAAGCTGCCGAAAGAAATTCGACGGTAGCAAACCCTTGGTTGAACTTACCACTTTTTTGCATTTTCTCTATCAATGCATCGGTGATTATTTCATTGGTTTTATAGTGTTTAGCGTATTGTTTTAGTACAACTGGTTGAGTAGCCCAATGTTCCATGATTTGAGATGGTAATTCAACAAAATCACGAGATACACCTATACTTCCTTTGTACTGGCAATTGGAAAATAATCCATGTAAAGCATGACCAAATTCGTGAAAAAATGTCTCCACTTCATCTTGGTTCAACAAAGATGGTTTGTCTGCTGTAGGTTTGGTAAAATTACAAACAACAGAAACCACTGGTGTTATTCTTTTACCCTGGATATAGTGTGCCGGTTGATACGAAGTGCACCATGCTCCACCACGTTTTGAAGAACGAGGGAAAAAGTCCATCATCAACACCCCAAGCAATTTTCCATCGTTATCATCTACCTGATACACGGTTACTTCTGGGTGGTATTTAGGAATATCTTTTTTTATTTCCGTAAAACGAATACCATAAAGCTGATTGCAAACCCAAAATATTCCATCTCTTACATTTTCTAATTTGAAAAATGGGCGCAACTCCTCTTCATCGAGATTGTATTTATTCTTTCTAACCTTTTCGGCATAATACCACCAATCCCATGATTCAATTTTTTCAATTCCCGAGTTTTCTTCTTTTGATAATTGATACATGTCATTCTCTTCCTCCATTGCACGATTTAGAGCCGGATTCCATATTTTATCAAATAAATCGAAAACTCTTTGAGGGGTTTTAGCCATATTATCTTCTAACACAAAAGTTGCATGATTTTCATAACCCAACAACTTTGCCCTTTCTAAACGAAGATTTACTATTTTGGAAATAATATCGTTGTTATCGAATTCGTTTCCATTATTGGCTCTATTCAAATATCCTTTATACAAAAATTCGCGAAGTGAACGATTTTCAGAATATTGCAAAAATGGAATCAAACTGGGTTTGTTTAATGTAAAGACCCATTTATCTGTCAATTTTCGGGAGTTAGCTTCCTCACGAGCAGCTTGTATTACGGATTCGGGTAAGCCTTTTAAGTCTTCCTGCTTCGAAACAACCAAAATAAAACTATTGTTTTCAGTTAATAAATTATCGCCAAACTTTAGTGTAAGCGACGACATCTCTTGATTAATAGCACGTAAGCGTTCTTGCTTTGAAGCATCTAACTTAACACCCGAACGTATAAAGTTTTTGTGGTAATTTTCTACCAACCGAATTTGTTCAACATTTAAGTTTTCAGAGTTTCGGTTTTTGTAAACTACTTCAATTCTTTTAAAAAGCAATGGATTTAAGTTGATATCATCGCTATGCGCCGATAATTTTGGAAGGATCGCAGTGGCTATCTTTTGTAATTCCGCACTTGTATTTGCTGAACGCAAATTGGAAAACACAGAACTTACTCTCGATAACAACTTTCCCGAATTTTCGATGGCTTCAATCGTATTTTTAAAAGTAGCTTGTTCACTTGAATTTACAACATCTTGTATGGCTTCCTTTTGTTGTTTCATGCCTAACTCAAAAGCGGGTATAAAATGCTCATTTTTTATCTTTTCAAAAGGAGGAATTCCATAAGGTGTTTTCCATTCCGTAAAAAATGGATTTTCATCCGATTTTTTTCCTTTTTGAGCGAATCCAATAACAACCATAGTTAATAGAATAAATGTACAAACAGTAGATTTCATGTAATTCATTTTTTTTAAGTTTAGGATGCAAAAATACTCTTTTTTATTCAAAATTCCGAGTTTGAGATAAATGGGTTGAAAACCAAATTTCATCAATAGAAAACCTAATGTAAGATTTTTTTTCAGCAAAGTTATTATACTTGCATAATCAAAAAACGATAAGAAAAAAAATACAATTTTAACAACAAAATGAATTACAGAAAAAAAGCTATCTTGCAATAAGATAGCTTTTTATAAGTATTGAATTGTTGAAATAATTAGAAAATATCTTCATTTTCTTCTTCTACATCCCCAGATTTCTTACCAGCTTTAAATTTTTGTTTTTTAATTTTATTTCCATCATGCCATTTACCATACTGCTCGGGGGTAAGGATAATTTTCAACGATTGCATGTAATTGTTTCTGATGTCGCGAATTTCTTGATTTCTCTCTTTTGTCTTGTTACCCTGATACTTTGTTTTTACAGCATCCAGCTGAACCATTTTTTCAAGAATTATCTGTTTAATTTTAACTTGTTGATCATCCGTCAACGATAGTTGTTTCTTCATGACTTCGATATTACGGCTAGCTCTAGCATCAGGAGTTAAAGATTCTTTTTTCACTTTTCCTTTTTGAGCAAATGCAACAGCAGTAATCATCATCATGCTTACAAGTAAAATTCCAAATTTTTTCATCATTTATTGGTTTTAAGTTTAATTGAATAATTTAATAGACACATTATTTAATAAAAAGTTTAATTACGCACTCTTATTTTTACTAGACAGCAAATAAATCAACATAGTTGCACTCTCGATCCACAATATTCACAACGACTATCAGAACCATTCGTAGGAGTAAAAGTAGATCCACAATTTTGACAATGAATCATCCGAGTGTTGGGTTCCACTTTGTTTCCACAAGTTTCGCAAACTACTAGTTTGGCACCCTTCAAAGCGGTTATCGTGGAGTTACAGCACGAACATTGAACATCATCGGTTTCTAAATCTGGAATCTCGATGTAATAATTTTCAAAACCATACTCTTTGGCAAGTAAAATAAAATCAGATTCTGACAACATTTTACAATAGCCCGCCATGCTTTGCTTAAGAAACAAATCTTTGCTATTTTCGGAAATCTCATCTGGATATAATCTTACTGAAGGGTATGAAATCACTTTTTCAGAAAGACTAACAGAATATTCGTAAACCGTTTTAAAATATTCTTTTGCATGTTCATCGTACCTCCAAATATAATTTCCATCGATCATTTCCATATTTATATTCTGTGATAGTACTCTTAACATCTCTTGAATTTTCTTTTGATTTTCAAAAAATCCATCTTCAATTTGATCTTTTAAAAAAGCATGGTAATAGGTTAAAAATTTTTTTCGATATCCTTCCACCTTCATTTTAGGTGAAAAAGTACCAGGCAATAGCGATACTTGTAGTTCCATCTGTTTCATTGCCAATTCAATATACTTTTCAGAATCTCTTTGTTCGATAACCTCCCCTAATTGAGTTACAACAGATAAATACTCTTGTGTAGATTGTGGCCAACCTCCATTTTCAAGGTAATAGTTCATGTCAAAGAGTTGTTTTGACTCATCCTCCATTTTTACAAAATCAAACCCCATAAACGCTGCACAATAATCACAAAAAACGTATCCAGATTTAACTTCGGCTACCTTACTAGAACCACATGAAGCACATTTTAATTTTCTTACTATCATCGATTTTTTTTTCAAATATAGATTATTTATAGAAAACAAAAAAATCCTCCCAGTAATTATTTTCTGTGGAATCTAAATTTTGGCTGACTTAATAGGAAAATGAAACTTTTTTTTAAAAAAAACGTATTGAATTAGAATTTAATAAAAAAAAACCATAAATTAGCACTTTAAAAATTACGTGATATGAGAAAATATACTTTATTACTAATGATTGTTGGATTATCCATTGGTTTTTCATTCGGCCAATTTTATGAAACCAAACCTCATTTTCTTAGTATAGGTGGAGGGGTTACCCGTAATAACTTTGAAGAGACTCAACAAATTGGTTATTTTGGAAATTTGGAAGGAGCATACTTTTTTCATTATCTATTTGGTGCTGGATTAAGAGTCGATTGGTCGTATATGGATATTCTTCCAAATAAATTTGCCGACAATTATGCAACTAAACCAGATATTTCTTACAACCGGACAACGGTAGATGTGAATATGTATAATATCCGAAATTTTACAGCAAATGCTTATTTTAATGCAATGCCAAACGAAAAAATTTCATTTATGCTTACTGCTGGTGCTGGATTTCAAGTGCTAAACACCCCCTCAGGCACAATTTTATACGAAGAAGTATATCCATACAACAATTATGGAACTCCAATACCAAACCAAGATGCCCTAGTAAATGTAAAAAAAGAGACTTACCGTCCTGTTGTTTTTCATGCTGGACTAAAAGCAAACTATATGTTTAATGAAAATGTTGGAATGAATATTTTTGGCGATTATCAATATGCTAAGAATCGATTTTATATTTATGAACAACATCACCAATTTTCTGCAGGGATTGGATTAATATTCATGCTTCCTGAAATTTATTAAAAAAAAATATTTTTATAAAAAAGTCATTCACCATTTGAATGACTTTTTTTTGTTTCAATTCTTAAAAAATTAAAAGGATTTATTTATTGAGGGTCAACATCAATCGAAATTTTCACTCCAGAATATCTTTGTTGATGCAATACTTGATTGATCAAGGTTTTAATTCTACTCTTCTTTTGATTAAGGCCGCTATTTTTATCAATTTTAATCAATATTTCATTTAAATAATAATTGTTAATCATAGAAATCATAGGATATTCTGGCCCTAAAACGGTATCCGGAATCTGTTTTTGCAAGAGAGAAGCAAGTTGTTTTGCTGCATCCACTACCACTCTGTCTTTAGGATGCTTAACCACAATTTTAATCAAACGGACAAAGGGAGGATAATGAAAATTTCTTCGTTCGCTTATCTGATGTTGGAACATACCTAAATAATTATTGTTAATCACAAAATCAATTACAGGACTAGAAGGATTATACGATTGAATAATTACCTGCCCTTGCTTCTCTTTTCGACCCGAACGACCACTTACCTGAACCATTAATTGAAAAGCTCTTTCGAAGGATCTAAAATCAGGATATGCTATCAGACTATCTGCATTTATTACACCTACCAACGAGACATTGCCAAAGTCTAATCCTTTTGTAATCATCTGTGTTCCAACAAGAACTTGTATTTTTTGATTTTCAAAATCGGTTAATAATTTTAAGAGTGCAACTTTTGAGCTAGAAGTGTCTTGGTCGATACGACCAATTTTAATATCCGGGAAAAGAATCGATAACTCTTCTTCAATTTTTTCAGTTCCCAGACCTTTTGCTTTTAAATCCGTACTAGAACAAGAGGGACATACATGAATGGATGGAATGGCATAACCACAATAATGACATGTTAAAGAATCATTTTTTTTGTGATACGTTAACGATACATCACATCGAATGCATTTAGGAATATACTGACATTGTTGACATTCGATTATAGGAGCAAATCCTCTTCTGTTTTGGAACAAAATTACCTGTTCATTCTTATCCAATGTCCTTTTAATTTGGTCTATAAGCACCTCTGAAAATACGGATTTCATAATTTTATGCTTAAGAGCATGTTTTAAATCTACAACGTTGGTTGCTGGAAGTTGCACATTGGAAAATCGAGTATCTAGAGTTACCAATGCATATTTATCCGAAAGGGCATTCCAATAGCTCTCGATAGAAGGTGTAGCAGAACCTAAGATAGTTTTTGAATTATGTATGGAAGCCAAATAAAGGGCTGAGTCGCGAGCATGATAACGTGGGGCAGGATCTATTTGTTTAAAAGATGAGTCATGCTCTTCATCTACAATAATTAACCCCAATTTAGTGTATGGCAAAAAGATAGCAGAACGAGCACCCAAAATAACAGAATATTTTTTAGTTTCCTGAGTTGAAGAATAACCAATTACTGCTTCCCAAATCTCCACTTGTTCATTTTCATTAAATTTGGAATGATATACTCCTACAATGTCGCCAAAATACCTCCTTAATCTGCTAACAATCTGACTCGTTAATGCGATCTCTGGCAATAGATACAGCACTTGCTCTCCCCTATCTAGCGCTTGTTTAATAAAATGAATATATATTTCAGTTTTTCCACTTCCGGTAACCCCATGTAACAGAGCAATTTCTTTTGTTTTAAAACTCTCTTCAATAGAATGTATGACTTCGGATTGAGGTGGAGTAAACTGAATTTCTGCAACCGAGGAGCTCGATTCAAACCCCTGTAGTCTGGATATTTTTTTAAAATCAGATATAAAGACTCCCTTTTTCAATAATGCTTCCACCGAAGAAGAGGAGCATTCAAACTCTTTTAACAACTCCGATTTTAAAATCATTTTTTTATAATCCCCATTACAGAGTTTTACAAATGCCATTAAAGCCAACATCTGTTTATATGTTCTCTTGTTTTTATTCAACAAGTCAAACATTTCCGATAAAGCAATTTCGCTTTCACTCAAAGAATTTGAAAGGGTTAAATACTCTACAATTTTGGGTTTGTACTTTGCATCTACTTCTTCTGTAATTAATACCACTTTTTTCGATAATAGTCCACGAATAATATGAATCACTTTTTGTTGTTGCAGAAGTTTTGCAATTTGCATTATGGTAAGCTCTCCATTATGTGTTAGAGCATCAATAATAGCTAGTTCTTTAGCAGTAAAAAGTGAAATATCTCCATCAAAATCATTGTTAATAACCACTTTGGTTTCACTACTAAGTTTTAAACCATTGGGTAAAGCAGCACTCATCACTTCTCCTAAATGACAAATGTAATACTGCGAAATCCATCTCCAAAAATCGAGTTGAAATTCCAATACAATCGGTTTTTCATCCAACAGCGCTAATATTGGCTTAGTTGGATACAAAGGAGCCTGCTGATGAATATTTGTAATAATAGCGGAATAAATTTTATTTTTTCCAAACTGTACGCTCACTCTACAACCAATCGAAACGTCGGACTGAAATTCTGCTGGAACATGATATGTGTATGTATCTGCAACAGCAAGTGGCAAGACTACTTCAACAAAAAATGCATCACTTATGAAGGTATTATGCTTTATATTACTCATCCGGTTTTTTGATATAATGCAAAAGTAAATGTTTTAGTGGTAAATCTCAAAATTTTCAAATAAATATCATAAAAATAAGGAGAGATAATGGATAATAAAATCAAAACTATAATAAAAAAAATCAAATTTTAATCTAAACAAGCACTTGAAATTATTTCAAACGAATAGAAACAAAAAGAAAAAACAAAAAAATTGTTAGAAGTTTTGGAAGCTGAATTCAAGTGTTAAATGCAACTTGTTGTTTTTGCAAATTTAATGATAAA
>CAZZHH010000008.1:0-80899 GCA_964653595.1 uncultured Lentimicrobiaceae bacterium
CCCAGTTTAATAAGTTTTCTAATATATTGTAAGTGTTTTTTGCATGTTCGTTGATCGTTTTTGCGTGATTTTTAGTCTCTGTGATATCTATAACATCCCATCTATTCATCATCAATTCAGAAAAACCGATGATTATGGTAAATGGACTTCGTAAATCATGTGCAATGATAGAAAAAAGTTTGTCTCTGGTTGCTAATAACTCTTTTAGCTTTTCTGTTTGGTGATAAATTTGTTCATTTTTTTCCTCTAAATCTTTATTTCTAGAGATCAATAACTCCTTTTGTGAATTCAAATCTTCGTTTAACATGTCTTGTGAAGTTTGCATCTTCTCAATGGTGCTAAAAATGTAATAAATTGCAATATGATAGATAACTGCACTGAAAATTAAAATTGGAGCGTTGTTTACTAAAAATTGATAGTCAGTTCGAAATAGAACCATCGTATAAAGTGCTAAATAGGTAATCACGATGTGAAATATGCTTTTTTTTCCGCAATAAAGGCCATAAACTGGAATAAACATAAATAAAATGAGTGCGTTGCGCAAAAACATATTGGTGAACTCCGGATCTTTGACTGTGTAAAATAAATCACTCAATAATAAATTTAATAGTAATCCTATAATCTGGATTTGAACTATGTATTTTATGCTTATTTTTTTAAGTATAAACAAAAGTATTACAACGAAAGAAGCAATTATGTTGATAACATTTAGTATGTATACTGGTAGTGTAAAATCTAAAAAAATTATGTCTAAGACATAACCGATGATCATGATGATTGAAAAAATATAAATTAATGTCCTATTTTTCAGTGGGTTAAATCTTCCCCGGTTATATGCTTGAAGATTCATAATTCTTTAAATTGGTTTATTATTGTGAGCAAAATGAAAGATTATAATTATATGACCATAAAATACAATTGGTTGGTGTCTTAAATCTCAATTTTCTAAGGTTATGCATAATTTTATGAGGTGAAATAAAAAACCGCTCAGTTTCCTGAACGGTTTTATGTTTGTCGGGGTAAGAAGACTCGAACTTCCGACCTCTTGCACCCCATGCAAGCACGCTAGCCAACTGCGCCACACCCCGATTAAATATAGATATTGACCTTATTTGATTGCAAAATTACATTTTTTTTGGAATGTTTCAAAATATTATTTTCTCTAAAAATGTCATTTTGCTATAATCTAATGTCGAGGTTCAAAAGATCGGATAAAAAAATAGTTGTAAAAGCTCTCTTATTTTAGTATTTTTGTATTTGGAAAAGCAACTAATTAACAATTCTTATTGTCTAATAAACGTTCAAATACACACTTTAATTTCGGATTAAAAATGAAAAAATCCTTTTATATATTGTTCCTCTTTTTTGTTTCTTTTTTTATTACAAAACTAGAGGCTCAGATTTCCGTTACAAGTATAACCCCAAATTCGGCGGTGCAAAATGTGCTTTTGGGGACTGGAGTGGTAGCCACTAATGTTCAATTTACAGGTACAAATGTAGCCATGGGAAAATTTGTTTCTACGTCTCCATCTATGCCTTTTTCTAGTGGTATTGTCTTGAGTTCTGGTGTGGCTACAGGAGTTGTTGGCTCGGCAAGTAGTTTTGCCAGTACAAACAATAATCAAGGTTCTGATCCACAATTAGCTGCAATTGCAACGGGTGTTGTAAAAGATGCTGCAGTACTTGAATTTGACTTTATTCCAGAATCAGATACTATTCGTTTTCGATATATTTTTGCCAGCGAAGAGTATCCTGAGTATGTAGATGCTACTGTAAATGATGTTTTTGGTTTTTTTATTTCAGGTGTTAATCCTTATGGAGGGGTTTATACGAATAAAAATATTGCATTGATTCCCAATACGAATACACCTGTAGCAATCAACAATGTAAATCACATAACTAATTCACAATATTACATAAATAATGCTTCAAGCACATCCTTGATTTTTGACGGGAAAACCGTAATTCTTACTGCATGGGCGCTTGTAGTTCCATGTACACAATACCATATAAAATTGGCTATTGGTGATGTTACAGATGCTATTTATGACTCTGGTGTTTTTTTGGAAGCAAATAGCTTTAGCAGTCCTAAGGTTACAATAACTCCCACTTTCTTGTCGGATATTAGTCCTGGTAATTCTATTGAGGGTTGTAGCGATGCTCAGTTAACAATAAGATTACCTTATATTCCTGCAAATGATTATTGGTTAGATTACTTTTTAACTGGAACTGCAACTAAAAACTTGGATTACACTTTAAATCCTTATAATCCAGATTATATTGTTGTCCCTGGAGGTCAAGATTCTGTGATAATTAACGTCCATCCTTTAGATGACACTGATTCAGAACCTACCGAAACAATTAATTTTATAATTAAAACATCGCTGTGTTATGATATTTTTGATACCGTACCCGTAAATATCATTAATAGAGATCAAATAACCCTCCAATTAAATTCGGATACGCTGGTTTGCGAGGGGATGAATGCCAATATGGAAGCTATTGTTGGAGGAGGGATTCCTCCTTATCAATACTTGTGGAATAATGGTTCTACCAATTTAACGCAATCTTTAATTCCCACCGACAGTATTTCAAATTACATTTTTTCGGTTACAGATGTTTGTAATTTCAGTAAAAGTGATACGGTTACTATTGTTAAATCCTATGTCTCTATCAACTTACGATCCGATACTACCATTTGTGAGGGTGGTTCAGTTCCTCTGTATGGCATAGGCACAGGCACACTTGAATGGGAAAATTTAGTTGGTGAATTTCCGGTTGTTTCCCCAATTCAAAATTCAGTATATGTTGGATCAGTTACTAACATATGTGGCACTGCTAGAGATACAGTTTTGGTAAATGTTGATTTAATTCCATATTTTTCTTTAGGAAACGATACGATTGTGTGCGACCAACATCCAATAGTGATAGGAGTAGAGCAAGATTTCGATGCATCTTTTCTATGGTCAAATGGTCATACATCGAATTATTTAAACATATCTACTCCTGGGGAATATATTCTTAGCAAAGAACGAGGTACATGTAGTTTTTCAGATACTATTACCATTGGTGCTGGTTTTTGTGATTGGTGGATTCCAAACGCATTTTCACCAGATATTTCTGGAATCAATGAACAATTTAAACCGGTGGGAGTGCCATTTTCTCAGTATGAACTAATTGTTTATGATCGTTGGGGAGAAATAATCTTCTTCTCAAATGATTGGAGTAAAGGTTGGGATGGAACTTATCAGAATGTAAAAGTGCCCATGGGTATATACATATATCAAATTTGGGGTGAAACTCAAAATTCCAAAATGAAAGTGCTTATCAAGCAAGATCAACTTACACTTATTAGGTAGTTATCGCTCAGTGTAAAAAAGCCGACCCGCAAATGGCACATTTGGTTTTTCCCGACACACGAGCCAACGCTCAAAAAACCAAAAGAGCCATTTTTTTGCCACCGCTCGAAAGAAAATAAACAAAAATGAACAGAGATTCAAAATTTATCCGTAATTTTGTCCGTGTACGTAAAACCGTCCGTAATTATGGCGACAATTAATTTTTATCTCGACAAACCAGACAAGAAAGGGCTTGCCCCTATTCATTTAAGGATTAACTGCTCTGGTACACAAATTAAGTTAGCGACAGGGCAAAAGATTGACCCAGAACTTTTTGACAAGAAAAGACAAAGGGTTAAAGGGATTACAATTGAAGCAACTGAGACAAATCACTATTTGAATTTTCTCAATGAACGTGCAGATGAATTATTACATCATTCCAACAAAAAAACTTTTTCACAAGACGAAATCAAAGACATTCTCAATCAACATATTGATGGGTACAAAGAAAATCACACAGTAAATATTGTAAAGGAACAGATTTCTCTTTATGGTAAACCTTTCACATTTATTGACTTGTTTGCAGGTGCAGGAGGTTTTAGTGAAGGCTTTTTACAAGCAGAAGTTCATAATAAATTCTTTGACTTCATTGCTGCAAGCGACATAAATGAAAACTGCGAACTCACTCACATAGTAAGATACAACCATCAACTAGGATTGAATGCGGAATTTTTAAAACAGGACATTACAGAACCTGATTTTTTAGATAACCTTTTACAAAAAATTGGGAACAAAAAAATTGATGTGGTTTGTGGTGGACCGCCTTGCCAGAGTTTTAGTTTGGCAGGAAAGAGAAAGAAATTTGATAAAAAAGATGATTTATTCTCACATTATCTTGAAGTAATTAAAATATTGCAACCGAAGTACTTTGTAATGGAGAATGTAAAAGGCATCCTTACAAAGGAAAATGGGAAAATAAAGGATTTAATCATTCAGGAAATCAATTCAATAGTTGACATTAAAGAAATTCCAGTTTTAGTTTCATTTATTAGAAAAATGAAATCTGATAAAAATAGTTTTTTACTTGAAAGTATTGTTAAGCGAGTTGAAATTGAAAAATTAAGGGATGCTGAAATTGAAATAGGCAGGGAAGAATTTATTCGATTTGTAGATAATAGATTCAAGCAACTAACACCCAAAATTGCAGATTATAAAACCAGTAAAACGGACTCAAGAATAAATACCATTAGACACGGATTCAATATACTTGCCAGAACCAAAGAATGGGAAAAACTAAAACGAGACATCATTAAAGAGAAAGACTTCTGTAATATTGATAGTGACGCATTTGTAGAAACATTCACAACTTTCTTAACTCATATTGGCTCTGAAAATGTAATTGAACAGATTGAACTTGCATTTAAAGAACTCAAAGTTCCTTTCGATTATAAAAAAGACTGTTCTGATATAATAACAGCACTTAAAATCTACACTAATTCATTTGATGAAACCGTAGATATCCTATTGAACCTATGTTCTGAACAAGAGAAATCTGAACTCAACAAGATTCTGGACAGCATTAGACTTTACAAAATTGAAAAACCATTTGTAGCAAACGCCTCAAATTATGGTGTTCCGCAAAATCGTGAACGAGTGCTTTTTATCGGTTGCAGAAAAGACCAAAAATTTATTTCAGAGATACCACAAACCGTAAAGGGAAATGAAAAAGTAACCATTTTTGAAGCTTTATATGACCTTGATTTTATTGGTAACAATCAAGAAGCTCATCACTATGAACTAGTTGATATTTCAAAACAATTCAATGGTACAGCCGAAAAAATGAAAAGCCTTTTGAAGAAAAGGACTATTGACGGCAAGGAAAATCCTAAGACTGGGAAATCATTTGCAGAATGGTCAAGAGAAGGTCGATTAATCGAAAGATATCAACCTAAAACAAAACCTTTTTACGTGAGAAATTTTGAAGGACTTCAAAAGGGAGAAAAATATTTTGATATTCTGAATAATCATAAAACGAGCAATCAAAATGATGATGTAA
This sequence comes from uncultured Lentimicrobiaceae bacterium, assembly GCA_964653595.1. Lineage (GTDB taxonomy): Bacteria > Bacteroidota > Bacteroidia > Bacteroidales > WCHB1-69 > JBAXTE01. The sequence continues at coordinate 5,395 of CAZZHH010000008.1, forward strand.
TTAAACGGCTTGAAATCATCCTGAAAAATGGAGATTATAAAAAGGCTCAATGTGAAATAGATGATTGTGGATTGACTTCAAACAAAAGAAATTACAATGTATTGAAACCAGATGAACAAAGTTCAACCATTATGACAATCCCAGATGATTATGTTCATTACAACTCACCAAGGGCATTGACAGTTCGTGAAATGGCAAGGCTTCAATCATTTGATGATACTTTTGTTTTTCAAGGAAAGCGTTCAACTGGTGGTAATAATAGAAAGACAGAAGTTCCGCAATATACTTTGGTTGGTAATGCCGTTCCGCCATTATTGGCAAGAGCAATTGCCACAGAGATTTTAAAAAATATTAAATGAGAGCACTAACAGAAGTAGAACAGTCAAAAATTAAAATCCTGACCAAAAATCAGGTTTCCCTTTCTCTAATTGAGCCAACTGAAACTGGTTTAAAGAAATCAATAATGGATGCCACTGGCTCAGTTAGAAGTTTTCTAAAAGAGAACAACATTCACGACTATGATATTCAAGGGCAAGGACAAGAAAACAAAGTTCAAATTGAAGCACTAATTTATCAGGACTTTCAAGTAATTCATTCCACAGCTTCTTTATACAGACCACAAACTAAAAAAGGAGACCCGAGAATTTGGTTTTCTGGACTTACCAAAATTGCAAATCCCAACGATTTGATTGCAATGATTTTTTATTCTGGCTCTTTTCATATTTTTAATTTAACGCAATTAAATGTAGAAGCATTATTAATCTCGAACCTGATAAATCCACTAAAAGAGTTGATTTTAGAAATCAGCGGTAAAGCCAACGAAATAGCATTTGAGCTATTAGCTATGTTGAGAAAAGTTGCCAGTGCGGGTCCTATTCCCTCAATGGTTGCGGCAGATACTTCTGTTGGGAGAACTTTAGAGACTGCCTTGGGTATTGACATCAATTCATCCAAACATCCCGACTACAAAGGAATAGAACTAAAATCGTTTAGAAGTAGTCGAACGAACAGGAAAAACTTATTTGCACAAGTTCCAGAGTGGACATTAAGTAAATTCAAAAGTTCAGCAGAAATTTTAGATGCATTCGGTTATCATCGTGCTGAAGATTTTAAACTTTATTGCACCGTTTCAGCAATTACACGAAACTCACAAGGATTGGCATTGAGACTTGATTCAGATGTAAAGCAACTCGTTGAAAATTCAGACAAACCAGATATTGGTGATTTTGTCATCTGGCCTTTAAACACTTTACACAATAGACTTTTAGAAAAACATAAAGAAACCTTTTGGGTCGAAGCAACAAGCACCTATGTTGACGGAAGAGAGCATTTTCAATATTCACTTGTAGAACATACCAAAAAACCTATCACATCACAATTTGACATTCTGATTGACCAAGGAATAATTACACTTGACCACTTGATAAAGCGAAATGAAAAAGGAAAAGTAGTAGAGAAAGGACCAATATTTAAAATAAAACCCAAGGGACTAGATTTACTATTTCCACCAAGTGAAAAATATAATTTGATATAATATGCCAGCACATAACAGCCACACACATTGCCAAGTCGCACTAGCCCACGCTCAAGCCAAAACTTGGCAAAGAGTGTGTCTGTCCAACCGCACGACCAAAACGACCGAAAAACAAGCGGACGAAAAAGAACACCGAAGCGATAACATCACCTATACGCAAGCAGGGGTTTCGTGCTTCGTAGGACAGGAAAGTGATAAAATTAAAGTTCAGTTCTTCGTAGGAAGTTCAGTAGTAAAATTCCCTGCCTGCGTATAGCTGAGAACCGTTGAATCCATTTTTTAGAATTGAGTAGTAGCAATAAGTCTCCATTTTAAACGTTAAAAATGCGTACTTTTGTACCCTAATAATTTTAATGTAATGCATCATTTTGTCTTCAAGTTCCTAAAATATTGGCTTTTTTGGTTGCTATTATTTGCTTTTTATCGGTTGCTGTTTATTTTAGTTTATCTAAAACTCACCATTCCAGAGTTGACTTCAGCAAGAGAGGCACTTTGGGCTTTCTATTATGCTTTGCCCTTGGATTTATCTATGACATCGTATCTTGTGACTGTGCCGATGTTTTTTAGTTTTATACAAATTTTTTATCCTAAAAAATGGCTTTCATACGCGATTCATTGCCTTACAATCATTTTTATTTCAATTTATACCTTAATAAGTTTGGGGGAAATTGGAATTTATAATGAATGGAGGACGAAATTAAACTACAAGGCATTGGCCTATTTTCAACATCCTCAAGAGATTTTTAATTCCATATCCACCTTTTACTTTATCACCCTTTTTATTGGATCTATCATACTAATCACTGCTTGGATATGGATTTATTTTAAATTTTATAATTTTTCAAAGAATCCATTCTCAGGAGCTTGGTATTACAAATTGGTTTTTATTATCCTTATGCCAATATTTACCTTTTATTTTATGAGAGGTGGTTTTAAATCGGTACCAATTTCTCAAAGTCAATCATGGTACTCTAAAAATCTTTCTCTTAATGATGCCGCTGTTAATTCAGGGTGGAATCTTTTTCAAAATATGATCGATATGCAAATGATGCTAAAAGGGAATCCCTTTAAAACATATCCGGATAATATTGCAAAACAACAAGTTGCCACTCTTCATCAAGTTGAAAAAGATACTACCATAAATGTTCTTAAAACGCAAAGACCCAATATCGTTTTAATCATCTTAGAAAGTTGGTCGGCAGATTTAATAGGTGCTATGGGAGATAATCATCAAATTACCCCAAATTTCGATAAATTAGCTTCTGAAGGGATCTTGTTCGATAGTTTATATAGTAGCGGTAATAGATCGCAACAGGGTATGGCGTCTATTTTTAGCGGGTTTCCAGCAATTCCTATCACAACATTAACTGAACACCCGGAAAAATATCACCGTTTACCAAGTTTGACAAAAAATCTCAATAAAGAAGGATATCTAACCTCTTTTTATTTTGGTGGACAGCTAATTTATGGGAATATTAAGTCCTATTTAATGTTCAATCAATTTGCTCGAATTGTGGAGGGTCAGAATTTTAAATCATCTATTCCTAGAGGTAAATTAGGTATACATGATGAGTATTTGTATAAAAGAGTAATTATGGATTTGAAAAATGAACCACAACCGTTTTTTACTTCAATTTTCACTTTAAGTTCACATTCGCCTTACGACCAACCTATCACAAATAAAATTAAATCCGTAGATGCAGAAGTAGATTTTGTGAATAGCGCATGGTACGCTGATTATGCTCTTGGAAGTTTTTTTGATGATGCTAAAAAACAACCATGGTACAATAATACTTTATTTATTTTAGTTGCGGATCATAGCCATGTGTCCCATCGAAAACATGATTTGCAAACATTCGAATATCATAGAATCCCAATGTTACTTGTTGGTCCAACTATTCGTGATGAATATAAAGGAACACGCATTAGCAAGATATCTTCTCAAACTGATTTGCCAGCTACTTTACTGAAACAGTTGAATTTGAATGCTAAAGAGTTTCCATGGTCAAAGAATCTTTTTAATCCTTATACTCCACAATTTGCCTATTTCGAGTCAAACGATGGTCTTGGCTGGAAAACCCTCGTGGGCTATTATGTCTTTAGTCACTTTCAAAACCAATACTTAGATAAGAAAATCGACCCTAAAGAAGAAGAAAAAACGATAAAAGAGGGACGTTCATATTTGCAAGAAGTGTTCAGACAGTTTTTGGATTTTTAAAAAGTATGAATTAAGAATTAAGAAGCAAGAATTAAGAATACTTAGTGTTCAAAGAGGTAAAGGGTGCAAGGTGAATGGTGCAAGGTGAAGATTTTTTCCCTTCACCCTTCACCTTTTACCTTTTTGCCTTTCGCCCTTTACGGACTTTATAGACTTTTAGACTTTCGACTAGACAAAAATTACTTCCGGAGAGAGTTTCACCTCAAAATTACTCCAAACATCCTCGATGATTGCGTTGGAAAGCGATACAATTTCTTCTCCTTTACCTCCGCCAAAATGGACCAAAATCAATGCTTGTTTTGTGTGGACTCCTACGTGACCTAATTGTTTTCCCTTCCATCCACATAATTCTATCAGTTGCCCTGCTGCCAGCTTTTCCGTATTTTCGTTTACAGGGTAGGAGATGAGATGTGGGTATTGTTCTCTTAATTTGGATAAATGTTCTTTTGTGACATACGGATTTTTGAAAAAGCTTCCTGCATTTCCTAACTCTTTAACATCGGGAAGTTTTGAACGACGAATCTCTTTCACGATTTCTGAAACATCTTTAATCGTTGGTGACGCAATCCCTTTTCTGGTAAGTTCCTGCGAAATAGCTCCATAGCTGGTGTTGAGTTGATGGATTTTGGTGAGTTTGAAAGCCACATCGGTGATGATTATCTTGTCCTTTAACTCATGTTTAAAAATACTATCTCTATAACCGTAATTGCAGTCGCTGTTTTCAATGATTTTAAATTCCCCGGTTTCAAGATCAAAATAACGGATGGCTTGCAGTGTGTCGCAGATTTCTACTCCATAAGCTCCGATGTTCTGAACCGCACAACTCCCACACAAGCCTGGGATCAGTGCCAGATTTTCGATGCCTCCATAGTTCAAATCTACCATTTTGTAGACAAACTCTTCCCATACTTCACCGGCAGCAACTGTGACGATGACGTTCGAAGCATCTTCAGCAACAATGTCAAAGCCTTTATTCATCATCCGGATGATTAATCCATCATAGTCTTTTGTGAAAAGCACATTGCTACCACCTCCTAGAATGAAAAAAGGGTTGTTTAGTAACCTGCCATCCTCATAGAGTTCAACTAGTTCAGAATCCGTAGTAATTTCGGTATATTGCTTTGCTATGGCTTCAAAACCGAAAGTGTTATGAGGTTTTAGATTGTAGTTTTCGAGGATGTTCATTTGTTTGTTTTTTGCAAAGATAGGGATTTTGATAATTTGCATTTAGATTGATCATAATAATTTTACCCTTTATTTGTATCTTTGCGTCACAACCTATGCAATATTTTTTTGATTGTATGGTTTAGATTTTTTAAAACTAAATAAAAAAGTGAATAAAAAGAGGGTAATCGTCTCCGTTACAAACGACTTGGCAACCGATCAGAGGGTGGCACGCTCATGCAGTGTTTTTCATGATATGGGGTGGGAAGTGGTTCTGGTAGGACGGATTTTGCCCAACAGCATGACGATAAACAGAGATTACCGTTGTGTACGATTTAATCTCCCTTTTCGCAGAGGAGCGCAATTTTATGCTGTGTACAACATTCGTCTCTTCTTTTTCTTATTGTTTACCCGTTGTGATCTGCTTTTTTCGAACGATTTGGATACCTTGTTGCCAAATTTTCTGATTTCCCGGCTTAAACGCAAACCGCTCCTTTACGACAGTCATGAATATTTTACAGAAGTGCCCGAAATTCAGGGGCGCACATTTGTAAAAAAAACCTGGCAATCGATTGAAAAAATCTGTTTGTCGCGGATGAAATCGATGATTACGGTGAATGAATCCATTGCAAAATTGTTCAGAGAGAAATATAAAATTCAGGTAGCAGTCATTCGGAATGTACCATTAAAATCAAACAATTTAGATATCCCTTCAAAATCTGCATTGGGATTGCCAGAAGATAAAAAGATTGTGATTTTACAGGGTGCAGGGATCAATATTCATCGAGGTGCGGAAGAAGCTGTGGAGGCCATGAAATTTGTTGACAACGCTATCCTTTTGATCGTCGGTAGTGGTGATGTGGTGCCTGCACTGAAAGAATATGTGATTGCCAATGATTTGTCGGAAAAAGTATGGTTTGTGGGAAAAGTGCCAGCCGATCAATTGCGAAAATTTTCCTCCGTGGCTGATATCGGCCTTTCGTTAGATAAGCCGTTGAATGTTAATTATGAATACAGTCTTCCCAATAAATTATTTGATTATATTCAGGCTGGGATAGCTGTTTTGGCTTCCGATTTAGTGGAGGTGGCAAAAATCGTCCACCATTATCAGGTGGGAGAGTTGCTAGCAGAACATAAACCTGAGATTATTGCCAATTACATGCAAAATATACTTTCCAATCAGAAATTGTTGGACACTTATAAGTCAAATGCACGCAAAGCAGCCGAATCCCTTTGTTGGGATCATGAAAAGAGTATATTGGAAAAGATTATCAATGATGTTCAAACAAAAATCGAAAACTCAATTAAAAGCAGTAAGAAATGATCTCAATTTGCATCCCAATATATAATTTTGATGTACGACAACTGGTCGAAACGTTAGCTTACCAGATTGAATCTTTAGAAATTCCCTTTGAATTGGTGTTGATAGACGATTGTTCATCAGATGTTTATCGCGAGATCAACCAGAGGATCTGTGAACAGTTTACATACATATTACTGCCAGAAAACATTGGTAGGTCGAAAATTCGAAATCTTTTTTTAAAACATACAAAATTCGATTATCTGCTATTTCTTGATTGTGATTCCATAGTTCAGAAATCCGATTTTCTAGAAAGCTATTTAAAATCTATTAATCCTCACAATTTGGTGATTTGTGGCGGAAGAAAATATCCTTCTGCATGTCCAGATAAAAGTAGATCTTTACGTTGGAACTATGGAATTAAACGTGAGTCTCAAGATGTATTCAAAAGACGAGAAAATCCAAATAGGTCTTTTATGACGAACAATTTTTTGATACACCGAGATTTGTTTTTTCAAATACCTTTTGATGAAACATTAAGTGGTTATGGTCATGAAGATACCTTGATGGGTTACTTTTTAAAATGCAAGAGTGTTGAAATTTTTCATATAGAAAATCCTATTTTAAATGGAGATATTGAAACAAATATTCATTTTATAGAGAAAACCGAACAAGGCATCGTAAATTTATCCTTCATTGCTCAAAAAATGGAATTCGATCGGAATTTTACCGAAGATATTTCTTTGTTAAAAGCTTATTTATGGATTAAAAAGTACAAGCTTTTACCTCTTTATAATCTGTTATTTTTCTGGTTTAAAAAGAGGTTGAAATTATTGTTGAAAAAAGGTAATTCGAAATTGATATTCTTTGATTTATATAAGTTAGGGTTGTTTGCAGAATCGATTAAATCAGAAAAACTTACTCAGAAATGAGATCGTAAAGTTTGACACATAATTTTTCTAAATGTTCATTTTCTTCATTTCTGAACGATTTGATGAGCCCATATAATATCTTACCAATAATCTCTTGTGGAGTGGCAACTTTTATAACATTAGTTTCTTTATTTTTTGTGCCAAAATCTAATTGATGATTGCCAACAAAAGAAATTTTATTGCTAAAAATAAGATAAAATAGTATATGTTCGGTTTCGGGAAAATCCACAAACTTTATCTCTGGGTTTAAATATCCTAATACCGAATATTCAAATACATTTAATCCAAACAAATCGATATTTAACAAACGAGCAATTTCTTGGAAAAGAATGGTTGCTGCGGTTGGAGCAACTGTATGATGATCTATTATGCTAGAAATCAAGTATGAAGATGATTTGTTATTGTCGGAAATGGGAAGATGAAATTTTATTTTTTTCTGAAATAGAAATGCAAGTATATTACATTTTTCGAGAGTAGATAGGTTGTCGTTCATCTCTTTCCAAGAGTCAAACCTCAGTTTGTTAACGAAATCTAACGTTTTTTCTAAATTAAACTGTGGATTACACATTTCATCGATGCAAAACCAGGCTTCCAGAACTTTTGGGTTGTCTTCGTTTTTCCATTTTTGAAAGAAGGAGATAGTTTCGTGTTCTATAATCGAAGCAGAGATGTTTTTAATTCTATCTTGGATAAGTTCATCTAACGACAAACTCCAATGATCTTCCATGAGAGAAATGGTCTTTTTCCCCGTTTTGGATAGTGCAGATATGATGTTTTCAGCAATAGCAACATCTGGATCATCTAGCATTTTAATTAATGAAACAATCTCTTTTTCGCTTAACATATTTTATTTTGTGAGTCGTTCAAGAACTGTGTTTATAAGATTGTCCATTGCTGGGTGATAATCTTTGCTGAAATCTTTGGTTGCTCTATTTGCAATTGCAACACAAATTGTAAGAGCATTGTGTCCCATAGCTTTGCTTAATCCGTATAGGGCAGAGGTTTCCATTTCTAAATTTGTAATTTTGAAATTGTTAAACGAAAACGATTGGAATAAATCGTTTATATCTGGTCTTGCAACTGGAAGTCGGACAGCTCTTCCCTGTGGACCATAAAAGCCAGGGGCAGTAGCGGTTATTCCTAAGTTCATGTCAAAAGCTACTTTGTCTAACAAACTTTTTGATGCTTCTACCACGTAAGGGGATGGCCAATTTGAATTCCAATTAGTGTGTTGCATGATTGCTTTGGTAATTTGAGTGTTGTCCACCTCTGGAGTGTCGTAAAACCACAGTAATCCATCGATACCAAAACCAAAAGCAGATGCAATATATGAATTAACGTCTGTCTCAGGCTGAAGTGCGCCACATGTGCCCAAACGAATCAAGTTTAAACTACGATGATCTTTTTTAATATCCCGTGTGTTGAAATCTATATTTGCTAATGCATCAAGCTCCGTGACAACGATGTCAATATTGTCGGTTCCCATACCAGTGGACATCACAGAAATTCTTTTTCCATTTTTTACCCCCGTATGTGTATGAATCTCTCTATTTGAACGCTTAAACTCAATAGTGTCAAATTTTGAAGATACATTTTCAACTCTATTTGGATCACCTACTAATATAATGGTATCAGCAATTTCACTGGGATTTAAATTTAAATGATAAATGTTCCCATTTTGTTGAAGAGGTAGTTCTGATATTTTAATAGCCATAATTCAATCTGTTTTTGTTTCGCAAATATATGAAAAAAAAATATTTTTTTTACTAAACAACAAATATATCCTTTTTATTGTTAACTTGCTGATTATTTCAGTATTTTTGTAGTAAAGATTTTTTTTAATAAATTATAAAAACAATAATATTATGTTGCCAAAAAATTTAATTTTAGTTCCTACAGACTTTTCAAGTCGATCTTTGTTAGCTCTGGATCAAGCAATTGCAATATCTAAAAAAGGTGAATCCGAAATTATGCTATTATATGTAATTCATAATGACAATAAGACATTTGGCTTTATCACTGACATTTTTACGGCAGAAGAAAATGAATTGATTCGAGATAAAGTTGAAAAACAAATATGGTCAAAACTAGATGCACTAATCGAAGAGAAGAAAGATTGTGGTGTAGTTATTAAAGCGATGATTGCAAAGGGTAAGGCTTACGATAAAATTGTAGAAATAGCTTCCAGTCTTAATGCCCAACTTATTGTAGTTGGAAGCAATAGTAGCAACTTAAATGAAAACATTGGATTTTTAGGTTCAAATACTTCCCGAATCATTCGTTCATCTGAAGTGCCTGTAATTACAGTGAGTGAAAAAATTGCAACCGAAATTAAAACCATTATTCTTCCTCTCGATTTATCTAAAGAAACCCAACAGAAAGTTGCTAAAGCTATACGTTTTGCCAGGATTTTTAATGCCAAAATTAAAATTGTTTCTGCTCTGTTAACTAACGATCCAGATATCGTTAAAAAACTAACCATCCAAATGAATGTTGTACATAAATTCGTATCTCAAAATTATGATAATTGTACCGCTGATTTTGTCTTTGGTGTTGAAAAAGAAGATACTCTAGGTGGGTTGATTATGAAATTTGCAAAAGATAAAAATGGTGATATTATAGCTATTATGACGCAACAAGAGAATAAATTAGCGAAATTTTTCATGGGCCAAACTGCTATGGATATTGTCTTTAATTCTGATATTCCTGTTTTATCGATAACACCAAAAGAGCTAAATATATCTTCATACAGATAATAATTTGTTTCTTGGTTAAATACGAATATCTTGTTCTTTGAATAAACCAAATCATCTCAATTGTTAACAGTATTACTAAATATACTTTAACCGATATTACTTGAAATTATGTGTATGAGGAAAACTGTATTCTTTGCTGTTTTTTTTATTTCTTTTTTTCCTTTTATGGATGTGAAAGCACAATTACCTATATGGTTTGATGGGGCTATTGGTATTGCCATTCCTAGCGGTGGTAAACATTTTAATGTTCAAAAAACACATTTTCCGGGACCATCCTTTTATTTTCTTGGACAAACTGCCTGGAACAATAATTGGTTTGGATTAGATTCATTGATATTAGGTGGCGAATTATCAACTCATTATATCAACGCTTACAATAACCTCGACGAACAAGACATTCGATTAAATTCTCTTTTTGTAAACCTAAGTCGTTATTTTTCAATAAAAGATTATCAGCCATTTTGTAACGTTAGTGCTGGTCTTAGTACGATGAATTCTTCTGCAGGTAATTTTGTGATTTCTATGGGTGGGGCAATTAGAGGAGGAGTTTATTTAAAAAAACAAAAATTTTCTCCAGGTATTAGCTTAGGCTATAATGCTCCTTGGATTGCATATAGAAATACACTTACCGGTTTTTGGGAAATTTCTCTTCATCTTAGAACTTTGTCAGGATTTAAATTTCCTAAAAAACAACTACAAAAACCGTCCTATTCTTCGGAATAGCTCATTTTGGATATTTTTTAACTTCTGATTTGATTAAAAAAAGCAAAATAGATTGAAAAAAATTCTAATCATACAAACGGCATCCATCGGAGATGTAATACTGGTGACTTCACTTCTCGAAAAACTACATCAATCTCACCCAGATGCATCTATTGATTTGTTGGTGAAACAGGACAATAAATCTCTGTTTGCCAATCATCCATTTCTTCGGCATTTGTTTGTCTGGAATAAAAAAGAACAAAAATACAAAAACTTGATGGCACTCATTTTTCAAGTCCGTGCCCAAAAATATGATTATGTGTTCAACGTTCAGCGTTTTGCCTCAAGCGGTTTGATCACGGCATTGAGCGGCGCAAAAATGACAATCGGTTTTTCAAAAAATCCAATGTCGATCTTTTTCAGCAAACGTTTCCCACACGTCATTTCAACCGATGCCAATGCTCCATATGAATTAATGCGAAATCACCAGTTGATTGCTGCAATAACGGATCAAGAGTATGCGCCGACCCGGCTTTATCCATCAACTCATGACGATGCATTGACGTCTCAATTTAAAACAAAAAAATATATTTGCATTGCGCCGACCTCTTTGTGGTTTACCAAACAGTTTCCCGAAAATCGTTGGGCTGAACTGATTAAGGGAATCCCTGTCGATTACCAAGTTTATCTGTTGGGAGCGAAAAATGATGAAGCAGTGTGTAAAAGGATTATTCACAATGTAAACCAGTCTAATGTGATGAGTCTCTGTGGAAAACTATCCTTGCTGGAGTCCGCTTCGTTACTCAGGGACGCTCAAATCAACTATGTGAACGATTCGGCTCCGTTGCATCTGGCTTGTGCCGTGAATGCTCCGGTGGTAGCGATTTTCTGCTCCACGGTGCCGGAATTCGGCTTTGCACCATTGACCGAAAACAGTACGATCGTGCAAACGGATTTGAAATTGTTGTGCCGTCCCTGTGGTCTTCATGGCCATAGAATTTGTCCCGAAAAACATTTTGATTGTGCGAATTCAATTGATATGAAGAGACTATTAGCAATGATTGATTCCCAAAACCGATAAAAATCATCTTAAATACCTTTTTACTGATACTTTTTGTTTGACTTAAAAAAAGTTAATTTACCTTGTTGTGATTTTTTTAATTACGATCGGAGATATGCTCGATATTTTTTGTTTATTGATTTTAACCATGTTAGTATCAGAGAGTTGTTTTTTGATTTAAAGATTCTAATTATCATTGATTGAGCATGTTAATACAAATTTCCATTCAACTTTAACTTTAGTTGAACTGTGTATTGTTAAAATTTGATTTTTTTGTTATATATTTGCTTCAAAGAATAATAAAATCAAACAATAACAAAAACAAAAAATTATGTTTAAAAATCACCCAAAAGGATTATTAGCAGCAGCCCTTGCCAATATGGGCGAGCGCTTCGGATTCTACACGATGATGGCTATTTTGGCCTTATTTTTACAAGCAAAATTTGGATTGGATGGTAAAAACGCAGGGTATATATACTCTACTTTTTATTTTTCAATATACATTTTAGCATTTGTCGGAGGTATTATTGCCGATAAAACTCGAAATTATAAAGGAACTATCTTGACTGGTTTAATTGTGATGGCTGTTGGTTATTTCTTGATAGCAATTCCTTCACCAACTCCAACTCCAAACAAGACATTATTTATCATTTTAACATGTCTTGGTTTGTTTGTAATTGCTTTTGGTAACGGCTTGTTTAAAGGAAATCTTCAAGCTCTAGTTGGGCAAATGTATGATAATGAGAAGTTTAGTAAGATGAGAGACTCTGGTTTTTCTCTCTTCTATATGTTCATCAACGTAGGAGCCATTTTTGCTCCTTTCACAGCGATAGGTGTTAGAAACTGGTGGCTATCCAAAAATGGTTTTGCGTACAACTCTGATTTGCCTGCTTTATGTCACTCTCATTTAGAAGGAACTATTACCCCTAAAGCGACAGAAACGTTTAGTGAATTAGCAAACAAAGTGAGTGAAGTTCCAGTTGCCGATTTGGGTGTGTTTGCTAAGGAATATTTGAATGTGTTTACTACTGGATTTCACTATGCATTTGGGGTTGCAATTTTTGCAATGGCTATCTCTTTAACCATTTATTTGATAAATAAAAAGCACCTTCCAAACGCGAAGAAAGTAGTAGTTGGTGAAAAACAAAACATTGATTCTGATGCTATTAAGATGGATGCTAAAGAAATCAAACAAAGAATGTATGCTCTTTTTGCTGTATTTGCTGTTGTAATTTTCTTCTGGTTCTCATTTCACCAAAACGGACTAACTCTTACTTTCTTTGCTAAAGAGTATACCGATTTAAGCATGATTAAGCTAGATTTAGGTGTCGTTACTATTCAAGGTGCAGAAATCTTCCAATCTATCAATCCATTCTTTGTGGTATTTTTAACTCCTGTTATTTTGGCACTATTTGGTTGGCTTCGTGCTCGAGGAAAAGAACCTTCTACTCCTAAAAAAATTGCAATAGGTATGTTGATAGCTGCTTTAGGTTTTGTAGTGATGGCTATTGGATCCTACTTGTCAAACCTACCTCTTCATTCCGAAGTAGTTGCCACAGGAGCTTCTTCTGTTAAAGTAACTCCATTCTTATTAATTGGAACATACTTTATTCTTACTGTAGCCGAATTATTCATCAGTCCGCTTGGAATCTCCTTTGTTTCAAAAGTTGCTCCTCCACAATATCAAGGGATCATGCAAGGTGGTTGGTTAGGCGCTACAGCTATTGGAAATCAACTTTTATTTATTGGTGCAATTCTATATGAAAGTATTCCAATTTGGATGACTTGGTCCGTTTTTGTTATAGCTTGTTTAATTTCAATGTTTACAATGGTGTTTATGCTTAAATGGCTTGAACGCGTAGCAAAATAACATTCAATATTAATATTTTATAAAAGCCGTTGGATTTTCTAGCGGCTTTTTTATTATATTTGCTTTATAATCAAATGATTGGTGTATGAAGATTATTGTAAAATGTTTCATTGTTCTAAGTTTGCTCGTGTTTGTTATAAATCAGAGTTTCTCTCAGCAGGATTCTTTGGTGATAAAAAAGGTTAGGGTCATTCCTGATACAATAATCTCAGGGGTTCGTGGCATCGGGATTTCTTATGTTTCCAATTTGGTGTACGATACCCTCTTTCATAAGAATAAACGTCCGGCTTCATTATATTTGGTGTTCTCATTGACGAAAAAAGGAAAAGCTGTTGAATGTCAAAATTCATCCAGTAAATATTGTAAAAACAGGGAGTTCAAATACCGTATAAGTTTGTCTTCCCGAATAGGAGAAATGACATTTCTGCCTTTTTATGAATTGAATCTGCTGGAAGGGGAGCAATCGGTCGATCTGACCATTGATGCGTTGATGAGCGATACCAGCATCTTTGATAGCACCCTCAAACCTGTTCTTTTGGTGGGAGAAAGGAAGCATCGTATCTCTTTCAGTAAGCCTCCCATCGAACAATTTAGTGTTTTGGTGAGTGGTGTGAGGGTCTTGGATACCGATTTTAAAGGGAAACAGTGGGATTACAACCTGCTTTCTGGTTCTCCGCCGGATATCTGTTGGAATGTGACCATCGGTGCCGGCGATTCCTACAATTCACTTTATCGGTCGTCGGTGATGAAAAATGCATACAGCGCCGCTTGGATCGATTGGGCCGAAGAGGTGGTGATAAGTAAAGGCGATCGGATTTGTATTGCAGTGTACGATGACGATTTGATGAGTGATGATCTGATTGGCTCTATCTGTGGCGGTTTGTCGGATATTGTACTGATGTCGCAAAAAAAACAGCCCCTCGTTTTCGATCGGCTGTCTTATTTTACTTTTATGATCAATAAGATAAAATAAACTACTCTTTTTCTTCCTCCCTCAAGAATTTCAGATTTTCTCCAAAAAACAAAGTGTAAACGGGAGATTTGGCTTCTTCTTTTTTCTTGCAAACCAACTCAATCCATGATTCTTTGGGTGTGATGTATTTGACCCCAGCTCCAAATTCCCCGTGGTTGGAATAGACATCGTACTCTTTTTCAGCAGCAATGTCGGTGATCTTTTGGTATGGTTTCATTTCTTCGTTTAAATAGACGATCACTTCGATCATCTTTCCTTTTTCGTCCGTGATGATAGCGGTCTCTTCATTGTTCTTGCTGGTAAACCGATAGAGAATGTTGCCGTCGTTGCCTTGACCAACCGTAAGCTCATTGTCGTCGGTGTACCCATATTTATTAGAAAGTGACATTCCTTTGCTATATGCAGATTTGGGCAATTGTGACGGTTTTAATTTCAGGAATCCCTTGATTTCCTTTTTTTCAAAGTGATACGGAAGGGTGCTTTCGGAACTCTGGGCCATCATCGATGATGTGAAAATCATCATGATTACGCTTAATATTAATAGTTTTCGCATCTTGTTGGTTTTTTAGTGAATAATAACGTGTATACGAAATTGATTATTGTTTGTTTCAGCTATCTTAAAAGAGACAGGAATTAAAAGCTACACAATTATCGTACCTTATAAAGTCCATATATCTAAAAAAAAGAGTGTCCCAGATATCTGTACACTCTTTTATAAATATTGGAGAACGAATTATTTTCTTCCAGGATATGTTCTTACGGCTTCTTTCAAGCAGTTCATGGCCGCTTTCATGTCTGTTACGTTCAGACAGTAGCTGATTCTGATTTCATCTTTTCCAGAACCTTTAGTTGCATAGAAGCCAGTTGCAGGTGCTACCATCACGGTTTCTCCGTTTAAGTTGAAACCTTCAAGTAACCATTGGCAGAACTTGTCTGAATCATCAATCGGCAGCTTGGCCATGGCATAGAATGCGCCACCAGGATTTGGACAGAAACATCCCTCCATTTTGTTTATTGCTTCTACAACCACATTGCGGCGGGCTACATACTCGTTCAACACTTCGTCGAAGTAGGATTGAGGAGTGTCGATAGCCGCTTCCGAAAGAATTTGACCAAAGGTTGGGGGACTTAAACGGGCTTGGGCAAATTTCATTGCGGTATTGTATAAATCCACATTTTTGGTAATAAATGTTCCAATTCTTGCACCGCAAGCGCTATAACGTTTCGAAACAGAATCCAGCAACACTACGTTTTGTTGGATGTCTAATAGGTTCATCGCTGAGAAATGTTCGTTTCCATCATAACAGAATTCACGATATACTTCATCAGATAATAAAAATAGGTCGTGTTTTTTGATGATGTTGCTTAACGTTTTCAATTCCTCTTTTGAATAAAGATATCCAGTTGGGTTGTTTGGGTTGCAAATAAGGATTGCTTTTGTTTTTGGAGTGATAAGTTTTTCAAACTCTTCAATTGGAGGCAAGGCAAATCCATCCATGATAGTTGATGGAATTGGTTTAACTACAACTCCCGCTTGATTTGCAAAGCCGTTATAATTTGCATAAAATGGTTCTGGAATAATTACTTCATCGCCTGGATCCATACAGCACATAAAGGCGAATATGATTCCCTCAGACCCACCATTAGTGACTATGATTTCGTTTTCAGTGATGTTGATGTTGAATCGTTTGTAATATTCAACCAGCTTTTTTCTGTAAGATAAAATCCCTGCAGAGTGGCTATATTCGACTACTTTGATGTCGGTGTTTTTCATCACGTTCATTGCATCCACTGGGGTGGCAATGTCGGGTTGGCCGATGTTTAGGTGATATACTTTCACCCCTCTTTTTTTGGCTTCATCAGAAAATGGGACAAGCTTCCGGATTGGGGAAGCGGGCATGTTTTGTCCTTTTTGGGAAATTTTTGGCATATTATTATTGTTTATTTGATTTCAAAAAAAATGTCCTGTCGTTTGACAGGACAAAATTCTAAAAAAAAATCGGTTTTTTTACTATAAATATTTTTTTTATTTAATTAGAAACCGGACTTTTTGTTTTTTCTGGTAATGTTTCTGCTGGTTTTGCTAATACGTTGCCTTTTATCGATAAAACAACTCTATCTTCGGTAGCATTAGATAATACAGTAATAGTTTTACTAATTGCTCCAATTCTGTTTGTATCATAATGCACTTTGATAGAAGCAGTTTTCCCAGCCATAATTGGCTCTTTTGGCCAGCTTGGAGTAGTACAACCACATGAAGTGATTACATTAGATAAAACCAAAGGCTCTTTGCCAGTGTTTTTAAAAGTGAATTCGCAATCTCCATTTGCATTTTGCTGAATGGTGCCATAATCGTGAACTAATTTTTCAAACTTGATCACGGGAGCTTTTGTGTTTTTAACAGGTTCTTTTTTTTCTTGAGCACTAACGCTATATGTAATAAATATTAGCGAAAGCATTAGAATTGAAGTGATTTTTTTCATTGTTGTAAGAATTTTAAATATTACGTTGTTGCAAATTTACTTTATTTTTTAATTAGATTCATATTTTTTTTAGAACGGATAAATTGAGTTAAAAATCGTGCCAAAATAATCAAAGTATTAATCTTTTTTGTTGTGATCAGTTAAAATTGAAATGTTACATGGTTTTAGACTTCTTTGGTGTTTTTTTAGTTGCATGCCAAGTCATAAACTTTTTCTTTAAATATTATCAAACCCTAATAATTCAATTTTTTTTTTTTTTTTTTTTTTAACTTACAGTCCAAGTTCTGTTGAAATTTCGGTCATTGCAGTCAGTGAAATTTGTGCAAATTGTTCTATTGTGATTCCAATTTTTTTGCACTCTAAAATGTTTTCTCTTTTAACTGAAGCGGCGAAGTTTTTCTCTTTCATTCGTTTGATTATGGATTTCAGTTTTACAGATTCAATTTTCTTATCTGGATAAACGTATGTAGTTGCCATTATCAAACCAGTAATTGTTTCACCTGCAGCTAGTGCATGTTCAAGACGCGTCTCTCTTACTTTTGGAGCTGCATCTTCGTTATGCATTACAATGGCGTCTATGACATGTTTAGGAACAGATATGTCTGCCAGAATTTCAGGTGTTCTAGTTCCATGAATTTTTGGATCAGCATTGGTTATTTCTACATCAAGGTCGTGAAGAAGTCCTGCAATTCCCCATTCTTCTTCATTTTCATGAAAATGATGTGCTAAGGCGCGCATTACTGCTTCTGATGCAATAGAATGGCGAATCATCGCTTCATTTTGGATGTTTTTTTTTAGTAATATTAAAGCTTCTTCTCTTGAAATCATTGATTTAGTTGATGTTTTTAAGGATAGATTTTTTCTAATTCGATATAAAGATTTTTGATTGCAAAAAATACTTTTTTTACATACCTTTGCTACAAAATTATAAAAAATGATTCTATGAACAATAGAGAAATATTATCTGTCTCACAATCGGTAAAATGGATTGGGATATTAGATGCGGATATTCGCACTTTTGATATAGTTATGGAAACAGAGTATGGTACAACCTACAATTCCTATCTCGTTGATGCAGAATTTCCTGCAATAATTGAAACAGCCAAAGAGAAATTTTGGGATTTATATGAAACCAAAATTCGTGCTTCAATTGATCCGTCAAATATTAAATACATTGTTGTAAACCATACCGAACCGGATCATTCGGGTAGCGTACGTAGATTATTAAATATTGCACCAAATGCTACTGTAGCTGGGAGTGGTAATGCAATTCGTTATTTGAAAGACCAAATAGGGGATGATTTTCCTAGCCTCGTAGTAAAAGATGGTGATGTGATTGATCTTGGGAACAAACATCTTAAAGTGATTGGTGCTCCGAACTTACATTGGCCTGATTCCATCTATACTTATCTCGAAGAAGACAAAGTTTTGTTTACATGCGACTCATTTGGAGCACATTATTGTCATCCCGAAATGTTTGATGATAGAGTAGGGGATTATGAAGATGCTTTTAAATATTATTTCGACGTTATTTTAAAACCATTCAGTCGCTTTTTCTTGAAAGCAATCGAAAAAATTGCTCCTTTAGAGATAAAAGCAATTTGTACAGGCCATGGCCCCATTCTTAGGTCAAATTGGAAAAAGATCGTTGATTTGTCTAAAAAATATTCTGAAGAGTACTTGATGGTTCCAGAGAAGAATCGAGTTTTTGTAGCATACGTTTCTGCATATGGTTATACTAAAGAGTTGGCAGAGAAGATAGTCGAAGGAATCCAGTCGGTAGATGGTATTTTGGTAGATTTATGCGACATTGAAAAAATGGATGCTGCCACATTGGCTGGAAAAATTGAAAGTGCTAATGCATATCTACTCGGTAGTCCTACCATCAATCAAAACATGTTGCCTCAACTATATTCTTGCTTTGCATCCATGACCCCTTTGCGAGAAAAGGGAAAACTTGCTTCGGCGTTTGGATCTTACGGGTGGAGTGGTGAAGCTGAGAAATTTATAGTTGCAAATATTGAAAATTTAAAACTAGATTTTTTGGGTACTACCTGTTTTGTTAAGTTTCGTCCTCAAGCCAAAGATTTCAGCCAATTTATTGATTTTGGGAAAACATTTGCTTTAAAATTGAAAGAAAAAAATAGTTTGACAAACTGCAATTTATAAGCTCTAAAAATTCAAATTGGTGCAATCTTTGATGTAATATTGCCTTTTTTACTAAATTATCGAATATGAAACCAGCGTTTGTAAAGATTATCCTATTTATCTCATTGCCTATACTTATTTTGGTTTCTTCGTGTACAATTCAAAGTCAACTAAGCAAAGATTTTAACAAGTATTCTGATTCGGTTTCTGTCCTGATTGTTGGTTCCTCTAATCTTCAAAAGGTAAGCCTGGTTGTAGAGAGATTATATCCTCAATTCGACGAGTTATCTGCTGATTTAAAAGATACTGTGTGGAAACATCAAACAAAATTTTTAAATAGCGTAGAAGATAGTGCTGTGTTAAATATTCACTATAGATTTATTATTCAGCAATTAAAGAAGACCAAAATTAAAATATTTACGGATGATAAAGTCGATGAATTTGTAAAGCAGTCAGGACCAAAGTGGATTTTTCGTATAGCCCAAATTCAACTAGAGGAAGATAAGCAGAAAGTTGATTTTTCTACCGAATTAAAAGGGCAAGAGGAGTTGTATAAAGACATGGAAATTGAAATTTTATCGGTAAATGTGTGGTTTGAGGTATTTACATCCGAAAACGATACTACTCCCAAAACTATCTTATATGTTCAAAAAACCATTAGCGACGAAGTGAAAGGACGCTTTTTTGAAACAATAGATGGAAAGTTTGAATTTCGGTTTAATCGAACAGATATTATGAAAGAGGATATTTTAAAGCTATCAGAACTATCTGCCAACAACAATGCTCAACAAATTACTAATTATATTTTTACGAAATACATTCGTACCTATTATCCCGAATCAGAAGAGGTGTACGGATATAGTATCGATCGTAAAAAATTCTACATACCTACTGAAAATGAAGTCTATAAAGAACTTAAATAGTTAAAATATGAATTTGATAAAACCCTTGCTCGAACATCGAACTATCCGTAAATATACTCAAAAACCTGTTTCTAAAGAAGATTTAGATTTGATTTTAAATGCTGCAATAAGGGGTTCAAACACTGGGAATATGCAACTTTATAGTATAGTAGTTACCCAAGATAAATCCATTAAACAACTCTTAGCTCCAGCACATTTCAATCAAAAAATGGTTGTAGAAGCACCTGTTTTATTAACTTTTTGTGCCGATTTTAATAGATTTAATCTTTGGTGTGAATACAATGATGCCGTTCCTGGTTATGATAATTTTCAGTCTTTTACCTGGTCAATGATAGATGCTGTAATTGCTGCACAAAACGCATCCATTGCTGCAGAAACTTTGGGTTTAGGTATCTGCTATTTAGGCACCACTACCTATAATGCAGAAAAAATTATTGAAGTCTTGAAACTTCCTAAAGGTGTTGTTCCAATAACCACCGTTACCATTGGCTATGCAGATGAAACTCCAGATTTAACAGATCGGTTGCCACTAGAAGCAGTAGTACATCATGAGGTTTATTCTAATTATTCCGAATCAGATATTCATGATTTATATTCCATTAAAGAGAACTTAGATTTGCATGTTGAACTTGTGAAACAAAATGGTACCGAAAATTTAGCTCAAATATTTACCAATAAAAGATACAAAAAAGAAGATAACATTCATTTTTCAAAAGTTTGGCTCGATGTGCTTAAAAAACAGGGCTTTTGGAATAATGATTAAAAAATATTCAGAATAGAGATGAGATGTAAAAAGTCTCATTTTTTTTTAATTTATCACAATATTACCTTTTTAAATTCCGTTAGATTATTAATTAAGTTTAACTAATCTTTTTCTGTATGACATATGACTATACTTTTTTAGGATCACAAATTTATAAACTTAAAAAAATGAAATGTCATGGAATCAAAAAAAAATCAAAAAGTAGATTTAGAGCGTAAAAGATCAATTTTTTTCAATTTTGGATTAGTGCTCGCATTGTCGTTAACCTTGTTTGCATTTGAATGGAAACACACCGACAAGGAGTTGATAGAAACAATAGTGATTGATAAATTTGATCAAGATTTAGCTCCTATTCCTCCCACAGAAAGAAAAGAACCCGAAAAACCTCAAGTGTTTTCTCCAGGAACTGTTTTAAAACTAGTTCCAAACAACACCATTGATATTCAGGGAGATGTTATAGAATTTGGTCCTGACGACGGAGTTAATGGTACTGGTTATACAGTTATTAATGATACTCCAGAAGATTCAAAAAAGGATATTACCGATGAAGTTCATGTTTTGGTTGATTTTAATGCTGAATTTCCAGGAGGAGAGTCAGGTATGTTAAAGTACATTTCTGAAAATATTACCTATCCTTCCGATGAAAGAAAAATTGGAATGGAAGGGACTACATTTGTAAGTTTTATTGTTGAAAAATCGGGTGTTGTTTCTAATGTCGAAGTTGTTAGGCCACTATCACCCAATCTTGATAATGAGGCAATAAGGGTGGTTAAAAATATGCCTGTTTGGAAACCTGCAAATTTTCATGGCAAAATTGTAAGACAAAAATTTGTGATTCCTTTTAAGTTTAGTTTGAAGTAACGTTTATTTTTGTTATTAATTCAAAATAGGTCTTTATGACCTATTTTTTTATATAAAGTAGTAGCTCTCTACCCATGATTAAAGTTTCTGTGTGATATTTTAGGGATAGTTTTGACGAAAAATAGGGTAAAGTCATCATTTTTTTTCCTAAGTTTGTAAAAAAAACGCAATATGCTTATTTCAGAATTATATAAATTGTACCTTGAATTTCCTAAAGTATGTATTGATACACGCACCATTATTCCTGGGTCTTTCTTTTTCTGTATAAAAGGAGATACTTTTGATGGGAATGAGTTTGCTTATCAAGCGATTGAATTAGGAGCATCTTATGTTGTATCGGATGATAAAAATAATATCCATCCCCAAATTATTATTGTAGATTCAGTATTAGATACATTACAACTGCTGGCAGCACATCATCGTTCGCATTTTACTTTTCCTGTGATAGGGATTACGGGCTCAAATGGAAAAACCACCAATAAAGAGTTGATTAGCCATTTGCTGATGTCGAGGTATAAGGTAGCATATACAAAAGGCAATTTTAATAACCATATTGGAGTCCCATTGACATTGCTTTCGGTAAATTTAAATGATCAGATTGCAGTGATTGAAATGGGGGCAAACCATCCTGGAGAGATTGCAGAGTTGTGTAGAATAGTAAAACCGGATATTGGTTTAATCACAAATATTGGCAGAGCTCATTTAGAGGGTTTTGGTGGCTTTGAAGGGGTTGTTAATACAAAAAAAGCTCTTTATGATTCTGTAAGAGATCAAAATGGAATTGTCTTTGTGAATGGAGACGATGATTTGCTGATGGAGTTATCGAAGGACATGGTTAGATTTGTTTTCGGGACAAAAGAAGGATCATTACAGGGTGAAATTTGTCAAAAGGAAACATTTTTATCGGTTCAAATTATAAACTCTGATCTTATTCTTGATACGCAATTGGTAGGAACCTACAATTTGCCAAATGTGCTTGCAGCTGTCTCCATTGCTAAGTATTTTAATTTGGATGATACAACGATAAAAGAGTCATTATTTAGTTATCAACCTACGAATAATCGATCTCAGCTGATCAAAACTGAACACAACGAAATTATCATGGATTCTTATAATGCAAATCCTTCTAGTATGGGTGTTGCGATTGACCATTTTTTTTCGTTGAGCAAGCCAAATAAGGTTGCAATAATTGGAGAAATGAGAGAGCTGGGAGAATATAGCAAATCGGAGCATGCTATTATAGTTTCTCTATTTAAAGAAGCGCCAGATGTCATCGTCTATTACGTAGGAGAAGAGTTTGTTAATCTATTTGATATGCCAAATGAATCTGTTTTTCACAATTCTCAAGAAGCCATATCTTATTTTGAAACTCATCCATTGAAAAATGCTTATATCCTTGTAAAAGGCTCTAGAGGGATGAAATTGGAAACTTTACTTCCATACTTATGATAAAAAGTGAATATACGGTTATTGGATTAATGTCAGGGACTTCCCTTGATGGGTTAGATCTGGCTTGTTGTAGATTTTATCAAGAAAACGACAGTTGGAAGTTCGAGGTTGTTGCCGCAGAGACCATAGATTATAATTCATCCTTACGAAGTAGATTATCGGAAGCAGATACCTATTGTGGCAATGATTTATGGCAATTACATGTGCATTTAGGACACTATTTTGGTAAACAAGTGAATGCATTTATTCAAAAAAATGGATTACAGGTGGATTATATCTCTTCTAGCGGTCATACCATTTTTCATAGGCCAGAATTGGGTTATACTGCTCAAATTGGCGATGGAGCATCTATAGCAGCAGAATGTGGTGTGGATACTATTTGTGATTTTCGATCTACCGACGTAGCTTATGGGGGACAAGGTGCGCCTTTAGTGCCAATTGGAGATA
The DNA here is from genome assembly GCA_964653595.1 of uncultured Lentimicrobiaceae bacterium. Classification (GTDB taxonomy): domain Bacteria; phylum Bacteroidota; class Bacteroidia; order Bacteroidales; family WCHB1-69; genus JBAXTE01. Next base: position 28,978 of record CAZZHH010000008.1, read on the forward strand.
AACTTCTTTTTTCGGAGTATGATTTTTGTCTAAATATTGGGGGTATTTGCAATATCTCTTTTGATTATAAGGGAAAAAGAGTTGCATGGGATGTTGCACCAGCAAATATGCTTTTAAACTATTATGCCTCACTAATCAATCTGCTTTACGACGAAAATGGAAATATTTCGTCCACAGGCACTATTAACCAAAAGCTATTGGTTGATTTAAACAATATTGAGTATTATCACACTCCTTATCCAAAATCTTTGGGAAAAGAGTATGTTTACAAATTTTTTATCCCCCTGATTAATCAATATGAAATTTCAATTCCAGATGTGTTGGCAACGATTTGTGAACACATTGCAATGGAAGTTTCAAAATCTATATCCACTCATACAAACTCAAAACTTTTAATTACTGGGGGAGGTGCTTTAAATAAATTTTTGATTTCTAGAATTAAAGCAAACACTAGATGTTTGGTTGTTGTCCCCGACATACAAATAGTGCAATTTAAAGAGGCAATTATATTTGCTTTTTTGGGTGTATTGCGACTCCGTCGTTCTGAAAACAGCATCAAAGAAGTTACGGGTGCAATAAAAGATAATATTGGAGGTGCAATTTATATTGGGATGAAAAATCTGTAGAATCTGCTTTTTAGTTAAAGTAGAAATCACCAGGAATAATGCCAGCCCTAAAGCTATTAATTAAAATTCCTTGACTGTTGAAACGATATATTACTCCTTTTTGAACATAATCTATTGCATCTGAAGTATATATTTCGTTTGTGTTAGGATCTATGCCCAGGCCATAAAAATTGATAGTTGGAATATCTATGAATGGAGATGTAGGAACAGAATTTGAAGTTATTGGCATTTTGTAAATAGCTTTGTTTATCCAATAAAGTGTGTCTTTGGTTCGATTTATTTTTAATCTGCTTGGATTTGTATCTGGGGTAAAAGAAAAGCTCTTCTCTGTCAATTTCGTTGTAGGATTTATTTGGAATAGCCCTCCATCCAGAGAACCGTTTCCAGCACAAAGTACCCAGATTTTTCCATTTTTATCTTCTACTAACGAATTTCCCCCAAATGCAGAAGGAATACTATCTGTAATTTGATCATTTTGGGGATTAACAACATATACTTTGTTTCGGTACGGATTGGATACAAAAACGTTACCAGAACTTAAAATAATTGCTTCTGACCAGCCAGTACATGGGATGTATCCACTTATTTCGTAGCTAGAAATGTTAACAATTGAAATGCTATTGTTGTATAGGTCTGTAACATAAGCTTTGGAATCATTTATTGGCAACATATAGCGAGGAGAATTAAACCCATTAATTACTCCAACAGATTGAAATGTGTTAGCGTCTACAATTTCAATTTTATGAGAATTATTTAATATAATATAGTATTTACCATTAAAGTAGGTAATGGATTGGCAAACATCTCCTAAACTGCGATGATTTTTTGTTTGAAAAATATCTTCCATTACTTCGTTTTTACTCGGATTATAGAAGCTAACAGAGGCATTTCCGAATTGAAAATTTCCCTCGTTGGTAATATACACGGAGTTATTTGATGTTGCAACAGTTACTTCTTTATTGATTTCAGGTTTGTCACTTTTACAAGAAACAAAAATGAGTAAAAAGGTAAATACTCCTATGGTTTTAATGTTTCTCAAATTATTTTTTTTTGTATTCAACATACTGCTTTTTAGGGTTAAAATATTGAATTCTATCTTTTTATCACAATTTTTTGAGTAAAAAACTGATTATTTATCTCACATTTTATAAAGTATATTCCATTTTCTAGGCTTGATGTGTCAATTTGTTGAATTTCGGAAATGTTATACTTAATCATTATCATATTTCCAAGGAGATCAGAGACGGATAATGCCTCAATAAAATTTCCGAAAGGGTTAATATGTAATGAATTAGAGGTTGGATTTGGAAATAATGACACTTTGGGATGAATAAGCTGATCGGAAATATTAGAAGGCGCCTGATTAATTACTCCTACTGCATCCAAATCAAATCCACTAGATGGAAATGGAGTTGGCCATGGATCGTTGATAATATTGCCGTATTGGTCTTTAGTAGCGTATTGAGACTTTATACAACCAACAACATCTATGATCTTTATGTGGGTGATTGCATTGATGTTTAAAAGTGGAATATTATTTAGTTCTTCTAGGTCGAATGGAGTCCCATAATTTGCACGATATTTTCCTGCTAAATTATTGATTTTGGTTGCCTCTACAAAACCATAACCGTCAATTTGGAGAGTGTCCTGGGTTAACGAAGTAGCTGGAAATCCAAAAAAGTTGATTCCGTCTGAGCTTACCTCAACAAATGCAAGTTCAAGAAAAAGATCACTAAAAGAGTTTTCAAAAACTGCAAAATCGAATCCAATTCCATTGATAATGGGAGAATTAAAGGTTAGTATTGCTTCCCCTCCATCCCCAAGACTAACTACTCCATTTTGACCAGCTTTGCCAATAGCGCAGGAATTGTCGCCTACCGTAGTTATTCCGAGGGAAGGGCTAGAGATGTCTTGATTGCCTCGAATGATAGTACACCCGCTTGCCCAATCTATAAATATTGAGCTGTCAGCATGTATTGCCGTAGTGCCCATTTGCCCGACAGAAGGGGCAAATTGGGCAACTGCTAGCATCGGCAAAAAAACAGTAAGTATAGATAGCAGTTTCTTCATTATCTTTTGATGATTTTTTGAGAATAAGTACTATTTTTATCTTTGATTAATAGGTAATATATTCCAGGTTTGAGTTTTGTAATATCAATTTCTGTGTTCGTTTTCATGGTTGAAGTGTAAAATTCTATCTCCCCTAGTTGATTATATAATTGTATTGTTTTATTGTCATTGTTGCTTAAGTTGATATAAATTTTTTCTTGAGCTGGATTTGGATAGATGTTTATTTTGGGCTGATTTTCTGATAAATCGATGTTTACTCCTTGGTCTAATGTGGTAAAATTATCCATACAAAAGAAAAGAGGGGTGTTGATACCCCATGTTCCAACGTCGCTTGAACTCATGTTAAAAACAAGGCTGTCTACGTTGCCGAGAGTCGATAAATCAACCCATTGCCAGTTAGTCAGGATATAATCCTCTAAGTTGTTTGTAGAACGAAAATCGGCTAAATAAAACTCTACACTATCGTTGCCTAAAACACCCTCATGCCATTTTTTTATGATAATTTTAAACCAATCTGGATCATCTCCATTGGATCCGCCAAATTTTTTGCCATACGAATCGCCATCTCTCATACTTATAGCAGGGTAGGTAGCATTTGTAAAATAAGCTCCAGATACAATTTTTCCGCGAGAGGATGGAGATAGGATAATTTTTGGAAATACTTGATTGTAAGGATCAACTTGCCCAACTACGTAATTGGATGAGCCATCATATCCTCCGCCGGATCTTGAAGAGTACATATTTCCCATACCTGCCGTAGTTGAGTCTTTTATATTGCTATATGCCCAGCCACTCGACCAATATCCACCAAAAGCAGTATCATAATAATTTATTAGTATTGAATTGCCATCCATAAATGATGTACCTAGAGGATTTGAAGCTCCGTTCCAATAGCTATTTGCGTTTAAGGTTAGGTTTTCAAATGTTGAAACTGTTTGACTGTTCAAAACATTCGAAACTGTTGTTAATAGAAAAAAGGCTAAAAGAGTAACTGTTTTTTTCATCTTTATTTTGTTTTTTGTTTATAATTCATTACTAATCCTAGTTGGAAGTTTCTCATTGGCATGGGGCGGTAAGATATTACATAATAGCTTTTATTCCAAAGGTTGTCGATGGTGAAAAAACTATTTATCTGGTATTTCTTCAAGGTTTTATTTATATCAAATCGAATAGAACCAATATCGTAAGGATCTAAATAAGATGAGTGATCTGTTGAGGTGTATCTATATCCAGTGTAACTATGTCTATACGTTAGTGTAACTGTTTTATAATTGATGCTAAACTTTGCTCCACCACTATAAATTGGGACATACATTAGTTGTTTGCCAACAGATTGATCGTTGATACTGGATGCTTTTTGGTTAGTGGATAAAACATAGTTCGTGTTAACAGAAAATAGTAAATTAATTTTTTTAGCTTTTAAAGCAATTTTTGAGTTGGTTTCAAGGCCTCTACTCCAAACCGACAATATGTTTTTAGGAGTCCAAAAGCTAGAAGATGGCAGCCAGACAATCCAATTGGTTACATCTCTGTCGAAATAGGTTATTTCGGTGTTAATAGTGGTTTTATCATTCGAAAGGGCGAAGGTTAATCCTACTTCCTTATGAAATCCTTCTTCAGGCAATAGGTCTCTATTTCCACCAGGATTCCAATATAAATCGTTGAATGAAGGAATTCGATATAATTTGCTTATGTTAGCTTTTAAGGTAAGATTAGAATATATTCGATACATAGTTCCCAATGAATAGGTAAAGGGTGTTCTGTGGTTGTCTATAAATTCTTGACGGATTGAGCTACTAATCGAAAATTTTTGATTTTTGTTTTGATATTGATGCGATGCAAAAAAAGTGGTACTATTCCTAATTGGCTTTTCTAAATAACCGTTGCTTTCGGCAGTATTAAAAGAATTATTTATTCCAATATTCAGCAAATGATAGGGATGGATTTTCCATTTCGTTTCTATTTCTGAGATGATTGAATTTGATTTTGAGGTGTCGTTGGTTTGAGTAGAGGGGTCTATGTAATTAATTTGATCATTCAAAGATGCAATTCTGAAATTTGTGGTGATATTTTTAAAAACATATTGCCAATCCGCTGATAATCGGATAGATTGATCGGTTTGATTTTTATTGCTATTGTTTTCTAATGTTGTTGCTGGGATGTTTCTATTGGCTTGTTGCGACCAAAATGAGATGCTTAATTTTTGTTTTTTTGAAATAAGTATATGGTTGTTGTTTTGTATACTTATACCTCTTATTTGAGCGTTTTTTTGGCTTTGAGTTGTAGAAGTACCCTCTGGGGATGATGTTTTATATAAAAAGTTATTTCCTGCATAAGTGTTGGTGTACAATAAAGAAGATGATATTTTATTGTTCCCGAATTTTAGAGAGATACTTTGACCAACTGATTGAAAACTGCCTCCATTTATTCCATATTCAACGATTAATCCTGAGTTAAAGTGGGGTGAATTGCTAATGTGGATAGCACCTCCAATGGCTCCACTTCCCCATAGTGCACCTACTCCTCCGCACTGTAACGCTATATTTGAAGAAGAACTTATTGGAATTAACGACAAATCTAGTTGTCCATTTTGGGTGCTGTTTATATTGAAGCCATTCCACAGGATTGCAGTCTGAGAAGCGCTACCTCCTCTAAACGAAGTAGTTGCCAGGGAACCCATTCCGTATGTTTTTATGGAAATTGGACCTTCGGTGGAAAGCAAATCTGCCAAACTCTTATTTTGGAATTGAAAGATGGTGTTTGAATCTATATACAATGTTTTTATGCCAGTAGAGAATTGTTGAACTCTGGACGTCTCTATCAAGACTTGCTGAAGGATGGTTGCAGAATCCCTCTTCGATTGAGATATCCCATTGAAGAATAGTGCATTTAGTATGAGTAAAACAATAAATTTTTCGTTCATAAAGATTTAGTACTTTTACAAACGAGAAGAAGGAAACTTGAATGGAGGAAATCCTCTGATTCAAATTGCTTTTTTCCCGAAGCAATATTATCATTTTTTTTTTGCAATTGGCAGGTCTCCTGGCTAGTTCTCGTGCCGCCTTCCCATTAGATTATTAACAGTGGCTTGTAGTGCACTTTTCGATTTTCACGAAAGAACTTACAGTTGCGGGTACAGCTCTCGTTTTTCACGAGATTCCCTCTTACTTCTCATTATGCATGAGAACCAATTACGGTGCAAATGTATAAAAAAAAATTACATAGCACAATTGTTATGTAATTTTTTTATTCAGCCGGTAAGTGATCACTTAATAAAGGACCTATTATTTACTGGATGTTATTCTGCTTTTTTGTTTTTTGTGGTAGGTTGGTTTCCTCCAAAAGAGTAGCTAATTCCCAGTAAGAAGTTAAATCTTTGCGAAGGATAATTAAACAAATAGTAGTTTCTAGATCCTACGATATTATTTAAGTTAAGAAATGCACCTAGATTTTTTGTATATCTATATTCCAACCCAATGTTAAGGTCGAATATTGGTTTAAGTGATTTTTTTTCAAATACTCCATTGGAGTTTATATCTTTCGAAACGATGCCATTAACTATAAACATATTTGTTTGAATGATGAACTTGTTTTGAATGTTATAATGTCCAAGAAGAGAAATGTCAAATACAGGTTTGTGCCACGATTCGAGCTCTTTTTCTAAGGTATACTGGTAGTAATTGGTGCTAAGCATAACCCACCATCTTTCCTGATTTCGATAGGTTATATCTGCTTTTAAGTGAACTAATTGTGCATTGTCGGAAACCGTATTGAATCTGTTTTTTTGAGGGTAAAGGGTGTCTGTAATATAGAATAGCATGTTGTTTACCTTCGATGCGTCGCCAAAGATATTGAGCTGTAATGTTGAACTTAGGTTACTTTCGAATGCAGCGTAGAATTTATATTTTGTATCTTGGAATGTTAAGTTGAAATCTTTGCTAAGAAAAGGGTTTTCCGACATTGCTTTTCGGTAGGTAAAACGTTCCAAATCTCCAGTAATACCTGCTTTAAGAGCCATGATTTTTGGAATAATGGTGAAATTTGCTTCCGCAAAAGGGTATGCATGAAAATTCCCTGTACTTCCTGTTTCTGATTGAATTACGGCATTAAATCCCAGTTTTAATTGATATTCTTTATAGGTAGTTGCGATAAATGGTTGAATTTTTACTAATGAATAGTCTCTTATTTTTAGAGTATCCCACTTGTTGTTCACATAATCGAGGCTTATAATACCGCCAATGGATTGATAATCTGTAATCTTAAGCCATTTAATTTTTTTGGACAACTCGCTATTGATTTGAAGAACATTTTCGTTGTTTTGATTATTGTCTTCCAAATAATGGTACTTGATTCGGTAGTTGTTTTTTAGTTGATACTCGGATGAATTGTTGGATTTAAGTTTAACATCATAAGTCATCATGTTTATCAAATGTCTTAAATCACCTTTTGATAAAGTGGTATGTGGAGGATCATTCGGATTAAAACCATAGTATTGTACTTGATCTCGATTAAAATCTGCAGAACCTTCGAGGGTATATTTTGAGAAAATCTTTTTACCATAAAGCTCAATTTCGCTATTGGCATATCCTGGGTATGCATGATTTTTTATAGATCCTGTTGAGTTAATATGCTTAATATGTGCGCCGATAGAGGTGTTTGAAGATCTAGTGTTGTTCAAAAAGAGTTCGAAGTATGGAGTGTTGTAATTTCCAAAACCTACTTTAATTAAGTTTCTATATAGTCGTGTAATTGGCTCTCCTGAAACTTTTGCAGGATTAATTGGAAGGGGAGTGTATTGAGTTTCAAAGAAAGTAGGTTCTATGTGATAATTCATTTTTGGTTGAGAGCTGACAGTGTCTACAATGGTTGGTTTTGTGTTAATCTTAAAGGCATCTGTAAGAACTGGATCAAAGCCATGCACTATTCTCACTTCTCCTACGGGTTGTGCATAAATAGTTCCGAACAAAAGGGGAATTAATATTAAATGGCAAATTTTGATATATGTTTTCATTTTTTAAAGTGTTATTGAATTATTTGAGTGCTTTTTTAACTTTTACTCTTTAATGCCATTGATTTCGTTCATGGAATTTGATTTTGGCTTGTTTTGGCTGTTTTCAATTTCTATGATTGCATTGTATTTATCGGTAGCAATTTTTCTAATTTCTTCTCCATTTTGATCAGTGACATCATAGCCATCGATGATGCTTTTAAACGTATGTTTTGCTTGAAAAAGGTTTCCTTTTTCTACGTATACATCTCCAAGCAGTATGAATGATTTTGCAACCCAATATTCATATTGAGAATCCGCATTAATTAGTTCAAATACCTTTTTCTCTGCCATATCGAAGTTGCCTCTTCTGAATTCAATATAGGATATGGTGTATTTAGCTTCAGCACCTGCTTCTGATTTGCTTTTAAGAAGCGTTATACATTCGTTGTTAGCCATCGTTAAGCTATCAATTGCTAATGCAGATCGAATAATTATCAAGCTACTCTCTTCTGTTTGAGAGATGTTAAGTTTTTCTATTTTTTTAAATTCCTGTGCTGCTTTAATTGCTTCAACATAATTCTTTTGGTTATACAGAATTCTCATTTTTCCCGCGCTAGCAATGGTGATATTGTTTTTCTCGTTTGCAATTGCTTTTAGTCTCTCATAATATTTCAGAGCGTTATCGTAATTGTTAGATGCGTACTCAATTCCTGCTGCTGTCAATAGGGATTTCTCTTCGTGAACGGATCCTTTCGCGTTATTGATAATGTATTCGTATCCTTTAAGTGCATCTGCCGATTTTCCATTTCTCATATCACACTCTGCACTGTAAAATTGTGCTTGCGTGATGAAAAATCCATTCGGGAATTTGACAATATAGTCTGAAAAACCTTTTCGTGATTTGTCACAATCGTTAGTTAAGTATAAATTGTAAGCTGTTTTAAAGGTTATCGAATCTTGCTCTGTATTTGATATATTGGCAAATGGAATAGCTTGTACATATTTGAAGAATTCATCTATGTTGTTCTCCTCCATGTATATATTTTTAATATTCATCAATGCACTTTTGCTTTCGTCGGTATTTGGATACTCGGATACTACTTTTTTAAGCGAATTTAAAGCTCTATCAATTTGATCAGAGTTTGTGTAAACTAATCCAAGTTCAAGAAGAGCCGACTTTTGGTATTGACTATTTGGGTAGTTGCTAATTAAAGTATTAAAGGTTTCGATAGCCATCGGAAAATTTCCTTTGGTGTTATATGCAATTGCCAATTGGAAATAGGAATCGTCAATATAGTTTGAGTTAGGGAACTTTGAGATGAGTACTTTAAAGGTTTCAATTTTGTCATCATTTTTAGACGAAGCACCTTGGGATAATGCTTTTTGGTATAGAGCGTAATCAACATCTAATACGTTGAATTCGATTACCTTGGTGTAATAGGTGATTGCCTCGGAGAAGTTTTTTTGAATAAAAAAACAATCGGCGGTTCTGTTCAATGCATCGCTTATGATTTTTTTATTTTCTATTTTGTTGCTTCCGTCGTTAAATTTTCGAAATGCAGTTAGTGCACTGCTGTATTTTTTCTGTTTAAACCAGCTGTAACCAATGGTATAATTTGCCGATATGAATTCATTTGTTTCAAAAGCTCCAGGGGAGGTTAAAAATTTGTTCATCATGGAGATTGTGGAGTCGTATTTTTCGGTGCGATAATACGACTCGCCTAACCAATAATACGATTGAGCAGTAAATGATTTGTTGTAAGGTTGAAGTAGCGATTTTTGAAACATGGTAATCGCTTCCGCAAAATTATCATCGTTGTAGAGCTCTAGTGCTCTAAAATGGGTCATACGTTGGTAAGATGCCAATAGTTTAGGCCCTTTTTTGTTTATTTTTTCGAGTGAAACGATTGCGGATTTATAATTTTTTGTGCTTTCATATATTGCAACTAAATAACTATTTACTTCGTCAATATTGGATGAGTTTGGATAGGTGTTTACAAAGTTTTCAAAAGAGACTATCGCATTTTGAAAAGGATTTGTGGATAGTTCATATTGCAATTTAGCATAATTGTATAAGGCATCTTCTTTTATTTTGGGAAGATAATTGAGTTTATAAGCCTCGTTAAACGAGGTGGCAGCAAAGTTTTTTTTGTTGAGTTTGAGATAGCAGTCTCCAATTTGATAATAGGTGATTTGACTTAGGGAGTCTTGAACACTCGTCACTTCTGCGAAATATTTGATTGCCTTATCGAATTGGTTTGTACGATAAGATGCATATCCAATTTGGTAATAGTCGTTTCTGTTTGCTTGTACCGAGCTTTTTTCAATATATTGTTCAAAGTAAGGAATAGATTCTGCAAAAAGGTTTGTGTTGTAGTATGCCTCACCAATCATTCGAATAATATCTGGTTTGCGTTTTTCGGAAGACTTTTCTAAGAGGGATGGTCCTTCTTCTAGAATTTTTTGATATTTTCCTTGTAAATGGTGTATTTGTATGATGTAAAATGGTACAATTGGATTGAAATATTCATCCTCCTTGAGCGATTCAAATCCGATACGAGCGGTTTCGTAGTTTTTTTCGCTATACGCAATGTGAGAATAATAATAGGTGGCTGGTGCTTTGTATTTCGAGTCTATGTCTTTCACTTGAATAAGGTGTTTTTTAGCTTCCACATAGTTGCTGTCGATGAAAAAACAATAACCTTTTCTGTAATTAAACTCCGATTTTTGATCGTTTTTTAAATCGCTAAAGTCTACCATTGCTAATTGATTTAAGCATTTTTTAAACGATTTATTCTGGAAATAATACCTAGCTAAATAGAAATGAGCGGAACCTATGTTCGTATGCAACGGATATTGATCAAAATAGTCAAGGTATAACTGCTCTGTGTTTTTATGCATTAAATTACCAGCACAAAAAGCATTGTAATAGAACGACATTGCTCTGAGTTCGTTGTCTCTAATAGGAATTAACTCTATTACTTGTTCAAAAGCATGCTGAGCAGCTACAAATTTTTCTTTTTGTATTAACTCTATCCCATCTCTAAATATTGCTTCTGGCGACTGGTATATTGCAGTTTTCTGAGCCATGATATTTGAAAACAATAGGCTGGCTATCAGTAAAATAATGATTTTTTTGAAAAGTTGTGTCATGTTGTTATTCTATGTTTGAGTCAAAAAAATGAATCGTATTCAATCTTAAATGTGTGAATTATAGCATATCGTTGTTCATAAAACTATAATGCACGAAATAAAATTACATATTTTTCCATACGCAATTTTCATCCTATTAACGGATTTATCAACAAAGAATTGTTTACACCTTTTCTTTTTTGTGAAGGAAATAGAGTGTTCAAAAATTCATTTTTCGAAGGCTAAATGGGTGATTTTTCCAGGTTTTGTCAAATATTAAAAATTTCACTCAAACGGTAATAGTTTACTCGATTTTGGCTTTCTATTTGAACTACTTTTATCATTTTTTCAGCCAATAGATTCACTGGCAATGGCTTTTGAGAATGCAAAATTCCTATTTTGTTTAAGCTTTCTATCATTTTCACGCTAAGATTCTCGAAAAATCTATGATCTTTTGTCAATCTTTTTAAAATCCCTGGTTGAAAGATATGAATTTTTTCAAAGTCTAAAGGGGTAATTGCCTCTTCTAGTTCTCCTTTCATGCGTGAATAAAAAATTGGCGATTTTGATTTTGCGCCGAAGGCAGATACCAACACATAGGTTTTCACACCATTAAGGGATGCCTGTTTAGCAACAGAATATTGATGCCCATAATCTATTTCATGTTGATTTTTTTTACTTTTAGCTTGTTTTAATGTAGTACCTAGTGCCGAAAAAAGAATGTCTCCTACTATATTTTCTTTCCAGCATTCTATCGATTTAAAATCTACTATAAATTTTTCTAATTTCGGATGAGAAAGCTCAATATCTCTTCGGATAAATATTTTTATTTTCGAAAAATTTGGATCAGAGAGTAGTTGATTTAACAAATTTCTTCCAGTTGCACCAGTTGCACCAATTATTATTGCGGTTTTCATATTTTCAGAATTTAATGACTACTTTGTATTTGGATGTTAAAAAACCACATCTACTTTTTTGTCTTTAGGCCTTTTTAGCGTATAAATGTATTTTAGAGTTATTGTTTCTTTTGCTTTCAAACTCAGAGCCCAAGTTAATATCCCTGATTCTAAATCGTAATGTGCATCGCCTAAGGTAATAATATTTACCACAATATCCTCACTTTTTGCAATAGGAATTTGTTCTTCAATTTTTACTTTCATGGAGATATCTCTTGTGTTTTTCACTTTAATGGTATATTCAAAGGTCTCTTCAATCGAATTGGATAGTATTTTGTTTTTTGAATAATCGTTGCTTCTAATTCGCTCAATGCTGGTTGCTTTATCTTTTCCTAAAGATAAAATAAGTGTGTCGTTGAGACTTAGTGGATCAAAATCTACGGTGCCAACAAAAGAACCACCAAGAAAGATGTTCATGTCGCCAGATTCAAATCCTTTGTCATCTAATCCTGTAGTTTGAGCAGTAAGATATGCCGACAAATCTAATTCGGGGGCTGCATAAAGCTCGAAATTTGCATCAAAATTGTATTTTTTAAGGTCTAGGATGTAGGGTTTGTTATTCGATTCGATGGTATAGGGAACATCTATAGCAAACTCAATATTTGTAAGATTCTGATGGAGGGAAACGGTTCTATCTCCATCCTTAAAAGAAGAAGAACCTTCTGATCTTGAACCTCTTGTGCTGGTTACTGCGTCGTTGCTTTCTAATACTTTCGTTGTTTTTCGGTAATTTTTATAGCCTTTTGGCTGTTCGTAGGCATCTACATATCTTTTTTTAAGGATGGGTTTTTCATTGTTAATCATCGGATTTCCTGTACATACGGTAAGAGTTATGTTTGTCCAATCTACTCCTGTATTTTGATATATTTGAGCTTTATGCGATAGATTGATTTTTCCGTTTAAATCATTTACTCTTGTATCGTATAGAGAGTTCCAACCAGCATTGTGGGCAAGATATTCAAGGTTCAATGTAGCATTTGTTTGTTCTGGGGCTTGAAGATCAATTTCAATTTTTGAAAAGTATTGCTCTTTGTCTTGATTTTTATGGATTATTTCTTGAATATGGTTCGCCTCTGTATTTAACCTATTTATGGTGGTGTTAATTTGTTTTTGTTTTTGTTTTATTTGACTCATCCTTTGCGTGAAATAGAGAGTAATCTGCTTAAGTTCAAGGATGTTTAAACCAGTTTGCGAACCTTTTATTCCGTTGTTTTGAATAAGCATGCTCTCTTCTAATTTGGATGCTTCTAAGTATGCGTTTTGAATTTTTAGCAGATGTAAAATGCTGTCTCTTTTGGCAATCGCTATTTCGCCCCGTTGTTTGTTTATAGATTCTTTTTTTACATAAGAGAGACCTGTTTTTACTGCAATAATTGAAAAATTTCCAATACCATTTACTTGAACACTTTTATAGTTTATGCTTTGAGGAATACCAATTATTGAAACTCGATTGAATCCAGGTTTTAATAAGGTTTTTGATTCACTTTTAATTACAGCGCCTTTTTGGTAAACGGTCACCGATTTTATGTGAGTGGATACCTCTTTTTCTGTTTGAGAATAGCTTTGCAAGGATGAGAAAATAATACAGATGGAAATTATTCTTTTAAAATTCATAGCACAATTTTTTATAATGATGTATTCTAATATAATTTGATTAGTAAATTGTAATTTTCGATTTTGCTGGATATGAAATTTTATATTCGTACGAAAGGGTTGTTTTTTCTCTCGGTTTTAAGGTTAAAAGCCATGTTACAATACCAGTCTCTTGGTTAAACGAACCATTTTCAAATTTGAGGTTGGTAACTTCTACATTGTTGCTTTTAGCAATAGGTATCTGCTCTTCTACTCGAATTTGAATGGGGATATTTTTCGTGTTTTTGAAATTGAGATTATAGGCAAATACCTCTTCTCTCTTGGATCCCAAAGTAGTTTTTTCTGACTTGTTTTTTATCCGTTCTCGTTGCAAGACAATGCTTTTGTCATAACCTAAGGAAACTTCAGTAGTGTCGTCTGTTGTTGGAACTTGTAAAGTCGATGTAGTCACATAGTTGCCATTTAAAAACACATTTATCGGTCCAGGTTCAAATCCTGAATTCTCTATTCCGATCAACTTAGCTGTTAAAAAAACCTGAGGGTTTAATTCCGGTGCAGCATAATATTGATACATGGTGTTAAAATCAGATTTGTTAATCTCCACTTGATTTTCTTTCCCATCAGAAAGTATGGTATAGCGGGTGTTAATTTTAAATTCTGTATTCGTCATGGTGTTATAGGTTGTATAAGATGGTTTATCAGCTTCTTTTTTCATTAATGGTTTTTGATAACTGACTTCTACGGTTTGTAGCTCAGAATAAGATTGACGCATGATAATATTGTAATTTGTACTCGTTAAATAGTGTTTTAAATTTGCAAAACCCACGTAGGAGCAAACGATATATTCGGCTTCGGGAGTGACTGGTTTCATCGAAAAAAATCCATCCAAGTCGCTTTGGACAGCCAATATTAGTTTGTTGTTTTTATCCATGAGTTGAATATTCACAAATGGCAAAGGTTCGCCAGTTTCATCTTTAATATTGCCAAAAATCCGATCTACATTTCCATTAAGGGTTCGGTGTGTTCCAATGGTAGTAGGAATACTTTGTGATTTTGAATTGTATACATTCGATACTATGGAATTCGTTTTAGAATAAGTCTCTTGTATCGCAAAATACCTTCGATAAGCTTTTGTGAAATTATTGTTTTGAGTAGGATTTCCTGTGGATAACGTGAGTTCAATGTCTTTCCAATCAATTCCAGTAATTTGCCATACATTGGCTTTATAGGCTATCATCAATTTATCGGAAACTCCATCTGAGCGAATATCATATGTAGGATTCCATCCACAATTAGGAACTAAAAAATCTATAGTTAATTGAATCTCTCCCTCTGTTTCTGCAGTTAAGTCAATGATAATGGAAGATTCACTATCAGAAGCCTTGCTTAAGTTTTGTAACTCGTACATCAGTGCATTAATTTTCTTTTGCACAGTGTCTTGTTTTGTTTTATTGGCAATGGAGAAAATTTTAAATTCAGCAAAACGTGGAGCGTAATAATCCATTGCAGTCTTTAAATCGATAAGTTTTAATCCCGTGGTTTCGCTTCCAACTATTTGGTTATTGATTAATACATCGTATTCGTTTTTTGCAATCTCATAATCATTTTTTAAATCGCTTAAAACGGAGTATAAACTATCTCTTTTTTGAATAACTAGATTCGATTTTGATTTTTTATCTAATGTATCTAACTCCTTTGAATAGGCACTGTGCGTTATCGAATTTATGGTAAATAGCCCTTTCCCTCCAACTTGTACCGACTCTTTATTGATGTTTCTGGGAAGTCCCCTAAATTCTATGATATTAGGTCCTTTAACTACTTTTACAGTGCTTTCCGATTTGGCAAATGCTCCATTTCTGTATAAAACTACCTGTTTGATTTTGCCAGTTGTAATAATTGGCTCTTGACACCAAATAAAAGAAGGGAATAGTGCGATGATTATAAAGAAGAATGTGTTTCTCATGAGAACTCATTTTTGTTTTGTAAATACTTTTTCGAAATTATGAAAATATGTGATTGAATTTCATTTTAGTTGAAAATAAATGATGAAATGGGTACTTTATTCTTGAATTTTTTTTAAAAAATGTTGTCCGATTTTTAATTATCTCCTTTTAAAAGAGCCTTTTCCAATAAGGGAAGGATAAATGAATCATTAACTCAAAAAAATCTTTTTTTACAATATTCCCCAATTTTTACTAATTTTATCGAAAAATAATAAATAATGTCGATATTTGAGATTCAAGGCGGTAATAGTTTGCATGGAGAGATAACTCCACAGGGTGCAAAAAATGAGGCACTACAGGTTATTTGTGGGGTTTTACTCACCTCCGAAAAAGTCACTATTTCTAATATTCCCAATATTAGAGATGTAAACAATCTAATTGAGTTACTTGCCGAACTAGGAGTTAAAGTCACCAAAGAAAATGAAGATACCTATTCTTTTGAGGCAGGAGAGATTGATTTTAATTATTTAAAAACGGATTCATATATAGCTAAAGCGAGAAGCATTCGAGGATCTATCATGATTTTGGGGCCTATGTTGGCACGTTTCGGACATGGTTTTGCACCACGACCTGGTGGCGATAAAATAGGTCGTCGCAGATTAGATACCCACTTTATTGGGTTGCAGAAGCTGGGAGCCAAGTTTGATTTCTGTGAAGATGCTAAAGTTTTTGAAATCAAAGCAGAAAATCTCAAAGGCTGTTATATGCTTTTAGACGAAGCATCTGTTACTGGGACTGCCAATGTAATTATGGCTGCTGTAATGGCTGAAGGAACTACTACCGTATTTAATGCCGCTTGTGAGCCTTATCTTGTTCAACTTTGCAAAATGCTGAACAATATGGGGGCGAAGATTTCTGGAGTAGGTTCAAATTTGCTTACCATCGAAGGAGTAGAAAAAATGCATGGTTGTACCCACCGATTACTACCCGATATGATTGAAATAGGTAGTTTTATTGGCTTAGCCGCAATGACACGTTCACATATTCGCATAAAAAATGTTAGTTATGACAATTTAGGTATCATCCCCGATGTTTTTCGCAAATTGGGTATCATTATCATTCACGAAAATGATGATTTAATTATTCCGGAACAGAAATCATATGAAGTAGAGTCGTTTATGGATGGTTCAATCATGACTATATCTGATGCTCCATGGCCTGGATTTACCCCCGATTTAATAAGCATTGCACTAGTTACTGCCATTCAAGCAAAAGGAAGTGTGCTAATCCATCAAAAGATGTTTGAAAGTCGCCTCTTTTTCGTTGATAAATTGATTGACATGGGAGCACAAATCATCTTATGCGATCCACATAGAGCTACCGTGATTGGTCTTGACCATAAAACGGAATTAAAAGGAATAGAAATGACTTCCCCCGATATTAGAGCAGGAGTAGCACAATTAATCGCAGCTCTATCTGCAAAAGGCAAGAGTACTATCTATAACATTGAACAAATTGAAAGAGGATATCAAAACATAGATGGTAGATTGCGAAATATGGGTGCAGAAATTATAAAAAAATAATGATCGTAAAATTGGGAAATGATTAAAAGTTTATTACTATATTCGAAATTTGTTTGGAAATCTGTTCTCTCATCCGATGAACGAATGTTGCTCAAAAGAGAATGGAAAAGAGTTTTTTTCGAAAATCCAAATATCAAACAAGCCCGCGAACATAAAGTGGACGCCAATCAAATTAGAAAATCTTTGTATATGGCTGTAGAATGGCTTCTTCGAGCACAATATAACATGAAAGATTATGGATTTGGTTCGTATCGGATAGGAAAAGGATGGACCACTTCTTATCCCGAAACCACTGGATATATTATTCCTACCTTGATGAATTATGCCATTCGTAAAAATGAAAAGGAGATCATCAACTGTTGTATTAGAGCTTCTCAATGGCTGATATCTATCCAACAACCCTCTGGTGGATGGCAAGGACAAACTCTGGAAGACAACTGCCCTGAAGTGGTTTTTAATACAGGTCAAATAATCCGTGGTCTTGTGTCGGTATACAATTATACCAAAGATGAAATTTATTTAAATTCTGCTATAAAAGCTGCAGACTGGCTTTGTTCAATTCAAGAAGAGAATGGATCGTGGGTAAAACATGCTTTTATGGGGGTAGAAAGAGTCTATGACAGCTATGTTGACGTTCCCCTTCTTCAGTTATATATAATTACAGGAAATATACTGTATAAAGATACAGCTGTTCGAAACTTAGAGTGGATTGTAAATCATAAACAACATGCAAATGGTTGGTTTTCTGATTGCGATAATACGATAAAGCATAATCACAAACCGATTTTACACACAATTGCTTATACTATAGATGGGTTAATAACATGTGGCCAATTACTAAATGAAGAAAAATATATAAAAGCTGGACAAAAATCGGCAAACAAACTTTTGGATTGTTATAATACCGATCGAATTTTATATGGTAGGTACGATAAAAAATGGAAAGGTAGCCAAATGCCAATCTTGACTGGATATGCTCAAATGGCAATAGTATGGATGAATTTATACCATTTAACCAACAATAAAGCATATCTAAATGGGGCTTTAGAATTAAACAGACAACTTGTATGGCTCCAACGTGCCGACGATTGTTCCTTAGAATCTATCCGCGGTGCAATTAGTGGGTCGTTTCCAATTTGGGGAAAGTACGAGCCATTTTCATATCCTAATTGGGCTACAAAATATTTCGTAGATGCTCTTTTGCTTGAAGTGGATGAGTTAAATGTTGTTATATAAGACTGTTTTATTGGTTTAAATCGGTAATTTTTTTTCAAATCATGGGAAATCAATTTGAGTACTTAACCCTTGCTTCTTCTCTTCATTTAAAAGGGGATGAGGTGATTTTTTTAAGTGCTGATTTAACTCGATTGGCCATGTTGTGTGCTAAAAACAAAGTTCAATTTAAAGCTGATGAATTTATACAAAGTTTTATGCATCAACTTCCCAGCGGTACCCTAGTGATACCAACCTATACCGACAACCTTACTGACGGAATGACCTTTGATGTCCTAAAAAGCAAACCTAACATTGGGGCTATTGCAGTTCGTGCTTTTCAACATAGCTCATTTTTTAGAACATCCGATCCATTTCATTCTATGGCTGTGTGGGGAAAACATCTTCAACCATTTAAAGAAATAACAGATAACCATACGTTTGGTAAAAATTCCGCTTTTGGAGTTCTTCATCAATTAAATGCAAAGATGGTTATGATAGACCTAACTTTAAACCAAAATTTTACATTTCTACATTATTGTGAAGAATCCGCTAATGTATTCTGGCGGAAACTAGTAAAACACAAAATGAATATTGTGAATGAAGAAGGAGCGATGATTGAAAAAGAGTTTTGGTTTTACACTCGTAAACTTGGGTATCAAAATGCGCTGGATCCTCTCGAAAAAATACTAACCCACGAAGGGTATATAACTTCTTTCGATTGGAAAGGTGTTTCGATAAAAACACTGGATTTTTCTCCTGTTTTTGATAGAATATTAATGGATATTAAAAACAACAAAGGGAGGTCTTTTCGTCGATTTTCAGTCTATGAGTTTTTTAAAGCAATTCTAAAAAAAATCAAATTATATTTGTATGACAACATTTCATTATCCACTAGAATTTTTTTTTAAAATAACAACGCTCGCTAACGATTTTACTGTAACCGATTCGTATGGGAATCAACTATCTTATGTACGTCAAAAAATGCTGAAATTGATAGAAGAAGTAGTCGTATATACAAATGACTCTAAAAGCGAAGTGGCATATAGAATGAAAGCAAATAAGTGGATTGATTTTTCGGCTACTTTTGTTATCTCTAATTCACAAGGGGTTGAATTGGGTCGGATTGTTAGAAAAGGATGGGCATCCATTTGGAAAGCAAGATATGAAATCTATGATCGTAACCAAAACAAGCTATTTCTGATTAAAGAGGATAATGCATGGATAAAATTAATAGATAGCTTAATTGGAGAAATACCTGTTTTAAATTTCTTTACCGGATATTTATTTAATCCCACCTATTCTCTTATTAACATGAGTGAAATTTCACTTATGCAACTTAAAAAAGAGTCTTCCTTTTTTGGAAGAAGATTTAAGCTTCTCAAAATAAACCAAATGGATAACAACCATGAAGAGGTTGCAGTTTTAGCTTGGATGATGATGGTCTTGCTGGAACGTAGAAGAGGATAATTTTTACTATCTTTGCTAATAACAACACAATAAATATATCAATACCTATGAAAGAGATTGTACTTCGTTTTATTTATGAAGCGATAGATGAAACTAATGAAATGCTAGATGATGACCGTAAAATACTTAAAAGTCTGGATACAAAATTGTACGGTACAGGCTCACATCTTGATTCTATTGAGTTGGTAAATTTGATAGTAGCAGTGGAACAAAAAATCGAAGAGTTTTTTCAAAAAGAGATTACCCTTGCCGATGAACGTATTATGCAAATGACTCATAACCCCTTCTCTAATGTGGAAAGATTTGCTGAATACGTGGATATGATTATTTCAGAAAAAAAATAATAATGAAAACAATCCTGATAAGTGGTGTCTCTGGAAGTATAGGCAGTTTTTTGGCTAATTTTTTTTTAGATAAAGGATTTTTTGTTATTGGGATAAGCCGTAGAAGTCACTCTGTCGATAAATTCGTAGATTCTTATCAACATTTTTCGGTAGATTTGGCTGATCAAAAATCGATAAGTGTTTTTTTTAAAAAAGTTAGAGAACGTAAAATTACAATAGATGGTTTTATTCATTGTGCTGGTTTGTCCTCTTCTGCTATTACTACTAGTATAAGCAATCAGGTTGTCCACGAACTGATGGATGTTAACTTTATTGGGTCGATTGCTTTTTTGAAAGAAGTTCTAAAAATCATGAATCCCCATAAAAAAGGGTCCGTAGTCAATATGAGTAGTATTACTGCATCTGCTTTTAATCATGGTAGTGCAACTTACGCATCGTCGAAGGTGGCTTTTGAGCATTTTTGCAAGCAAGCAGCTATCGAAAATAGCAGGTATGGAATCCGAATCAACACACTTAGATTGCCTTTAGTTGAAGAAACCAACATGAACAATAGTCTATCCCCAGGTACGAAAAATGATTTGATGAGTGGTGTAATCCTTCAAAGAGAAATTAAACTCCAAGAAATTGCGAATGTATGCAATTGGCTTATTAGTGAAGAATCTTCGGTGATAACAGGTGAAATTATGACTCCTGGAGGAGGTAGATGGTGAATCGAGTGCATGTAATTAAAAATGGTAGTCAATCTGAAAATGCATATTTGGTTGTGGATGATCACCATCAAACCATCCTTATAGATCCAGGTATAGATTCTGTTGCAATTATCGATTTCATTCAGAATAATAACCTAATTCCTATTATGATTCTTGCTACTCATGGTCATTGGGATCATATTAGTGCGGTCTCTGAGTTGGTAGAATATTATCATATTCCATTCTATGCTCATCCAAACGATCAAAAATTGATTAAGTCTGCCAATTTATATCGATTTTTGGTAGATAAATTGCCAGTTGTAAAAGTGCCGAAGATCGATTTTCATTTGCAGCATATGCACCCGATCACAAAGGGGTCGTTTGAAATTACTCCCTTTTTAGTTGGATCCCACACATCGGGTAGTGTGTTTTTGCTTGTAGATAATTTATTGTTTACGGGAGATGTTTTATTAAAAGGAAAAATTGACGAGGATAACAAACGGAATAATTGGAAGCAGCTTGTCGAAATTCTAGAAAATATACGTAATTTAGCGGATGATATCGTGGTATATCCCGGACATGGTTCACAAACTAGGTTGCAGGATGAGATCATCTCTTTCAAAGATCTAAAATAATACAATTATGAATGCAAAAATTGGCCATATTTCCTATTATTTACCGAAGTTAAAAGTTACAAACGAACAATTGGAAGCATTGTTTCCAAGTTGGAATGTTAAGTCTTTGGTGAAAAAAACGGGAGTTATTCAACGTTTTATTGCGGAAGAAGATGAGACAGCATTAGACCTTTCGGTGGCAGCATGTAAGAAGTTTTTTTCTGAAACAGAAATGAATCCATCCGAAATAGACGCCATTTTATATTGTACTCAATCTCCAGATTACATCATGCCTCCCAATTCGCTTTTGCTTCATCGTCATTTTGATTTTAGAAACAATATACCTGCTTTTGATATTAATCTGGCATGCTCTGGGTATATTTATGCCCTCTCTATAGCCAAGTCGATGGTTGTTGCTGGGATGGCTAAAAATGTCTTGCTTGTGACTGCCGATACCTATTCCAAATATATCAATCCGAAAGACCGCTCTACAAGGACTCTTTTTGGGGACGGAGCTTCTGTTACTTTAGTTGAACCATGCTCTGATACAATCGGGATTTTATCACAATCATTGGGTTCTGATGGAAAATTTTTTAAAAAAATGTATATCCCTGCCGGTGGTTTGAGAAGACCAAAATGCGGATCTACTGCTTTTGAAGATATTGATGCAGTTGGAAATGTCAAGAACGAAGAACAAATTCACATGGATGGATTAGGGATATGGAATTTTGTTAGAACGAAGGTGCCAACTCATATCGAGCAGTTTTTAGATAGTTCAAACGTGAAAATAGATTCGATTGATCGATTTATTTTTCACCAAGCAAGCAAATTAACATTAGATTCACTGGTGAAGATCTTGAAAATTAATCCTGAGAAGTTTTTTACCAACATCGAAAATATTGGCAACACTGTTTCTTCATCAATTCCTATTGCGATTGCAGATGCTCGAAAAAAGGGATGGTTAGAAGAGGGTAATTTGGTGCTTTTAACTGGTTTTGGAGTAGGGTTGTCGTATGGTTCAATTTTGTATAAAGTATAAAGGATGAATCCTATCATAAATATTCAAATGCAAGACTCATCCATGTCCTTAAAACATGCTGCAAAAGTGTTTTTTGAAGATGTTTGTGGCTTTTCATTGGTTATTGTAAAGGATTTTTCAGAGGTAAATGTTGGGGTTAATATCGAGTATTCTTCGGCTAATTATGAAAAGGTATTATTTCTACAAAAAGTAGATATAGAAGAGTATAAGTCCGTTGTCGATGTGGATGTAAATGGTGCTATTTTTCCATGTCGATCTTCCAGTAAATCGTTCATGCCCTTTGATCCAATAGCTTTAACATGGTTTTTGATGTTGATGCCTCAAGAGCAATACCAACAATGCGACTTCGATATACATCATAGACCCGTAAGTGAATCATTATGGTTAGTTAAAAATAAGTTTCACCAACTGCCTTTGATAGATATTGCTGCAAAAATGTTTTTAGAAGCAATGGTGGCAAAGTATCCTCACCTGGATATTCCTGCTAAAATTCCGACTTTTACTCCCACTTTTGATATTGACATTGCTTTTGCTCATCAATCCAAATCCATTTTAATACATCTTTTAAGTACTATGTCGTTGATGTTGAAAATGGATGTTAAAACCATACATAAAAGAGTAAAAGTCCTTCTTCATAAAGAGCCTGACCCTTACGATGTGTTTGATGAAATTCTCGAATTGCTAGATCAGCATAACTTGAAGGGAGTTTTTTTTGCAATGACTGCAGATAGAGGAAAATATGATCGAAATAACTTCTACAAAGCGGCAAACTATAGAAAATTATTAAAACGGTTATCTGAAAAACATGAGATTGGTTTACATCCTAGTTATCATTCTGCTACACACTCTGATTTAGTTTCTTATGAGAAGAAAAGATTAGAAAATATAGTAGATAAAAATGTGACTCATGTTCGTCAGCATTTCTTAAGACAGTTTTTGCCCCAATATTGGAATGCGATAGTAGAATGTGGTTTTGAACATGATTATAGCATCGGTTTTGCAAAGCATTTGGGGTATAAAGTGGGTACGTGTGTCCCGTTTCAAGCATTTGATTTAAACTCAGATAAAATTCTTCCGTTAACATTGCACCCTTTTGTTATAATGGATACAGCCATGTCTAGGTATCAAATGCTAAATGAAGAAGAAATTCTGAATGAAACAAAAATAATAAAAACTCATTCGCATTTATACAACACATCTGTTTCTGGAGTATGGCACAACTATGCAATGCCCAGAAACAGTGAAAAATTAGCATTGTTTAAAAAACAAATTCCCATTTTAAGTACATATGATTAAGTATTGTAAACATAAAGATATTGATTTCAAAAAATGGGATGATTGTATTTCTAATTCAAGAAATGCTTCCTTTTTTCCATTGTCAGACGTGTTGAATATCACTTCTCCAAATTGGGACTGTCTGATTTATGGCGATTATGAAGCCGTTTTTCCTTTGCCATGGAGAAAAAAAATAGGCCTTTTCTATGTGTATCCTCCTTTTTTTTCGACTCAATTAGGTCTGTTTTCAAAAAAGGAGATGGATATAATTCCTTTTTTACAAGCAATTCCATCTTCTTTTAAGTACATAGAAATAAAATCAAATACGGATGTTGTAACTCCTTCCGAAAATTTTGTAATGAAGAAGAATAGAACCTACTACTTAAGTTTACAAAGTAGGTATGAAGAGCTTTTTTCCAGATTTTCAAAAAATCATAAACAAAATATTCACAAGTCGGAGAAAAGTAATTTATCCATCCAAAAAGAGGGAGTAGAAGTAGATGATATTATTGCTCTTTTTATAGAAAATAAAGGTTCAATTTCATCTTTTAATAAAAAAGATTATGCTGTATTATCCGATTTGATGAAACATCTGATAAATAAACGACAGGCGGAAGTTTGGTCTGTTTTTGATGAGAATGGGAAGTTGTGTGCAGGTGGATTTTTTGTTTTTTACTTTGAAAAAGTTCATTTCTTATTTTCCGGAAGCAATTCTATTTCTAAAGAACGGAGAGCAATGTTCTTTTTGTTTGCACAATTTTTAAAAGCAAATGCAGGATCAAATTTAGTATTTGATTTTGGAGGTTCCAACGATGATAATTTGGCTAGATTCTACGGAGGTTTTGGTTCTAATGAACATTTTTATGATACGATTTGTGTCAACAGGCTTCCAATCTTTTACAAATGGCTTGCAAACTTGAAAAAAAAAATAGGTTAATTTAGAAGAAAGTTATATATTTGAAAAAAATAAGATGGTATGATACATAATTTAGGCTTAAACAATTCAGTCATCAATCAGTTTGTCGCTGAAATTAGGGATGTACATATTCAAAAAGATTCCATGCGATTTAGAAACAACATGATTCGTCTTGGGGAAATTTTTGCATATGAGATAAGTAAAATGCTTGAATATTCGGATGAAAATGTAGTTACTTCGTTAGGAGTGGCAAAAATGTCTACCATTCTTCAACAGCCAGTTTTAGCAACCATTCTAAGAGCGGGATTGCCTTTGCATCAAGGTCTGTTGAATTTTTTCGATCATGCAGATAATGCATTTATTTCTGCTTATCGTAGGCATTACAACGATGGGTCTTTTGAGATTAAAATTGATTATTTATCGAGCCCTTCTCTCGAAAATAGGGTTCTGATTCTTGCAGATCCGATGTTGGCAACCGGACAGTCGATGGTGTTAACGTATAAAGAAATTGTTGCAGCACATGGTAAGCCCAAACATACTCATATTGTAAGTGCTATTGCTAGTGTTGAAGGAGTTGAGTATTTAAAAAGATTTATGCCACTAGGAGAGTTTACTTTTTGGACTGCTGCAATCGATGAAGAACTTACGGCTCAATCATATATTGTGCCTGGCTTAGGAGATGCTGGGGATTTAGCGTATGGATCAAAATCCAATGATTGATAGGTAAAATTTAAGATGATACCCTCCAAAATTGTAGTTTGGTCGAAATATTATCGATTGTTTTGATAAAACATGTATTTTTGGTTTTTTAATGTCTTATTGTTTTAAATAAAAACATTCTTGCACATTGAATCCAAAATTTAAAGATAATATTTGGATTTCAAAAATAATGAAAAATGAAAATTATCAACACAGAGAATATTCTCATAGCTATCCATTCGATTAAAAGTCATCGAACACGAACGGTATTAACCATATCTATTATCGCATTTGGGATTATGGCTTTAGTGGGTATCCTCACTGCTACAGACGCATTAGAAGCGTCTATCAATAAAAATTTCTCACGTATGGGTGCAAATACCTTTACGATCTCTTCACGTCAATTTGGAGGTGAAGGAAATAAAAGAAGAGGTAGAGGAGCCGAAAATGTCAACATTACATACAACGAAGCCCAATTGTTTAAAAATCAATTTGATTTTCCAGCACTTATTTCACTTAGTTTTCGTCAATCTCAAATATCTACTCTGAAATATATGTCTGAGAAAACAAATCCGAATATATCCGTTTTTGGGATCGATGAAAATTATATTGCTACTTCTGGGAATAGTATAGCAAAAGGGCGTTCATTTACTGCAGATGAGTCTCAAAGAGGAACATATATTACAATTTTAGGTCAAAAGGTTGCCGAGGAGTTGTTTAAAAATTCGGATCCTATAGATAAAGAGATATTAGTTGGGAGTGTTCGCTATCGGGTTATTGGTGTGTTAGATTCAAAAGGTTCAAGTTTCGGTTTTAGTGGCGATAGAAACTGTTATATCCCAATCAATAATGCGAGAACAGCGTTTTCAACGGGAGATAAATCCATCTCTATCAATGTGATGAATGCCTCATCAAAGCCTATTGAGGAGGTGGTATCTGAAGCGCAGGGAGTTTTCCGTTCGATTAGAAAATTGAGAACTACCGATGATGATAATTTTGCAATCGAAAAAAGTGACAATTTAACGAGCAACCTCAACGATCAACTAAAATATGTTACTATGGCTACCACGCTTATCGGATTAATCACTTTATTAGGTGCTGCAATAGGCTTGATGAACATTATGCTTGTTTCTGTAACCGAACGTACCAGAGAAATTGGAACCCGAAAAGCCATCGGTGCCAAAAAAACTGAAATTAAGTATCAATTTCTCACAGAGTCCATCGTGATTGGTCAGTTGGGTGGCTTTGTAGGCATATTTTTAGGGATAGCAATCGGGAATATTGTATCCTTGGTAATTGGATCTACTTTTATCATACCCTGGTTGTGGATATTCTTAGGAGTGATACTTTGTTTTATCGTGGGTGTTTTATCAGGCTATATTCCTGCAAACAAAGCAGCAAATCTGGATCCTATTGAAGCATTACGATACGAATAATACTAATCGTGTATTGTCTTTTTTAGCTTTTGTGGATCTAATCCTTTGAGTTTTATCAATTCAATAATTTTGTGATACGTGTTTTCGTCCATCGTTTTAGTGCGACTCAATATCCACAAATATTTTCTATTTGGAGCAGAGACTACAGCCCAAGAATAATCATCCGCTAAGCCAATAATCCAGTAGTCGCCTTTAAATGGCCAGAAAAATTGTACTTTTAACTGAGTGTTGTTTGTGTTTTTAACTACAAAGGCTTTCCCCTTGATTCCTGCTTTTTTGCCGTTTACAGAGTCTTTCAGGCAACTGTTTTCTACAACTACAACCCCCTTATTGTTAATAGAATATTCTGCAGTAGTACAATAACAGTTTTTTTGAAAGGTAGTTGGATAAGAAGCTATTTCGTACCACAATCCTGAGTACTTTTTAATATCTACTTCGCCAACAGTTGTAAGCGTTGTGCTGGTTTTACAGCTTTGAAAAAATGTAAATAGTCCCATGATAAATATAATTTTTTTCATCTTTTTTAATTTAAATCTAAACAATAGTTGACGGAAATAGTTCGACCCCGAGTGAATAATTGAAAAATGTCCATTACTCCCTATTACATTGTTGATAAGGTTTGCTTAAACTGTTGAAAACTCCATGATTTTTTCTTGAATTGGGTGAAAAAGGTATTTATTTTTTTCGTATCTTTGTAAATAAAAAGATATTTTATATATAGTTGATTATGAATAATTTAGAAAAAACAATTGAAGCGCAAGGGAGTTACACAGCTGACAACATTACGGTATTAGAGGGATTAGAAGCGGTTCGTTTGCGACCTTCAATGTATATTGGAGATACTAGTTTCAGAGGATTGCATCATTTGGTGTATGAGGTCGTTGATAATTCTATTGATGAAGCATTAGCAGGATATTGTAAAAACATCCATGTAACTATTCACTGCGATAATTCAATTACTGTAATTGATGATGGACGAGGAATCCCCACCGACCTTCATGAGAAAGAAAATCGGTCTGCATTGGAAGTGGTTTTAACCGTTTTGCACGCTGGGGGAAAATTTGATAAAGGTTCCTATAAAGTTTCGGGCGGATTGCATGGTGTTGGTGTTTCATGCGTGAATGCATTATCCGAGGATTTGAAAGTGGAGATATTTCGACAAGGGAAGCATTTTATGCAAGAATATAAAATTGGGGTTCCTCAATATCCTGTTAAAGTAGTTGGAGAAACTTCTGTATCGGGCACTAAGGTTCATTTCAAACCCGATTCTTCCATTTTTTCTGTAACTACTTATGATTTCAATACTTTATCTGCCCGTTTGAGGGAATTAGCATTTTTGAATCGCAAAATTCGCTTAACCCTAACCGACGAAAGAGAGATAGATGAGAACGGAAACGCAATGTTTGAAGAGTATTATTCTGAGTTAGGATTAGTCGATTTTATTGGATATTTGGATGGGAATAGGGAGAAATTGATGCCTACTCCAATATATATGGAAGGGGAAAGAAATGGTATCCCTATGGAGATTGCCATGCAGTATAATACCTCATTTTCAGAGAACATTCATGCATATGTGAATAATATCAACACCCATGAAGGAGGAACTCACCTTGCTGGTTACCGTAGAGGTCTCACTAGGACATTAAAAGCTTATGCAGAAAAGTCGGGGATGTTAGCAAAGTTAAAATTTGATATTAGTGGGGATGATTTTAGAGAAGGGTTAACCACTATTATTTCGGTTAAAGTTCAAGAGCCTCAATTTGAAGGACAAACCAAAACAAAATTGGGAAATAATGAAGTAATGGGAGTAGTGGATTCATTAACAAGTGAAATGCTTTCTAACTACTTAGAAGAAAATCCTAAAGAGGCAAGAACAATCGTTAATAAAGTGATTTTAGCTGCCACTGCTCGTCATGCTGCTCGTAAAGCTCGCGAAATGGTACAACGAAAAAATGTACTATCTTCCACTGGCCTTCCAGGAAAATTATCCGATTGCTCAGAACGAAACCCCGAAGTGTGTGAAATATATCTCGTAGAGGGTGATTCAGCGGGAGGTACAGCAAAACGAGGGAGAGATAGACGATTTCAAGCAATTCTTCCACTCAGAGGAAAGATATTGAATGTTGAAAAAGCAATGCAACACAGGGTCTTTGAAAGTGAAGAGATAAAAAATATGTATACTGCCCTAGGTATTCAAATAGGAACCGAGGAAGATAGTAAAGCGTTGAATTTAGATAAATTGAGATATCATAAGGTGATTATCATGACCGATGCCGACGTTGATGGTAGCCACATCGACACCTTGATATTAACATTCTTTTTTAGGTACATGCGTGAAATGATTGAATTCGGTTATATTTATCTAGCTACACCTCCTCTTTATCTCGTAAAAAAAGGGAAAGAGGAGCGGTATTGTTGGACAGAAGAAGAGCGCAAAGAGGCGGTTGCATCAATGGCTGTAAATGGAAACGAATCAAATGTTCATATCCAACGATACAAAGGTCTGGGAGAGATGAACGCAGAACAACTTTGGGACACAACCATGAACCCAGATACACGTATATTACGTCAAATTACGATTGATAATGCTACCGAAGCAGACCGAGTTTTCTCGATGTTGATGGGTGACGAAGTACCACCTCGTAGAGAGTTTATTGAAAGAAATGCAAAATATGCTAACATAGATTTGTAAAAATCGTCTAAATTCAGAAAAAAGGTTTTGCATGTTTCTTATGTAAAACCTTTTTTAGTTGAAAAATATAGAACCCTATGGGATTACCATCCCTAAAAAAATGTATCTTTGCAAACTATATGAAAATTGACACACAAAAATATATTTCGCATCCAATTTTTCAGATTATTAGTACTTGTGCCAATGAAATAGGAGTGGAGTGCTATGTGATAGGTGGTTATGTAAGAGATTCCATCATGGAACGATCAACCAAGGATATTGATATAGTTGCTATTGGAAGTGGAGTTGAATTGGCAAAATATGTAGCATCTACGCTTAGGGTAGAAGTAACAATTTTTAAAAATTTTGGAACCGCCATGTTAAAATATCATGGTGTAGAAGTTGAATTTGTAGGTGCTAGAAAAGAGTCGTATCGCACTGACTCTAGAAAACCCCTAGTGGAAGATGGAACGCTTCAAGATGATCAGAATAGAAGAGATTTTACCATAAATGCCATGGCTATTGGTTTAGATCATAAAAACTATGGCACTCTGCTAGATCCTTTTAATGGCCTTGAAGATCTCAAAAATAAAATTATTCGCACTCCATTAAATCCAGACATTACCTTTTCGGATGATCCACTTCGAATGTTAAGAGCAATTCGTTTTTCTACCCAGTTGAGGTTTATGATTGAAGAAGAAACCTTACAAAGTATTACTCGGCAATGTGAACGTATCGGAATTATTTCTAAAGAAAGAATTGCCGAAGAGATGAATAAGATTATTTTAAGTAATATTCCTTCTCGTGGTTTTTTGTTGTTGGATAAAACGAAATTGCTACCCCTAATTTTTCCTGAATTTTCGAACTTAAAGGGAGTGGACATGTGCGAAGGAAAAGGACATAAAGATAATTTTTATCATACCTTACAGGTGCTCGACAATATCTCTAATGGTACAGATAATCTTTGGCTTAGATGGGCTGCTGTCCTTCATGATATAGCGAAACCATTGACCAAAAAATTTGACCCAACCCATGGTTGGACATTTTATCAGCACGAATACGTAGGATCTAAGATGGTGGCTGCAATTTTTCAATCCTTAAAGTTGCCAATGAACGAAAAGATGAAGTATGTTCAAAAGTTAGTAGGTTTACATTTAAGGCCCATCGTTCTTTCGGAAGATATTGTTACCGATTCGGCTGTTAGAAGATTGCTTTTTGATGCTGGTGAAGACATCGATGACCTAATGTTGCTATGTGAAGCAGATATTACCTCTAAAAACCCAGAGAAAGTAAAAAAATATATTAAGAATTTTGAAAATGTAAGACTGAAACTTAAAGAGATAGAGGAGAAAGATAAGTTGCGAAATTGGCAACCTCCAATCTCTGGGGAGCTGATAATGGAGACTTTCAATTTGCCCCCTTCTCGATTAGTAGGAGATATTAAAAATGCCATAAGAGAAGCTATACTCGATGGAGAGATACATAATAACTACTCCGAAGCGTATAATTTCATGATTCGAGTAGGTAGTAGTTTAGGCTTGTCGCATCAAAATGGAAGCATGTAAGGTATATTCCACAATTTCCTTTTTAATTACTTGTTTGTGAGGTTGTTTTTTTTTTCGTAAGTTTGGCTTTTAATTTAAAAAAATCAATTTTTATGTTTAAAAACAGAGCCTTTCCACACACGTATATTATCATTTTTTCGGTAATTCTTATTGCTGCCCTTGCTACTGTGTTAATGCCAGCAGGTCAGTTTAAACGCGAAGTTAATCCAGCTACAGGAAAAAATGTTATTATTCCAGGGTCCTATCAGCAAGTGGATCAGCAACCTCAAACATGGCAGGTGTTTTCTTCCTTTTACAAAGGGTTTGTGCGTTCTCCTCAAATCATCGTTTTTATCTTGCTTTTGGGTGGTGCTTTTTGGATTATGAACGAAAGCAAAGCCATTGATGCTGGAATTCACTCTTTTATTAAGCAATCCAAAAAATTTGAACGGCATAAATTTATCAAACTTTTAGGGGTAAACAACATCATTATAGCACTGATAATGTTTATGTTTAGTTTCTTTGGAGCTGTTTTTGGGATGAGTGAAGAGACCATTGCATTTATTATTATTTTTGTCCCTCTTTCCATATCCATGGGTTATGATTCTATTGTAGGCGTTTGTATGACTTTTATTGGTGCTGGTCTTGGTTTTGCTGGATGTATGTTAAATCCCTTTACCCTAGGAATTGCTCAACAAATTTCTGGAGTGCCAATGTTTTCGGGTATCGAATATAGATTCGTTATGTGGATGATTATCAATGTGGTAGGTATTAGTTATGTGTTATTTTATGCCAATAAAATTAAGAAAAGTCCAAAAAAATCGATTGTTTACGAAGAAGATAATTATTGGCGCAAGCATATTACCGAGAATCAGGATGTGGAAATTCAAAAAAGTGGGAAAAGAGCTTGGGTTACTTATTTCTTATTGCTTGCTGTTTTTATCTACTATTCCATAGTTTCTTTTCTCAATTTGTCTTCTGATACCTCAAGTGCTTTTATCTTTATGTTAACTACAACTCTGTTGTTTTTAATTTTTGGTTATTTTTCATTAGCAAAAGGAACCCAATATTATGTGCTTAATATTTTGTTGTTTACTATCATTTATTTAGTTGGAGGCGTGGTTGTATTTCAATGGGAGTTGTTAGAAATTGCTTCTTTGTTTTTTGTAATGGGAATAGTAGCAGGCGTTTCTATTGACAAAAAACCCAATGAGATTGTAAAACTTTTTATTACGGGAGCTAAGGATATTTTAAGTGCTGCTTTAGTTGTGGGATTAGCAGGAGGAATTATTGTAATTTTGGAAGACGGAAAAGTAATTGATACGCTCTTGTATAACATTGGAAACGCCATTTCTGGGTTTGGGAAAGTAACTACTCTTTCGTTGATGTATGCTTTTCAGTCGTTTTTAAACATGATTATCACCTCTGGTACAGCAAAAGCTGCTCTTATCATGCCTTTGCTTTCTGATATCTCTGATATGGTAGGATTATCGCGACAAGCAACTGTGACTGCATTTCATATCGGCGATGGTTTTACCAATTTAATTACGCCAACATCGGGAGTTTTAATTGGAGTTCTTGAAATTGCTAGAATTCCTTTTGGAAAATGGTTTAAATGGGCATTCCCATTCATTTTGATGCTCGTTATATTGGGATGGTTGTTGCTTATTCCAACAGTGACAATGAATTTGCCTAACTACTAAATAGTCAATTATTCTGTAATATTGATCTTTTTTAACTCACTTTCTATCTGCTTTAAGTAGGTGATTTCAGATTTTTGCTTAGTTGACAATAATCTTATATAAAAGATTAAATCAAGGGTTTTGTGATGTGAAATCTTGTATGCAAAAATTAATAAAATCAGTGTTAGCATAATTGGAATAATGTATTCTGTAAAAAAAATGGAGCACAAAACTACGATGCAAAGAATCCAAATAGGATAAAAAACCATGATAGATACCACTTTTATCGATGCTTCCCATTGTTTATCTTTAAATTTTTTGAAAAGTAATTTAAATCCAATTTTTGGTGGATATAAAACAAAACAAGCAATCGAATTTAAAAAAGTAAAAAAGAGGTTGGTAAATGAAATTGTTCTGTTTAACTTGCCAATAGATTTTAACGGAAACGCCAAAGACTTCCATAAATCGAGGTACTCTTTTGTCTTTAATAGGATGTAGTCTCTCTTTTTTTGCTCTAATTGATTAAAATTTTTTACCCATTCTTTTTGATAGATTACATTTTGGTTTTTTGATGATTTATGTTTGTTTATCTCATAAAATGTTTGTATTAATTCGTAGTTTGTGGTATCCTCAATATGAACGATACAGATTTGTAGTTTTCTGTAAGTCAGTTCGGTAAGATGAAGAATGGTTTTGGCTTTGTTTTCGTTATGCTGTTTAAGTGTTTCTAGGGTTGATATTGGTGAATCAAGGGTAATATTTAACCATGAACCACTTTGAGTATGGCTACCATAATTGATGCCCACAGGTATTATAAAAACATCTTTTTTAATAGAATATGTTGCTTCAAGGGCTATTCTAGAGACTCCTTTTTTTAATGGCCTTAGTCGCCGTTCAGATAAATGCGAGCCTTCTGGAAAAATTAATATTATTTTATTTTGAGATAATAAGTTATAACATTCTTGAAACGTTTGGTCGTTGTTTGCCAACTCCTTAAATCCATCTCTCATTCGATAAATAGGGATTAGGTTAAGCGACCTGAGCAGTTTTGACACTATTTTGTTTTTAAAAAGGTCGGCTCGTGTCATGAAATGCACTGGCTTTTTTACACAAATGGCGATTACAAGTGCATCTAATAGGGCATTTTGGTGATTTGCAGCTAAAATTACCGGCTTGTTGTTGGGGATGTTTGATAGCCCATGCGTGGTGATTTTATGAAAGTATAGGTAAATAGCACTTTTTACCCAATAATAAACCATTTGATAGAACATACTTATTTGCTGTTTTTTTGTTGTCGATACGACCAAAGAGTCGCTATTCCAATTCCAGATACCATATGCCAAACTCCCCACCATGCAGCTATAAAAGCCATTCCGCCTATGCCATTAAAGAGTTTTGGGTTGAAAATAAGTGCTAATGCCAATCCCGAATTTTGAATTCCAGTCTCAATGGAAACTGTATAAATATCTTTGCGGTTTAATTTCGAAATAGATGCGACGGAATAGCCTGTAAGATACGCTATTGAATTATGGACTAATACCAAAAATAGAATTAAATAAAAAGTATCTGTTATGTAGCGCCGATTTGCAAAAAAAGCAACCACAATAAATCCAATAAATACAAGGAGCGAAATAGTTTTTATTGGTTTGATGATTTTTTGAGTGAACATGGGAGCATATTTGCTAAGCATCATGCCTGCAATCATTGGGATGCCAAGTAATATAAAAACAGTAATAAACATTTGGTTTGTGTCTAATTCAATTGGTTTTATAATGCTGGATGCAGCAAAATATAAATTTCCCCATAACGAAAAGTTAAGCGGAGTTAAAATAATTGCTAAGAGCGTCCCTGAAGCAGTTAAACTAACGGATAATGGAACATTTGCTTTGGATAAAGCTGAAATATAGTTGCTTATATTTCCGCCGGGACAGGTAGAAACTAAAATCATTCCTAACCCAATAGCAGGTGGAGGATTTAACGTGATAACCAATAAAAAGGTAATGGCAGGCAAAACAATAAATTGAGATATTAACCCAATAATAAGTGGTTTGGGATTGGTTAAAAGGTCCACAAATTGCTTGAGTTTAATCTCTAATGCCACACCAAACATGATAAATCCCAGTGTGATATTTAAAAAAATCATTCCAGAGGGAGTGAAATTCAAACGAACAGAATCTAAAACAGATAAAGAATCGAACATAGACTTTGTTTTTTAACTGATTATTTCAATATTGTCAATTTTAACCATTATTCAATGTAAGCCATTGGATTACTTTTTGAGAAACGATAGCTGCTCTTTTTTTAAAAGCTTCGTGGGTGGCGTAAGCAATATGTGGCGTGAGAATGCAATTTGGGGCAGACAAAATAGGGTGTGTGCTAGGAAGGGGTGGCTCTATTTCGAAAACATCAAGAGCTGCTCCTGAAATTTTTCCTGTTTGTAGTGCTGTGGTAAGCGCTTGATAATTTATAGTTTTGCCTCGTGATGTGTTGATAATTATTGCTCCATCCTTCATTTTGGATATTTGTTCTTTGTCAATCAAATTTTCTGTTTCGGATGTTAACGGAACATGAAGGGTAAGAATATCCGAGACTTCTAACAACTGATCGAATGGAAGATATTCTCCCCAAAGTTCATCTGATTTCATGGTCCGAGAGGTGAAAAAGACTCTGCATCCAAGCAAATTCAATATCTTGCCAACGGAAGTGCCTATCGCTCCTGCACCAATTATTCCCACAGTTTTGCCCGACAATTCGGAACCAATAAATCCTTTTCTGTCTGTCAAAGATCTGGTGTTATGGTCTAATTCTGTAATTTTTCGAAGTACATCAAGGATTAATCCAAGGGTGAGTTCTGCTACAGATTGAGTAGAATATCCAGCAGCATTTTTCACCACAATTTCTCGGCGATTGCACTCCTGCAAATCAATATGATCTAAGCCAGTAAATGCAACTGCAATCATCTTCAGATTTGGACATTGATTTAAGATGGATTTTGAGATAGGAACGTTTGATGCCAAAATAACATCAGCATCTGAGGCTCTTTTTATTAGCTCTATATCATCTTTAGGCCTATCTGAATAGAATTCGTATGTTTTGGGTTTGATAGATTCAATAAAATTTTGTCTATCTTCAATATTCGGAAATATTGGGTCGATTTCTACAATTTTCATCCTTTTTTTAGGACAAATTTAGGTTAATTATTTTAAACAATATCCATCGAAAAAAAAATTATGTGCTTAACTATTTGTAGTGTGGTTTAAAGTTGTAACTTTGCTCAAAATTGAAATAATCAAAAACAAAATAAAATTTTAAGATCATGGTTGAAAAAATCACAACATCTGCGCAAGCAATGGAATTAGAGGACAAGTATGGTGCTCACAATTATCACCCACTACCAGTTGTATTAAGTAAAGGCGAAGGTGCTTTTGTTTGGGATGTAGAAGGAAAACGTTATTATGATTTTTTATCTGCATATTCTGCAGTAAATCAAGGACATTGCCACCCAAAAATTATTAAAGCGTTAACAGATCAAGCTCAACAAATGACTCTTACTTCAAGAGCTTTTTATAATGATCAATTGGGACCTTACGAAAAATTTATCACCGAATATTTTGGGTACGACAAGGTTTTACCTATGAATACAGGTGCTGAAGCGGATGAAACTGCTTTAAAATTATGTCGCAAATGGGCTTATACAAAAAAAGGTCTTCCAGAAAATCAAGCTAAAATTATTGCTTGTGAAGGTAACTTCCATGGACGTACTATCAGTATCGTATCTATGAGTACTGATCCCGATTCATATGGTGGTTTTGGTCCATTTACTCCTGGATTTGTAAAGATTCCATATAATGACATAGCTGCATTAGAAAAAGCATTAGAAGATCCTATGGTTGCTGGCTTTTTAGTTGAACCTATCCAAGGGGAAGCAGGCGTTTTTGTTCCAGATGCTGGTTATTTGAAAAAAGCGTATGACCTTTGTAAAGCAAAAAATGTATTGTTTATTGCAGATGAGGTACAAACAGGTATTGCTCGTACAGGAAAGCTACTTGCTTGCGATCACGAAGGGGTAAGACCAGACGTTTTGATTTTAGGAAAAGCTCTTTCGGGTGGCGTTATTCCAGTATCTGCTGTTTTAGCCGATGATGATGTAATGTTGTCTATCAAACCAGGTGAACATGGTTCTACCTTTGGTGGGTTCCCATTGGCTTGTAAAGTTGCGATAGCTGCATTACAAGTGGTAACCGATGAAAAACTTGCAGAAAGAGCTGAGTATTTAGGAAAAATCTTTAGAGAAGAAATGAGTTCAGTAAAATCAGATATGATTGCATTGGTTCGTGGAAAAGGTCTTTTAAATGCAGTGGTTATTCGTCCAAAAAATGGAAAAGAAGCTTGGGACGTTTGCTTGAAAATGCGTGATATGGGCTTGTTGGCTAAACCAACTCATGGCGATATCATTCGTTTTGCTCCTCCATTGGTAATTACGGAAGAACAATTAAGAGAAGCAATTGCTATCATCAAAGAAGCAATTCTTTCTTTCGAATAATCAAGAGAAATATTATTACATAAAAAAAAGCTACTCAACAGAGTAGCTTTTTTTATTAGTTAAATCCATCAATCATTAAATATAGTACTCCCTAATCTTAGGTAAGCTACTTCTGTGATTTTAGTTTATTCACCTCACATTTTCCTAAGGTTAATTTTTATAATTAATGTGGTTACCCTATTTTTATGGAGTATTATGGTCTCATCTGGTGCTTTTTACCCTAAAAAAATGCACTTTGCATAAATATTAACAGCATTTAGCCCAAAAACAATTTTAGAATAATTTAAATAATATACTTTTAGGCAGGGAAAAAATGGGAGTATATTATGAAGGGAAAAATTAAGATTAATAAGGACAAAATTATTATTGTCTTATGTTACTGTGGACTATTTTTGCTTATTAATTCTTCTGTTTGCGCGCAAGTGAATGGTGATTACAGGACCCGATATACCGATGGTGTCAATCGTGGATGGTCAACTGCCACGAACTGGGAAAAATTCAATGGTACTTCATGGGCAACGGCAACAGCTGTTCCAAATTCCAGCACTACTAATGTTACTGTTCGAGCTGGAAGCAATCTGATAATCAACGGCAATTACGCTTGTAAAAACTTGACAATTAATGGATTAGTTCAATATTATTGGGGTTCTAGCTCCACAGATCCGGCAAAAACACTTACTGTCTATGGAAACATAACATTGTCAGGAAATGCTGATTTTCAAACAAATGCAGCAAATGATGCCAATAGAAATTTAGCTCATTTATTGATAGCAAAAGGAAGCATTTTCAACAATGCAAATTCAGGACATGGCATTTTGTTTAATGATTATCCGCAAATTGGTATTTGGTCATTTGTTCAAGTAAGGTTTAGAGGAAGCGGCGACGCAGAATGGTCTGGGACAGGTGAAAATGACTTGGGCGGACTATCTATTCTTAAAGATAATTCTTATGATATTGTAGAAATAAAGCCAACTCAACTACTCGGCTGGGGCTCAAACAACCTTGATGGAAATGGTTTTTTTATGTACGACGTAATCAATCACGTTGGAACTCTTAAAATAGGTGGAACATTTACAATGACTACTCGTTTTGGAATTCAGAGTACAAATGACGCAGCAGATGCAACTAGACAGTTGCCTATGATATCCAGTGTGTCATCAGGAAGTAATTTCACACTTCACATTGATAATCCAAACTTTGGAATCTCTGGTTATAGCGCAATAGAATGCTATGGAAATTTACGGATAAGTAAGGGTACAATGAATGTAGGAAATAGTATGGACGATTACATCGAGTTCGGGGATGGTTCATCCTTAAAAGTAGATGGTGGAGATTTGTCTTGTACGGGAGCCGTTGCATATCTTGGAACGGGATCATTTGATTTGACACTATCTGACGGTAGAATTCGCGCAGGATACTTTGGTAATTCTAACTCAAATGTTGTTGGATGGTTTGATGTCCGAAACAATGCCACCGTAACTATATCCGGAGGGGCCATTGAGCTGATAAATCCTTCATACACAACCAGTTTGGAATATCCAATGTATAACCTTGTGGCAAACAATGTAACCATCACCGGTGGAAAATTATTAATTGGCGCCGCAACTTCTCCAGCAGGAGCCAATACGTTTTCGATAAAAGGAAAAGCTCCGGAAATAGAACTTTATAAATCCTCCACCATTTCATCGAACGCGATCATGTGGGGAGATGTCACCTGTTATGGACACGTTACCATTCCTCCGGGATGCAGTTTTTCGGTTTATGATCAGGATCACTCCGATGTGCCGTATCAATTGTCGATTAAAGGAAATCTCTACCATCGCGGTGATTTGTATGCCGAAAAAGAAAACTCAACCATACTTTTTGATGGAACATCCCCGCAGATCTTTGAATCCACAGGCTCGTATTCTGATATTCTTGACACGATGGGTATTTCCAAAATGATATTAAATAATGCCACTGGACTTACTTTGCAAGGAAACGGAACTCAAATTACCAACAATTTAAATCTTGTAAGCGGAACATTAAACATTGGATCCACCTTGCTGATACTGGATGGAACCATTACCAGAAACACGGGATTTTTAGGTGGAAACAATGCTTCATTAATGTATGTAGATGGATATGATGCATGTGGGACTCTTGTTTTTGAAACAGGGAAACAGATGTTAAGCCAATTTCAGCTGATTCGCGATGGAAATGTATCCTTGGGATCGGATTTGACCATTCTCGATGACATTGATTTATCGAAAGGTAAATTCAACATTCAAAACAACACGCTTACTGTTTCGGGTACCTTCAGCAGAACAGCTCCAAGTGTAGGCCTGTTTACAGGAACAGAATCGAGCATTATGAATGTTAACGGAACAGGAAATGCCGGGACAATCTACTTCGACCCAACAATGAATAAATTAAACCTACTGAGTTTAAACAGAACTATTAGCGGAGAGGTATCGTTAGGTTCAAATCTTAAAATCTATGATCGGGTATCTTTTAACAATGGTTTATTATATACCCAAAGCGATACCGTCTTTTTACAAAACTCAAGCATCCTCCAAAACGAACACAACGAATCCTGTGTGATTGGTAAGGTGCAAAAACGGGAGACTTTATCCACCAATTCGGGCAACTTTGGAAATAACGGCTTAAGTGTATCCGGAGGAACCGATAATTTGTCGGAGACCGTAGTAACCCGAGTAACCGGCAATGATGGAATATCTATTATTCAGGGAAATCCATCCATTGCAACATACTGGGATATTGAAACCGCCGGAGTGCAACCGGTATCGGGACGTGATTTAACATTCAACTGGTTTGAACGCTTCGATAATAGCGTAAATCTCTCAAACGCTCAGCTTTGGCGCAGTAGTGATTACGGAACCACTTGGCAGCCCATAGGCTCTTCATCCGATTACAGTTTGAGAACTGCAACTCAAACCGCCACCCATTTTTCAAGATGGACAATTGCTCGTTCGTCCCAACCGCTCCCTGTAGTTTGGCTGGGTACAGAAATTGAATGCGATGGAAACAACCCCGTTTTGACTTGGCAAACAGCTTCAGAAACCAACAACGATTATTTTGCCGTTTACAAGTCGTTCGATGCGATTAATTTTATTGAAATTGGCCGAATTCATGGTGCAGGGAACTCCACAGTGATGAATTCATATCAATTTACAGACACCATAAAATCCAATAAAACCACATATTATCAAATTAAACAAACCGACTATAATGGTCAATCATCTATTTCAAAACTTATGACATCGAATTGCAATCTGAATAACTCCGAAATCACATTGTATCCAAATCCATTTAACGGAGAAGAAATATTTTTAAACTCAAACAAAACTCTCGATAACATAAGCATTGAAATATGTGATGCAGCAGGCAGAATAGTTTATAAATCAAAACTTGAAAAAATTTATAGTAGCACTCAAATAAAAATGAATAAACATCTAGAACCAGGTGCGTATCTATTAAAACTAAATGCAAATAATAATTTTTACAAGCAGTTTGTAATAATAGCAAAATGATAAAAATGCTAAACATAATGATGGTTCTGATTTCTACAGCTTTTGTGGGAACTGCTCAAACTGTATTGTTTAGTGAGGATTTTGGAAGTTCTGCCACTGGTTGGTATCAAAGTACAAGCCCAAAATGGGATTGTAGGCATAGTTCTGCATATGATTATAGTGTTGGAAATGCACCATGTGGTTCAACTTATGAGCGAGCTTATGCATTAAGTGTATCCAATTACTATATTACAACCAAACAAATTACACTAGGAGCAAGCGGGAATCAATTAAGTTTTGACTATTCATTTGACTATAGTCTTAGTAAGCCACAGGTTTTAATATCAACCAGCGCAACTTGTGGAAGTACTGGTACAGATATTACCGGAGGTGGACTTGCACAAACTGCAACATGCAACAATATTTCGTTTAATCTGGACACATATTCAAATCAGACAATACGAATAGTGTTTATAGCAAAAACATCAACCAAAGCCTTTTATTTTGACAATGTAATTGTTACCACAGGTAATAGTGGCGGAGGAGGCACAACAGATCTAAAATGGGCAGATACATTTAACGATGGGGATTTGGATTTAGATTTTGCAGGAATTACTGGTGACGAAACATTTAGCGGAGCTACATGGTCTCTTCAGGCTGGAGCTACAATTGCAAGTTCTGGCTCCTACACAGTAAATCGAAACCAGACTGAAGCCTTCAATTCAACAACCGATAATATTTCTGGATATGGTGTTTTGCTTGACAAAAACGAATCACTTGAGTCTCCAACATTTGACCTCAGTGCGCAAGAAAGTTTTAAAGTAAGCTTTTATGCGATGAAACTGGGCGGAACAGCAAATTGGAACTCATGGACTAAACTTTATCTCGAATATTGGAATGGTACTACTTGGAAAACATTGCAAGAAATTAAAAATAGTTCTACTGCAACAAGCTCAGAAAATGACTATTTTATTGAAAGCGGTTTTGGTTATCATTGTTTCACAGTATATAAAAGTTACAACAGTCCTGGAAACTATTATTACAACCTTTCACCGCATGTGGTATCAGATTGTTTTCGCAGCGATTTTAAATTACGTTGGAGACTATACGAGTCTATGAGCAGCGATTATCCTCAACTATACATTGACAATATCACTTTTAGAGCTGATGATGACGGGCATAGGGTTATTCCATGTGGACTTTCGTATTGGAATGCCCCCGAAGCAACTGGTTATGGGTTACACCCCGAAGCAAGTCTAGAAAATAATGCTCCCAGAGGAGTCGAAGTTGAAACCAACGATCTTTTTAGCGCTACTAAAGGAACCCCAGATTGGGCAGGACACTTTAACGATGGTAATACCGGTAGTAGCAATTTATATGAAATTATGTGGGCAGTTGTCTCTGAACAAAAAATCTCCACAACTTACGCAAAAGTCAATTTTATGTATCCTGATGGATCTTCTTCACAAAATAAGACAATGAACATAGACAATTCGTATGCTGGCCCCGGATACCTTTACTATTATAAAGAATTAGCTGATTGCGATGGTAGTTCGGCAGGTAGTTTTAATACAGGCCCAGGCATAATATATCATTTCTATTTTCAATATGGGACTGACTTTAGACCAGTTTACACACATCTTAATTCTTCGGGCATTGAAATGGGAGGCGGTGCAACTAATCTTTCGGAAGGAATGAACCCAGTGATTTGTGCCAGTATTTTGCCAGTGGAAATTATCAACTTTACAGCAAATTCGCAA
Organism: uncultured Lentimicrobiaceae bacterium; assembly: GCA_964653595.1. Lineage (GTDB taxonomy): Bacteria > Bacteroidota > Bacteroidia > Bacteroidales > WCHB1-69 > JBAXTE01. The sequence goes on from CAZZHH010000008.1 coordinate 71,277, forward strand.
AACAATGAAATCCTCATAAAGTGGCAAACGGCCTCTGAATCTAACAACGATTATTTTGTTTTGCAAAGTTCCGAAAATGGAAAGAACTTTGTTGATATTGCAATTGTTGATGGTGCAGGAAATTCAAACACTATTCAGAGTTATCAATTCGAAACAGAACAAAAGTTGCCATTAACATATTATCGCCTGAAACAAGTCGATTTTGACGGAAAATTTAAATATTTTAATCCGATATTAATAAATTGTAATTCTAATTTTTCTTTACAAATAAACATTTATCCTAATCCTGCGCAAAAGGAGTTGTATTGTTCGATTGTTACGGACAAAGAGATGGATGTTGAAATTCAAATTGTCAATTATTTAGGACAGATTTGTTATGTAAAAAATCAGTCCATAGAAATAGGTAAAAACAAAATAAATCTTTCTCCTTATTATAATTCGGGAATATATTTGGTGAAAGTAATTTCTAACTCTACAGTTATTGAAACGAAAAAGATAATCATACAATAAAATTAAACAAACCGACTATAATGGTCAATCATCTATTTCAAGACTTATGACATCAAATTGCAATCTGAATAACTCCGAAATCACATTGTATCCAAATCCATGCAATGGAAGAAACATCCTTATCGCGACCGATCAGAATATCGACAATATAACATTGGAAATATGCAATAACATCGGCCAATTGATCTATACTCAAAGAAATCTTTCTTTTTCGCACGAAAACCCAATACAGATACAGCTCGACTTAACCAACGGGATATACTTTTTCAATATCACATCTAATGGCCAGGTGATAAAACATGAAAAATTGCTCATTATAAATAGTTTATATTAGGTAAATAAAATGGATGAAAAGCAAAATAAATATGTACATTTGTAATAAAAGAGCAAAACATTAATTTTTTTTATTACTAAAAGGAACGTATGATCAAAGTTGTCATTATCGATGATGAATCTCATGCTAGGGAATCTCTGAAAATGTTACTTCAGGAAAAATTCGAGCAGGTTAAAATATGTGGACTTGCGAGCAATTGCCTTGAAGGCTTTAAGATCATTGAATCCCAAAAGCCAGATGTGGTTTTTTTAGATATTCATATGCCAGAAATGTCAGGATTGGAATTTCTCGATACTTTCTCTACTCGCGATTTTCTGGTGGTCTTCACTACCGCCTATAGCAATCATGCTCTGGAGGCTATTAAAAAGCAGGCCTTCGACTACTTGCTAAAGCCGATAGACGAAGAGGAGTTGGAGTAGACCCTAAACAAAGCGCAATCGAAAAACAACTCGAAGAATGTAAATTTCCCTTCGCAATTGGAGCAGATGGTTAAGCAGTTGATGAACAATGAAAAAATACATAAGATCACGCTCCCTTATTCCAAAGGATATAAAGTGGTTGATATTAACGATATCCTCATGTTTAAAGGGAATAACAACTACTCCGACATCTATTTAGTAGATGGAAGCATGTTGCTTTCATCCAAGACATTACGCTTTTTCGAGCTCAATCTTCCCGCTCATCGATTTTTCAGGATTCACAAATCTTTTTTGATAAATCTGTTGCATATCCAAGAAATCAATCTGAAAGATGGCGGTTATGTCACTCTTCTTAACGATCAAATCGTCCCTGTGGCCAGAGGAAAGAGCACAGAGTTGATGCAATTGATTAACGGAATCGATATGGAATGAAATTTCAACGTATAATTATTTTTCTTTTCTTCTTTCTGTTGTCAGCTGCTGGGTCAAGCCAGTCACTGGTTTCTCGGAATTACAATGTTGAAAATGGATTGGCAAACTCTACCATCTTCAGAATCTATCAGGATTCCAAAGGGTTTATCTGGTTTTCTACCGGGTATGGAATCAGCCGGTTTGACGGCAGCCAGTTTAAAAACTACAGCACAGAACAAGGATTGGCATCCAATAAGGTTTTGGCAATACGTGAGATGCCCGGAAGCGAAATCATCTGCGGAAGCACCTTTGGGTTTGGACTCTTCTGCATCTTCAAAGGGAGGGTTTTTAATGTCAGTGCCTTGATTTCCAATTTGCCGAAAGAGATCGTGTTTATGGAATTTGACCAATGGGGAAGACTTTGGATCATCAATTCGGAATGGAAATTAGGATACGTTTCGAAACAATCGAACAGGTATTCATATACCGAATATCCGAATTTTGCCAAAACTAGCCCCAATATCTATGCCAACGTACTTTATCTCGATCGCAACAAAGAGCTGTATATCGGTGCTGGAGACGGACTTTACGAAGTTGCCAAGGATTCCGTCGTCGCAAAATACATAGATACCACGGTGAGCATAGCCGGAATCTCTATTTCAAAATCGGGAAAATTTTATTTAGGGTCGTTCAACAGAATCATCGTTCTAAACCATTTTAAGAAAGAGTCGGAAATCACTGAAAACCTGGATGGTAAAGAAGTTGGGAACTTGAATGTGAAAGACGATCATTATCTTTGGTTTTATGCTTTTCCGGAAAAACAGTATCTTTATGATTTGCATAAGAAAAAATACATAGAACCTGGCAAGATATCAAAAATACCCATTTATTCGATGTATAAAGACAATGAGGAGAACATCTGGCTGGGGTCAGTCGGAATGGGAGCCTTCTGCTTTTCCACCGAGTTTGCTCAAACTTACACCAAGGAAGATGGCCTCTACGATAACTATTTGCTGAATCTTTCCTATAGCAAAAACAAGAATCTATGGATCACCACTTATTCGGGAATCAACTACATTCATGATTTGAAAATAGATTCGTTAAAAGAACGAATAAGATCGGCATCGGCCTGGAACATCGTTGAAGGGGATGATGGAAGAATATACCTGCCATCCAACAATCAGCTAAATATTCTCCATAACGGCAAAAATAAAGAGGTGTATGATGTAAAAGACCGGATTCTCAACCTGAAACTGTTAAATGACACCTTGTGGTTGCTTACTCGCAAAGGAGTCGCTTTACTGATAGACAAAAAGATTGTTTATCCCGAGAAACTTCAGCAGTTAAAAGAATCCAAAGTTTTTTGCATCACCAAAGATTCAGACAACACCAAATGGATCGGTACAAACAATGGGGTATATACGTATAAGGATACCCTTAAACAAGTGTTTTCGAATGCGAAAAATGAAAACAATGAAATAAACGCAATTGTTATCCAAAATGACAAAGTGTGGATCGCTATGGAAAAGGGGCTGATGCTTGTGGAGAAAAGAAGTCCATATCGGCAAAAGTTCCAATTACTTAAAAATGTCCGAATCAGTGCTTTGGCTTTGGGAAAGAGAGATCAGCTTTGGATTGGATCATATAAGGGTTTGTTCTTGTACGAAAAGGACAAATTATTAAAAATAAATCAGTTGCAGGGTATCATTGGGGACGAAATCAGAGCGGTTATTTCAGTAGATTCTACAATCTGGGTGACCTCAGAAAAGGGATTATGCCGGATAGTAGCCAATAAGTCATTCATTGACGCAGAAAAGATAAGACCCCGAATTTCCATCTCGGAAATTACAGTAGATGATCATACGTATCATATATTTGATAGCCTAGATTTTAAATACAGTTCCCGAAACATCCGAATTGAATACGTGGGATTTTATTACAAAAACCCGCAATCGCTATACTATAAGTACCGAATGAACAAGGATTCCAACTGGTATAAAACAAGAAATGAGTCCGTTGATTTCAACAACTTGCCCAATGGCCGCTATTCCTTTGAGGTGGTTGCCGTATCGGAAAACAACATACAAAGCCCGGTGGCAACCCTTTATTTTACCATTAAAACCCCTTGGTGGCTTCAGCTTTGGTTTTTTATACTCATCAGTTTCGTAATCATCATCGTAATTTTTACCGCTTTTCAACTTAGAATGAGCAAATTAAGGAGAAGAGAAAAGGAAAAGATGACCAATCAGCGGAAAATTGTGAATATGGAATTCCGTGCATTAACCGCACTGATGAACCCACATTTTATCTTTAACGTACTCAATTCCATTCAATATTACATGAAATATGTGAATATCGAAAAGGCAAGTCTCTATTTGAAAAAATTCACCAAACTTATCCGTATTCATTTCGAAAATTCAAAGCAGAGTTTCAACGTGTTGGCAAACGAAATCAAAGCCCTTGAATTGTATTTGCAACTTGAATCCTTTCGGTTCGACGAACACTTGAATTACCAATTGACAATTGACCCTCAAATTGACGAAAATTCCATTTACATACCCTCGAATATAATCCAACCTTTTGTCGAAAATGCCATTTGGCACGGGCTATCCCCAGTAACACTGGAAAGTCGTATTGTGGTGAATGTTTTCAGACAGCAAGATTCAATTTATATTGAAATTATGGACAATGGAGTCGGTATCAACAAAACTGCAGGTAGTAAAACAAACCACTCATCCTCAGCAATCAAGATATCAAAAGATCGGCTTTTACTGCTGAAAAAATTATACGACAACATCTTCGACATCCTCATTTTGGACCTCAATGATATCGATCCGAATGAACACGGCACCAAGGTGATAATTATTTTACCAGTAATCTCAACTATACCTACCGAAGAGTGGCTCATTCGAACATAGTCCCTTTGAAAAGAATCATTTCACCATGAATAATTCCCCTTTTACCCTTAAAAACATACAAATCCCTAATTAATACCTACCACATGCTTAATTAATTTTGGTTTATATACGATTTCATTTAAATTTACGGAAGATAATTGAAAATGGGATTTTTAAAAATTGATACCATGTTTAAAAAACAGATGAATAAAGCACTCTTGACTTTGGGGTTTGCCTTCCTAATCAGCACTCCAATAATTGCTCAAGACAATGTGGGTATTGGCACTACAACGCCAAACGCTTCGGCACTTTTGGATTTAACCTCCAACAATAAGGGATTATTAATTCCTAGGGTCACGCTCGTTGCGGCAAATAATGGGTCTACTCCTGTGAACACCCCCGCCACTGGATTACTAGTATATAACACCGGTGGAACATTAACGGCCGGATTCTATTATTGGAATTCGACCCAATGGGTACAAGTGGGATCTGGCGGTTCGGCGAGCACCTGCAGCACCCTGCAACAAGCATACGATTGCGGAGGGAGCGGTGCTGGTAGACAAATTACAACAACGGGCAACAATCCGGTTGCAATCACGGCAAACGATGCCTCAACCATTGCCTTAAAAGTGATTCACAATAATTCCGGAGTTGCCATTTCAGCGGACAATATGAGCGCAACATCGCAATATGCAGCAATTCAGGCAACATCCGTCTCCAACTACGGCACTATCGGCGGAACGGGGACAAATCAGCCCACTTCAGCCGTCATTGGAAGTTCTTCTGGCAAAGCGTATGGTGTCTCGGGCCAAATCATGGCTACAGGTACTGCCGAAGCGGCAGTTTTTGGCAATAATCTACGTACAAGTGGCGGTCATGGAGTGAGAGGTATCGGGGTCAATGGTCTTGTGGGAGAATCCAATTATACTGCAGGATATGGGGTATTCGGAAGAAACAATTCAGCGGCCGATCCTGGAATCGGGGTTTATGGTGTAGGAATCACTGGAGTTGCCGGTCAATCTCTTAATACCGCTTTGAGCTATGGTCTTTATAGTTACGATGATTGCGGGATATTTAACAGCCTTGATGTAGGTGGCAACTTTTCAGCCAATGGAACCAAGTCCTTTATCATCGATCATCCTACCGATCCGGATTATAAATTCCTAAAACATTTTTGCATTGAATCGAATGAAGTCCTGAATATGTACAGAGGAACCGTTATTCTAAATAATCAGGGAGAGGCCATCGTAGAACTTCCAGCTTATTTTAGCACCATCAATATCAACTTTTCATATCAACTTACACCGGTGGGAGCGTCTATGCCTAATTTATATGTCAAAAGCGAAATCGGTGCAAACAACACTTTTACTCTTTCAGGTGGTGTCGCCAATGCCAAAGTATCCTGGACCGTATATACCGAACGTAATGATAAGGTTATGCAAAATAATCCGGAAATGAAAAACAGCGAACCGCTCAAAACAGGAAGATACAAAGGTAAGTATTGTAATCCCGATTTTTTTGGAAAACCCAAAAGCGCTGGTTATCTATACCGACCAAACCCTTCATTGGCTGAATAGTATAAAATAGTATAAAAAAAAATAGTCATGGTTAAACATAAGATCTTTTTATTATTCTTATTTGCCGGATGTATTCTGAAGGGAGATTTATATGGGCAACTATTTGTGAATAATGGAGGCGTGGTTTATACTTCGTCGAGTGCTATAGTCAGCATCAATGGGAGTGTAGAAAACAGAATCAATTCAACATTTTCTAATAATGGGACCTGTTATGTTTTATCAGACCTGACCAACAATGCAGTTTTAAGTGATAATGGATTAATTGACATAAAAGGCCACTGGTATAACAATGCAACCTTTAATGCCGGTTCGGGCATGGTCAGGTTTTCTGGAGCAAATCAATTATTGGGAGGTTCGGTAATCACTTCATTCTACAATTTAGACTTATCTGGAACAGGTATTAAAACCCAGACTATTAATCAGATAACTACTGGATTATTGTCTCTTAACGATCGGGAATTAGCTACCGATGGGTTTATCATGAACATAAATAATCCCTCGGCAGGAGCAATTACTCGAACCAGTGGATTTGTGAGTTCAACTGGAAACGGTAAATTAAGTCGACAAACAAACAGCAATTCCACCTACCTTTTCCCGGTAGGGTCATCATTGGGAAGCTTTCGTTATCGTCCTGTTGAAATTACCCCCAATAATGCAAACGCGAGTACCTATCAAGTCAGAATGGCCAATCAAGATGCTACTTCAGAAGGCTATTCCCGATTACAAATGGAAACGGGCCTTTGTACCCTCAATCCATTGTTTTACCATCGGGTAGCCCAAACATCTGGGACTTCTTCTGCAGATGTTCGTATCTATTTTGATCCAGCAGCAGATGGGGGATGGCAACTTCTTGCAAATTGGAATACAAATCCTACTCAAAGATGGGTAAATGCCTCTCCCGTTACCTCAATATCTGGAAGTCCCCTGAGTTCATTGACAAAAAGTGGATGGACTGGTTTTGCAAACGAACCGATTATCCTTGCAAACCACAATATGCAGCCAGAAATCAACAGCATATCCCCATTGTGTGCTAACGGAGGCGTAGTTAACCTTTCTGCTACAGTGGGAGGCGGCACATGGTCGGGAAATGGGATTACAAACCAGGCGACAGGTACATTTAATCCAGCTACTGCTGGTGTGGGCACACATTTGATCTCCTATACGATTTCCGGAAATTGCAGTGCGACGGACACATTAAGTGTGGTCGTTCAGGCTGGAGCTGATGCCACCATAACATCTTCAGTAACCACCTATTGTCTCAATTCAAGTGCAGTGATATTAACAACAATCCAGCCTGGTGGCGTTTGGAGCGGAAACGGAATAACCAATTCATCTACAGGGCAATTTAACCCTACAACTGCTGGAATAGGCACTCATCAGATCATATATACCATTAGTGGAGTTTGCGGAAATTCAGATACCATAAACATAGATGTAATCAATTCGCCAAATGCGACAATCACCAATCAAAACCCGATGTGTTCCAATCAAGGGACGGTAATTCTGCAAGCGGCACAAAATGGCGGAACTTGGTCAGGGACGGGAGTTATCAATCCAGCTACAGGAGAATTCAATACCTCTGTTGCAGGTGCCGGAAATCATATAATCACCTATACGTTTGCCACTGGTTGTGATGCACAAGATACGGCTGTCATTATTGTTAATTCATCTCCCGAAATAGCGATCACCGCAAACAATGAAAGTTGCTTTTTGGCAAATGACGGTTCTGGCATTGCAACATCAACAAATGGAACTCTGCCCTACAATTACATCTGGAGCAATGGAGTCACAAATGTGAACAACATCACAACTTTAGCTCCGGGCGACTACTCCGTCACCGTAACAGACGCAAAAGGATGTTCGGATGAAATCGATTTTATCATCACTCGGGCAATGGATGATTGCAACGACGACACTCATAGTATTTTTGTCCCGAATATTTTCTATCCAGATAGTGATATCGAAGATAATAAAGTCATCAAGGTGTATGGAAAAGGGATAAAATTCTTACAGTTTACCATTTATGATCGTTGGGGAGCTAAAGTATTCCAAACAACTAGTCAAGAAGATGCTTGGGACGGAACTGTAAACGGAACAGAAGAAAACTCTGCAGTATTTGTTTATTATTTGGATCTGGTCTTTATCACCGGTAAAACATATACTCAAAAGGGAAATATCACTTTAATAAGATAAGACAGATTATGAAAAAATCAATTATAATTTTGGGCGCAATAATCTTGATATCATCGATTAAGGTTTATTCTCAAGACATTCATTTTTCTCAGTTTTTTCAGAACTCCGGACAATTGAATCCCTCTTTATGCGGCTCTTTCAATGGATTGGGAAGATTTTCGACCAATTATAAATCTCAGTGGAAAAGCATCGACAATACTTATTCCACCTTTGCCTTCAATGCCGACGGTGGATTTTTTAAAACATATACCAGCAAAGGAAAAGGCAATTTTCTGGGTTTAGGGTTGAACTTTTTTACAGATCGGGCGGGTGAATTAAAATTAAGGACGACTTCTGTGCTTTTCAACATTGCCTACAATTTAAAAGTAGGTAGAGGACAGACCTTAGCGGCGGGAATTCAAGCCGGATTTATTCAGCGAAGCATCGATCCCACTAATGGAAAATGGGGTATACAATACGACGGGAATAGTTATAATCCCGATTACCCTTCGGGTGAATTTATCTCAAATGCAACGAAATATGTAGCCGATTTTGGTATGGGAATGACTTATACGTGGACGAGCGATGAAAAAAATCCCTCTAGAAATTGGACGGTTTTATTTGGAGCCGGGGCTTTTCATGTAAATCAGCCAAACCAAACGCTTTTTTCTACCGGAGAAGACAGACTACACCTAAAAATCAACCCTCATTTAAAAATCAACATTCCCCTTAATAAAAAGGACTTTTTGATCCCCCAAATGATGTACTCGTCTCAGGGATCTTCAAAGGAATTGATAGTGGGGTTTGATTTTCGACATTTTTTAAGTTCGGATGCCAAATATACCGGATTTATTAAAGAGTCAGCAATATATGGTAGCGCATATTTCAGGAATAGTGATGCCATAATAATCGGGGGTGGATATATGTATAGTGGATTTCAAGCAGGGTTGAGCTACGACATTAATATCTCGAAATTATCTCTTGCTAGTAGGTATCAGGGAGGACTTGAAGCTTCATTAATTTACATTATACGTGGCACACCTAGAGTTCGTATTCAAAGTAGACCTAGTTTTGAATAATTCGTTCTTTAACTTATTTTTGTTTCCTAAATTAACAAAACAATACAGAGTATTCCCTTTACTTTTTGTGTTGTTCATGAGTCTATTTTGGTAAAATAAAAAAATTGTCACCCTGATGAGAAGGGATGCCTATATTTGATTTTTATCGTAATGGACTCATTTTTTTTCTTTTTTAAACACATAGTTCACATAGTTTAAATACAGCACATAGTTCAAATAAGTTT
>CAZZHH010000009.1:0-79322 GCA_964653595.1 uncultured Lentimicrobiaceae bacterium
AAAATTTTGTAAGAAATAAATGCTAACAAAATTTAAAACGGGACATGCAATTTAAATCATAGTTAATAAATCATCTAAAAAAAAAAAAAAAAAATTGGGTAGATAAGAATTGAAAAAAATTTACAAACAAATAATTTTACGTATTTTTGGTGCAAAAACAGATTAAAGATCCTTTACAAAAGATGAATATAAAAACTCATACCATCCATGAAATAAAAATTGCTGAAGTGATATCTACTGAAATTGTAATCGGGAACATACAAGACGGAATTGACCTGTTGGGTAATTTATATTATCAAGACTACGACAAGATCATCCTCTACAAGAAAAATATCACCACTGAATTTTTTGATTTAAAAACTGGCATTGCAGGTGAAATTCTTCAAAAGTTTTCTAATTTTCGGGTAAAACTGGCAATTGTAGGTGATTTTTCGGGGTTGAATGGTGATAGCATCCAACAATTCATGCTAGAGAGCAACCAAACTGGCAGCATATACTTTTTGAATACTATAGAAGAGGCGCTAAAACGGCTTTCGGTAAAAGAATAATTCAACGGTTATACAGCTGATTCATTAGAGCATACTCTTCCACTTTCACGCTTTTCAATTCGGCGTCGGTCATTTTCCATTTCCAGTTATCCCCTATTGTTCCTGGGATGTTCATTCGGGCAGTGGCATCTAGTTCAAGGATATCTTGCATTGGGATAATGGCAATATCAGCCACCGAAGCCAGCGCCAATCGAATAAGAGCAGGAACAAAAGTGGTTGGAGTACAGTTCATATAATCCATTGCTTTGCTTACATCCTTTTCGGAAGCCTCGTGAATCCAGCCTAACGTAGTATTATTATCGTGGGTGCCAGTGTAAACGACACAGTTTTTATCGAAAGTATGAGGAAGATAGCAATTACATTCAGAGGAATCGAAGGCAAACTGAAGAATTTTCATCCCTGGAAATCCACATTTTTTAAGTAAATTTTCAACATCTTCGGTAATCAATCCTAAATCTTCGGCAACAATTTTTAGGTCGCCGAAGTAGTGTTTTAACGACAGGAAGAGCTCTTCTCCAAAAGCAGTTTCCCAAGAGCCATTGATAGCTGTGGTCTCTCCATAGGGGATAGACCAAAATTGAGAAAACCCTCTGAAGTGGTCGATTCTTACTCTGTCAAAGATTGCAAAAGCCCCTTTGAATCGTTTGCGCCACCAATCATAATTATCGTTTCGAAGGGCATGCCATTTATACACCGGATTGCCCCACAATTGGCCCGTTTGGCTGAAGTAATCGGGTGGAACTCCGGCAACTTTAGTAGGCACAAGTTCTTGTGTTACTTCAAAAAACTGAGGATTTGCCCACACATCTGCACTGTCGGTAGAGACATAAATTGGGATATCTCCCATGATTTCAATACCACGTTCGTTAGCATACCTTTTCACCTTCATCCATTGGCGGAAAAAGATGTATTGTAAAAATTTCTGAAAACTAACTTCATTGATTAGCTTACCATATATTTCGTGGATGGCTTGAGAATTTCTTGTTCGTAGTTCGATGTTCCATTCTTGTACCGACTTGCCTCCATGATACTCTTTAATGGCCATAAATAAAGCATAATCGTCGAGCCATTGCGCGTGATAACTACAGAAACCTCCGAAATCTTCGAATAAAGCACTCGTCAATCGAAACACATTATAAGCACTACGTAAAAGTGGAATTTTATATTTTTCTATCAAATCAAAATCTACTTGAGAAGATTCTGTAAAGAGACTTTGATGTTTTACAATATCATCATCAGATAAAAAACCATCTTGATGAAGTGTCTCCAAATCAATCATCAAGGGGTTTCCGGCAATGGTAGAAAAACATTGATAAGGGGAATTTCCAAAACCAGTGACATTAATGGGCAACATTTGCCAAATTTGGAATTTTGCTTGTTGAAGAAAATCTACAAATTGATACGCTTCAATACCTAAAGTTCCGATGCCAAATTTTCCAGGCAATGAAGTTGGATGAAGTAAAATTCCACTTTTTCGGTCTCTATATTCCATAAAATCGTAATCTGATTTACAACGGGCAAAGATAGTTAAATTTTAGAATAATCGAGCCACCCATGATGTTTATTCTGCTATCCATTCCGTTTACCGAAGTGTTTTGAATCGCCCCACTCGCCGTAGCCAATCTCGCCACCGGCTACCTTGATCCGAGCTTCCAGACAGGAACGGCATTCCCATGCTTCCTCGTCGATACATGGTTTGTCTTCGTACAACAAGTAGTTCTCGCGGTACTTAACCGGAGTGAGGTTGGGCATGATGATGTTGGCACCCACCCGGATGGCTTTCTCCCGTCCCGCTTTGTCCAATGTCTGCATGGCAGTAGTAGCTGCAATGTTAACATCCTTCATCATAATGCGCAAAATTGCCACCATCTTCAATGAAAGATTGAACCGTTCGACTTTTGAAAGTAAAACATCCTTGTATTGGTACAGCGGGGTGTCTTCATGTTCGATGAAAGGTCCCATCCCGCACATATCGATGTCCATTTCACGGAAGAACATCAGGTCATCCGCCAAATCTTCGTAGGTTTGAAACGGCAATCCGATCATCACACCGGTTCCTACTTGGTATCCTACTTTTCTTAATGTTTTAAGGCATTCCAAACGAGCTTGGTAATCGTGAAGTTTGTCAATAGGGTGAATTTTATGATACAAATCTTGATTTGAAGCTTCTATGCGTAGAAGGTAACGGTGACCGCCCGCATCAAACCATCGGCGATAGGTCTCTTCAGATTGTTCGCCCAATGAGAGTGTGACGCCCAGTTCGCCGTTGCTCAACGTTTTAATTTCATTCAAAATATCTTCTATTTCATCGACAAATGCCATGTCTGAGCGTTCTCCCGATTGGATCACCACTGAACCATACCGTTCTTCGTATGCATATTTAGCACATTCAATCACCTCTTCTTTGGTAACATTATAACGAGTAGTTTTGGAGTTTCCGGCACGAATACCGCAATACAAACAATTTTTCGAGCATCGGTTTGAAAGTTCAATCAATCCTCTAAAGTAGACTTTTTTTCCTATATATTGATCCCTAATTTCTGATGCTTTTGCAAAAAGTTTGGTTTTTTCCTCTCCATCGGCTTTCAGCATATAGATCAAATCATCTTTGGAAAATGAGGATTTATTTAAAATTGTGTCTATCATAATAATCTCTATTGTATCCGTTACAAAGATAGTAATAATTGGCAAACGATAGTGAATAATGAGAAATTGGCAAAAACAAATTTTAGATAAATAGATAGTAAAAACCAATCACTTTAACGTGCAATCACAACAGAGCTTTTATAGGGGACTACAATCTTATTTTCACCAATAATAACGTCTGTTTCGCCATTTGTAGGATTTTTGCTATAGGTTAACTTTGAGATACCCGCATTATTAGTGTCTAAAATTACGGACCAATCTTCAGGACTATCGATGAGATCGATAAAAATATGAGCATCCACATCAGATGCATTATGAGCAACAATTATCTGTTTAAAATCTGTACGAGGAATATCTTTTGCTATCTCGTTTTCGGATAAATTATCGATTGAATAAGCAATCCAAGTCTCCTCTTTCACAGGGGTAATGCCTACCCAATGGTTTTGAATAGCTAAATCGACCAATGCTTCTCCAATGGCTGAAACACCTTGGATCATAACTACGTTGTTTCCCGATTTAGTGTATGCACTTTGCAAAAAATCCCACGCTCCTGGAGTAGAGACAAGTTTAAAATTCAAAGAAATACCATCTCCCCATTCTCCTAAGTTAAAATGAAGAATTTGGGATGGATAAAAAGTGATTTTACCTGTACCATTTTGGTCGAAATCGACGAAGAATGGATTATTCAAAGGATTAACACCGATACTTTTCTCATGAACTTCGCCAACTAAAAACAATCTTTTCTGAATAGGTCCATGAATAAAATGTATGGTAAATTCTTTCAAGTTAACATCTTTGAAATCGCTATAAACGGATGGAATATAGTTTTTTATATCGGGAGAAGAAGGGATAAATTTCAAAGAATCCAGAACACTTTTTCTATGATTGAGGCGGAAAGCTGGAATAGCACGTCTCATCAGGATAAGTCCTTTGTAATAGTCAACCATACGACGAGCGATAGGAGCATATTGGTTATTCATGCGACTCCAACGAATCATGTTTGTAAAGTCGCTACTTGCGTATGAATTTTCGTGAAATTGGGAAGCATCTTCCTCAATATTTATCCATTTTGAAGAAAAGGCACGATGTGATTCTTTATCAAAATCGGCTAGCGGTTTTGTTCTCAACAACTCGTCGCCACCATGTAAGATGATTTTTCCTTGCGAGGTAAACAGAATAGAGGATGCAAATCGCATCAACCTGGCTCTATAAAATCCTTTCACATCGTAACAATGTAGATTAATTTTGTCCCACAAGGTAAATCCATCGTGTACACTCAAAAAATTGAGACAATTATGCGGATTATTAGCAAATAGATGATATGGATTTCGATAAGTACTATTGTTGTAGGTTACAGCTCCAGGATTAAATCCTTTTAGACCACCAACAATCACCGAAGCGACTTTGTCTATTTGAGAATAATCGCCATTAATAAAGCCTTTTTCGTGTAAATTTCCACTGATGCTATCTCTGGCAACATCGTTGAAAATACCGATATCATTTTCGATAGTTGAATAATTAATCTTAGTAGTGGCAGCATTCACACCACTGGCGCTAGCAGAGACATCTAAATCAGAAAAAAGCCAACCCTCCCCCTGTAAAAACAGTTCATTTTTATCGCTTGGATTGTAAGCAGTTCCCACTTTTTCACGAATCAGAGAGATGGTTTCGTGGTCCATAAAGCCCATCAAATCAAACCTAAAGCCATCGATGTGATAATGAGTAACAAAAAAAGTGAGCGAATCGATGATTAGTTTACGAACCATTTTACGGCGAGACTCCAAGGTAAAACCAGCTCCGGTATGACTGGAAACAGAATAATCCTCAAAATATCTGAAATAGCAGCCAGGTGCAATGTTATCAAATGTTTCGAGCAGATACGTATGGTTAAAAACGACATCCATAATAACACCAACACCCTGATCATGTAAAGATTGCACCAATTTTTTAAATTCAAAAATTCTACTATACGGATCGTTTGCATTGGTAGAATACCATCCTTCTAATGCAAAAAAATGGTGCGTATCGTATCCCCAATTATAATTTGGACTTTTCGATTTTGAGTTGGAGAAAGAGCGATCATTTTCATGAACGGTATAAAAGTTCATCACAGGAAGCAATTGCACATGAGTAATACCTAAGTATTTCAAATAATTCACTTTTTCTATTGCACCTAAAAAGGTCCCTGCAATGTTTGAATTCACCACATTGGGTTCAGACGTAAAATCTCGAATGTGTATTTCGTAAGCTACCAAATCGTTTTGATTAGCAACAAATTGGGCATTAGAGTAATTTTTATGGAAGTCAACAGGAGTAGCTTTTGGATTAAGCAGATCTACGATTGCACTTTTCCCAATTTTATCTTCAGATCCAGGATTAAAAGAGGCCATAGAAAAGCAACATGGATCGACAGAAGTAGTAGATTTTCCATAAGCATAAACCCTATATTGGTAAAAAAGACCATCGAAAGAATTCGCGATTTTTAAAATATCAGCGGATAAAATAATTGTAAACACTCCATTTTCACCTTTTTGCATCCACAGTCGTTTATCCGTTTTTAAAGGCTGTTGAGAGGTATCAAAAAGCAAAATCTCGATATCCGTAGCAGGTGGCGACCACACTTTAAAAATTGCAGTATTATTTTCAATTCTTACCCCAAAATCCGTAATTTCTTCGGCATTAAAATGAGTATCTAAAACACCACCGATGGTTGGAGACAAATAGGCATTAATCCACTCATCTTGATATTTCAAGACATAGTTGACGTCATCCTTCCAATCCGAAATTTGAATAAAAGCGATGTTATCCTTCACCACAACTACAGGATTTTCCAACCAAGTGAGTTCACTAGTAGAATCTGTTTCGGTATGAGTATAATTCCATCTATAAAGTTCAAAAACCGCCACTTCGGGATTAAAATCATACCGAGCAGTGATTTCTATCTGACCAGGTGCTGTAATAAGAGCTCTAAGGATGACTCGTTGATCATTTTCCAAGGTATTATCGATGTTATCAGCAAAAGGAATATTCATACAAAAGAGGTGTTAGGGAAGAACGATTTTTTCGAGAACGAGAGCAGTTCGGGATGGAATATACAATTTCAAAATATTTATTTCTGCAATAAACTGAGATATGTACACGATCGACTCATCTACTCTTTCGTATCCACCAAATCGAGAATTATCGGTATTTAATATTATTTTCCAACTACCTTTAACTCCAAGAATACCATAATCTTGAAAAGAAGAAGTAGCATTAAAATTAAAAACAAATATGAAATTACCTCTAGAAAAAATCAACACCTGATCCATTTGATTTCTAGTTATTGGGATAGGTTGAGACAAAAGCAACTCATCCATTTTCATCAAACGCACCATCTCTTTGTCAAAAAACAACAAATGATGATATCTAAGTTGTGGATTATCGGCTAGACTCCATTGTCGACGAGCGTAGTGGTACGACCAGTTGTTTCCCAATCTCGGAAAATCAATCCATTCGGGATGTCCAAACTCATTCCCCATAAAATTCAAATATCCACCTTGTGCCGTAGAAATCGTTAAAAGGCGTAACATCTTATGAAGAGCAATTCCTCTTTCAACGACTACATTCTGTTGATCGACTCTCATGTTGTAGTACATTTCAGAATCTATCAATCTAAAAATGATAGTTTTATCACCAACTAAAGCTTGGTCGTGACTTTCAAGGTATGAGATCACTCTTTCGTCGGCTCTTTTGTTGGTAAGCTGATAGAACATTTCGCCTACCGACCACTGTTCGTCGGGTAGTTCTTTAATTGTTTTAATCCAAAAATCGGGAATTCCCATCGCTAATCGATAGTCGAAACCCACCCCACCCTCATCGATAGGAGAAGCCATTCCTGGGAGGCCACTCATCTCTTCTGCAATGGTTATTGCATTTGGGTTTAGTTGGTGGATAAGCATATTAGCAGCTCTAAGATATGCCAACGCATGAACATCCAAATTGGGATTGTAATAATCAGCATAGCCTAAAAAATCTCTTCCCAATCCATGATCTAAATATATCATACTTGTAACACCGTCGAATCTAAACCCATCAAATTTAAATACATCTAGCCAATACTTACAATTTGAGAGCAAAAAATGAAGGACTTCGGGTTTTTGATAATCAAAGCAAAGGGAGTCCCATGCAGGATGTTGACCACGAACTCCAGCATGAAAAAATTGATATTCTGTACCATCATATTTTCCCAGACCTTCTATTTCATTTTTTACCGCATGAGAGTGGACAATATCCATAATTACCGAAATGCCATACCCATGGGCTTCATCGATAAGTTGTTTTAACTCTTCGGGGGTACCAAAGCGTGAAGAGGCAGCAAAAAAGCTCGAAACATGATAACCAAAGGAGCCATAATATGGATGTTCTTGTATGGCCATAAGCTGAATTACATTGTAACCCAAAGAGACAATACGTGGCAAAACAGAGGTTCGAAATTCATAGTAACTAGCTACTTTGCCTTCTTCAGAGGACATTCCGATATGAGCCTCGTAAATAATTGGAAACTTAGGAGACGATGGAATTTTGTTTTTAAACCGATAAGGAGTCGATGGCGCCCACACCATGGCTGAAAAGATGAGTGTTTCAGTATCTTGAACAACCCTTGTTGCCCAAGCAGGAATTCGTTCCCCTTCGCCCTCTGGCCAAACTATGATCAACTTATACAGATTGCCATGTTTTAATTGCGACAAGGGTAATATTAATTCCCAATCATCAGAATTGTTTTTAGAAAATTTGTATGTATTGTTTTTTTTCCAGTCATTAAAATCTCCAATTAACCAAACTTCACTAGCATTAGGAGCCCATTCTCTAAAAACCCAACTCTCCGATGTTTGATTCAACCCATAATACAAATGCCCATTAACAGAATCAGATAGTGAGCCTGCATTGTTTTGCAAATTATCTATTACCAGATTACTGTAGCTTATAAAATTCTCGATAAATGAGGTGTAAGGACTCAGATATGGATCATTGGCAATAATGGGCAATACCTTTTTCATTGTTTGTATATAGTTAATTTTGATAACTTCAAATTTTTATCAAAAATAGCATAAATAAAAGAGAAAATCATCATTTATTTTCAATAGATATAGAAGCTAACCTAAAAATGAGGAATAACAGGAAAATGACTCAAAAAAAACAAAAATTAAGGGGTTAAATATATATTAAGTATCAGTATTTAAATGAAATTCACATTTTTCTCACCCAAACAAAGTTGTTAAAAATAGTTAATATTGAATAAAAAACTAGATTTTGCAGATGAACAAAATTCAAGGTTAAGTATCTGTAAATAGATGAAATGCAACAAATATGGATACTAGTAAAGCATAAATTATTAATTTTGACTCAATATAAATAGGTGTTTTTAACCTCAAAAATTAATAAATTTGTCCCCTTAAATTTGTAATACACTATTATGAACATTCTAAACTCGCGCACTTCATTATACACAGTACCTCAAGAGATGATTAAGTTGGGTATTTACCCATTTTTTAGAGTTATTGAGTCTGATCAAGATACAGAAGTAATTGTAAATGGGAAAAAAGTCCTCATGTTTGGGTCCAACAGCTACCTAGGTCTCACCAACCATCCAAAAATAAAAGAAGCAGCCATCGCGGCTACTAGAAAGTATGGATCTGGGTGTGCTGGGTCACGCTTTTTAAATGGCACATTAGACATTCACCTAGAGCTAGAAGAAAAGCTTGCAAAGTATGTAGGCAAAGAAGAAGCCATCGTTTACAGCACTGGTTTTCAGGCAAATCAAGGAGTTATACCCACTATTACTGGAAGAGCTGATTACATTCTGATAGATAATTTGAATCATGCATCTATTATTGAGGGTTGTAGGTTATCGTTTGCAAAAACCCTAAAGTACGACCATAACGACTTGGATTCTTTAGAGAAGAAGCTTAAATTGTGTGCTCCCGACAAGTTGAAACTTATCATCGTAGATGGAATTTTCAGTATGGAAGGCGACATTGCCAATTTGCCAGGCATTGTAGAATTAGCAAAAAAGTATGATGCAAACATCATGGTCGACGATGCCCATTCGTTGGGAGTAATTGGAAAAAAAGGAGCAGGAACAGCTTCCCACTTTAATCTCACCAAAGAGGTAGACATCATCATGGGAACATTTAGCAAGTCACTTGCTTCTTTGGGTGGCTTTATTGCTGGAGATTCAACTACCATCAACTATCTTAAACACAATTCTCGTTCTCTCATATTCAGTGCTAGCATTACACCAGCATCTACTGCAAGTGTGATTGCAGCATTAGACATTATTGAAAGTGAACCCGAAAGAATTGAAAAATTATGGGCTAATACCCATCGGGCATACCAACATTTAAAATCTTCTTGTTTTATTTTAGGGGAAACCATCACTCCTATTATTCCAATTTTTATTCGCAACAACGAGAAGACATTTAAAATCACACAAATGCTTTTTGAAAATGGAATTTTTGTAAATCCAGTAATTGCACCTGCTGTTCCTGATAACGACACGATGATTCGGTTTTCACTAATGGCAACCCATACGGATAGTCAAATAGATCATGCTTGTGAAAAAATTGCTCAATTTGCGAAACAATTACATATTATTTAATACAATATCAACATGAACATTCTTATCAAAGAGGTAAAAACAAAAAGGGAACTAAAACGCTTTATCAATTTTGCCTACGATTTATACAAAGGAAACAAATTTTGGTGTCCTCCAATTTTCTTTGATGAGATGGACACTTTGCATTGGGATAAAAATCCAGCATTTGAGTATTGTGAAGCAAGATATTGGCTTGCTTATGACGGAAACAAAATTGTAGGACGAATTGCAGGTATTATCAACAACAAGGCAAATGAAATTTGGAATGAACAACGTATCCGTTTTGGTTGGTTTGATTTTATCGACGATGCTAATGTTCCCAAACTACTTTTAGAAGAAGTTGCAAACTGGGGAAAAGAGAGAGGATTAAACACCATACATGGCCCACTTGGATTTACGGATATGGATAAAGAGGGCTTGTTGATTAAAGGATTTGAAGAGCTTGGCTCTGTTGCATCATATTATAATCATGCTTATTATCAAAATAGAGTAGAAGCCCTTGGATATGAGAAAGATGTAGACTGGGTTCAATCCCTATTTCCAATTCCAGAAGTGGTACCCGAAAAGATTTCACGATTCTCAGAGCTAGTTCAACAAAAATTTAAACTCCACTTGTTGGAAGTAAAAAAATCGAAAGACTTTTTACCCTATGCTAAGGGAATATTTGAAACTTTAAACCGATGTTTTAAGGACTTATATGGCTTTGTTCCGTTGAGCGAGAAGCAGATAAACATGTTGGTAAAAGCATATTTTAGCTTTGTACGACCTGAATTTATCGGAGTAGTACTCAATGAAGCCAACGTAGTAGTTGGTTTTGGAGTTGCCTTACCATCGCTAACAAAAGCTTTACAAAAATGCAATGGGAAACTTTTCCCTTTTGGATTTATCTATCTTTACAAAGCTTTGAAATCAAACGATATAGTAGACATGTATATCAATGGGGTTGATCCAGAATATCACAACAAGGGAGTACCATCGGTATATTTTAACTTCATGTGTCAAAATTTCATCAAACATAAGGTAAAATGGGCACTATCCAACCCTCAATTAGAGGATAACAGCAAGGCTTTAAACTTGTGGCAACATTTTGATTCTAGGCAGCACATAACACGACGTTGCTATATAAAAGCAATCTAGAAAATAGACTTTAAAGCCGTTGATCTTTACATCGGCTTTTTTTTCAAAAAAAAAATAAAACCAAATGGGCAAACGAATTTTAATCACAGGAGCAAGTGGATTTATTGGCAGTTTTTTATGCCAAAAAGGAGTGGATTTAGGATATGAAGTATGGGCAGGTATGAGAAAAACGAGCAGCAAAGAGTACCTTCAAGATCCAAATATCCACTTTATTGTATTAAACTTTGAAGATAAAGCTGTACTAAAAGAACAAATAACAACCTTCAATCAATCGCATGGCAAATTCGACATCATCATCCACAATGCGGGTTGTACAAAAGCTCCTCATGATGAAGACTATCGAAATATAAATTTCATAAACACCAAAAATTTTGTAGATATCCTCATCGAAACCGACAACAACCCTGAGAAGTTTATTTTTACAAGTAGTTTAGCAGCCTTTGGCCCTGGAATAGAGAAAACTACGAAACCTGTTTTATTAGATCAAACCCCTAATCCAATCAATTTATACGGAAAGAGCAAACTGGAAGCAGAGCAGTATCTTCGATCTATACCTTCGTTAAACTGTATCATATTGAGACCTACAGGAGTCTATGGTCCTAGAGAAAAGGACTATTTTACCGTTTTTAACATGATAAACAATAAATTGGAAGCATATATAGGAACAAAAAAACAGCATTTAACTTTCATTTACGTTGCTGATTTAGTGAGACTTTACTATTTGGCAATTGAATCAAACATTCATTATGGTAGTTATTTTGCTTCTGAAAGTAAGTGGTATTATACCGAAGATTTTTACAGAATTATCAAAAAAACGCTAAACAAGTCCACATTTTGCATTACAGTTCCTCTCTTTCTTGTTACTTTTATTGCAAAAATTAACGATGTAATTGGCAAAATAATTGGCAAAAACCCAACGTTGAACAGCGACAAGTTAGGGATATTAAAGGCAACAAATTGGATCTGTGAGACAGCGCCACTTAAAAAGGATTTTGATTTTGAACCAGAATACGACCTCCAAAAAGGGGTAGAAGAAACAATACTATGGTACAAAGAACATGGTTGGCTGAAATAAAAAAATTGCTATCGCCAATAGATAAAGTTACTTTATTATATTCGCTAATTACAGCTATTTGGATTAGTATCTTTTTTACAAAAATTGATACTGCATTGCAACTACTAATAAATAGGGTGTTGATAATGGCTTTGGTAATTGCCATTGCACTCTGGCATCGTCACCGACCATCGTTATATAGCGATTTAATCCGTCATTTATATGGAATTGCATTGCTCTCCTACTGGTATGGGGAAACCTATTCATTAAACGGAGTGTTATTTACCCCTTTCGATGACATTTTTTACAACATAGATCAACAGCTTTTTGGCTATCAACCAAGTATAGAATTTAGCAAAACGTTTCCCTACAGGTGGTTTTCTGATCTTTTAAACTTTGGATATTTCTCTTATTTCTTTTTAAATTTAGCCACTTTTGCAGTTGTATTTTTCAAAAAAAGAGAAGATGCCATAAAATCTGTTTTTATCGTGCTTACCTCCTTTTATATCTACTATTGGATTTTCATTCTATTTCCAGTAGTAGGTCCTCAGTTTTGGCTTCCCGAATCGCTACAATCAGTACAAGTAGGATATATTTTTCAAAAAGGGGTAACATTAGTGCAACAATTTGGGGAAAAACCTACGGGTGCTTTTCCTAGTTCGCATGTTGGGATGACCATTATATTTCTGATCCTTACCCGAAAATATTCGAAAAAGGCTTTTTTAATCATGATTCCTATTGCTGTGCTTTTGATTTTTTCCACCGTATACATAAAAGCGCATTATGTAATAGATGTGGTTGCAGGTTTAATTTCTTGCATTCCCATTTATTGGATTTCTAAGGTTTCCTTTGCCTTTTTTGACAAACAGAAGCAAATTTCACATCAAAAGAGTTAATTTTACATCAAAAATAAGGTTCTATGAAAACAAAAATGATCGTTTTACTTGTGATGTTATCCATTTCAAAAATTGGATATTCATGTACCAGTTATTTAATCACGAAAGGTGCATCTGCTGATGGTAGTACAATGATTAGCTATGCTGCCGATTCCCATGTTCGCTATGGCGAATTATATTTTAGAAGGGGAGGCAAATGGGCAGAGGGTACCATGTTAAAATTATACGATCGGGGTTCTTTAAAATTCTTAGGCGAAATTCCCCAAGCAAAAGAGACTTATAATGTAATTGGCTTTATGAATGAGCACCAAGTAAGTATTGGAGAGACTACTTTTGGTGGATTGCCACAATTGGAAGATACCACGGGAAGAATTGATTATGGTAGTTTGATGTTTTTGGCGATGGACAGAGCTAAAACAGCTAGAGAAGCGATCAAAATAATTGGTGAACTGGTCGAAAAGTACGGGTATTATGGTGGAGGAGAGTCTTTTTCTATAGGAGATCCCAACGAAGTGTGGATTATGGAAATTGTAGGCAAAGGGACTGAAATGGTTCTTGATCCAAAAACCAAAACTATGGTTAACAAAAACAAAGGTGCTGTTTGGGTTGCAGTCCGCATTCCAGACGGATATATATCCGCGCATGCCAATCAAGCAAGGATAACAACCTTTGCTTTAGAGAGGACTAAAAAAGCCATTACATCTAAAAACTGGAGCAATATCAACAATCCAAACCTTGAAGTCATATACGCACATGATGTGATAAAATTTGCCAGAGACAATAAACTGTTCAACGGCAAAGACGAAGAATTTAGTTTTTCGGACACATATAATCCGATGACATTTGATGGAGCTAGGTATTGTGAAATGAGAGTTTGGAGTATGTTTAAAGAAGTGAATGCCGATATGAATGAATTCATAGATTATGTAAGTGGAAAAAATTTAAAACATAGAATGCCTCTTTATATCAAACCAAATCGCAAACTAACTCCCTCAGATCTAATGAGTTTTAAACGCGATCATTTAGAGGGAACTCCTTTTGATATGACCAAAGATGCTGGAGCAGGTCCATTTGAGTTACCATACCGTTGGCGCCCGTTGACATGGAAATACGATGGCAAAGAGTACCTCAACGAAAGGGCGACAGCTACACAACAAACTGGATTTTCATTTATCGCACAAATGCGAAGCTGGATGCCCAATCCAATAGGAGGTATTAATTGGTTTGGAGTAGACGATGCATCCACCTGTGTGTATGTGCCTTTTTATTGTGGAATTACTTCGGTCCCTCACTGTTTTGCAGAGGGAAATGGCGATATGTTAACCTATTCTTCCGATGCCGCTTTTTGGGCCTTCAACAAAGTTGCAAACTTTTGCTACCTACGATACAACATCATGATCGATGACGTAAAATTGTTGCAAAAAACTTTAGAAAACACTTTCCAAAAAGAGATTGCAGAAACGGATCAAAAAGCACTTGATATGTGGAAAATAAACCCAGATCAATCAAGAGCATTTCTCACTTCAACTACTTCCGAAAGAGCTAATAACGTAGTGGAAAGATGGAATAAACTTTTCGAATTTTTGCTTGTAAAGTACATCGATGGCAATGTGAAGCAAGAAGAAAACGGCAACTTTAAACGAAACAAGCATGGATTTCCAGCAAATCCAAAACAACCGGGATATAACGACTTGTGGAAAAAACAGGTAATTGATAATAATGGAGAAATGTTATTAGTGAAGTAACAATTGAATTCGTCGAACTTTTTAATTCTTTTTCACCACTAAGGCACTCAGAACACTAAGTCCTCTTAATTCTATATTCTTAATTCTCAAAAAAAATGAACTGGAACCAATTATTATCCCCTCTCAGACATGGTCAAGAATCGAGAATTACTGGGGATGTAGAAATTGAACGAACGCAATTTCAAAAAGATTATGATCGAATTATATTTTCATCACCATTTAGAAGGTTACAAAATAAAACTCAAGTGTTTCCATTACCTGGGAGCATTTTTGTCCACAACCGACTTACACATAGTTTAGAAGTATCTTCAGTGGGGCGGACTTTGGGAACGATCCTAGCGAATAAATTAAAAATGCTGGAAGAATTCAAGGACAATTATTTTGTATCCGAAATAGGAAACATTGTCGGTGCCGCTTGTCTTGCCCATGATTTAGGGAATCCTGCTTTTGGCCACTCAGGAGAAAAAGCAATATCGCAATATTTTATCGAAAACGAAGCAGTATTCAAACCGTTATTATCCCTTCAACAATGGGCAGATATTACCAATTTTGAGGGCAATGCAAACTCTTTGAGAATTCTAACGCATGATTTTTATGGGCGTCCTGAAAGTCAATTTGCCCTTACTTACTCCACATTAGCTGCATTGATAAAATACCCATGTTCCTCACTTGCAGCGGGAGACAAACTAAAAGTATACAAAAAAAAATATGGATATTTCGCTTCCGACGAGCATACATTCATCAAGATTGTAGAACATCTAGGCATGCAAAAAATGGGAGAAACCCCACTTTCATATTACCGACATCCTCTCTCCTTTTTGGTAGAAGCGGCAGATGATATTTGCTACAACATCATCGATATTGAAGATGCTCACCGATTAAAAATTCTAACGTTACAAGATATTAAAGATTTATTACTCCCACTATTAGGACATGACAGCGAAAATACGCTCCAACGGATGGAAAAACTCCTGGACGACAACGATAAAGTGTCTCTACTCAGAGCTAAGGTAATTAATATTCTCGTTCATAAATGCGCAGATACATTTTGGAAGAACCATGAAGCAATTATGAATGGCAAATTAAATAGTGATTTAAAAAGTTGTTTGGATCCTAAAACAAAAGACCAAATAAAAACAATTGAAACTCTATCTATTCAAAAAATATACAACTACACTACAGTTGTCGAAAAAGAGATTGCAGGATACAAAATAATTGCAGGGTTATTAGAAGAGTTTATCCCTGCAATATTAGGCATTGGAAAAAGCAAACATTACAACGAAAAATTAATCCAGCTGATCCCCATCCAGTATACGCCAATATCCAACGATACCTACTCCAAAATTATGTCGATATTGGATTATATTTCGGGCATGACAGATTTATATGCGGTTGAGCTTTATCGAAAAATTAAAGGAATTGCATTCCCAGAATTTAGCTAGTAGGTCTTATGATTGTTTTTTTGAGTTCTATTTTATTTTAAACAGGAAATTTAAAACGAGCATAAAATGTAAAATTAGCATTTCATCGTTTAGAAAGGTAAATATCCAATGGTGTATTTTGAGAAAAGTTAAAAAAAAATAGATATCTTTGTTCTACATTAACTAATAAACAATGAATTTCAGCGAATTTAACTTTCACGAAAAGATATCAGAAGCAATTTCGTACATGGGGTACAAATATGCTACCCCAGTTCAAGAACAATCCATTCCTGAAATAATGAAAGGCAATGATATCATTGCATGTGCACAAACGGGGACAGGGAAAACAGCAGCTTACCTTTTACCGATTCTGGATAAAATGTCTACTACCGAAGTGAATGGTCTAAATACCCTAATCATCGTCCCTGTTCGCGAACTTGCAAAACAGATAGACCAACAGATTGAGGGATTCTCCTATTTTTTACCTATCAGTTCCATCTCTATTTACGGAGGTGGCGACGGCATGGACTGGGAGTATGAAAAAAAGTCTCTGATGGGTGAGGCAAATATTGTGGTTGCAACTCCAGGTAGACTTATTGCTCATATTAATTTAGGTTATGTCAACTTTAGCAAAATCAAACATGTGGTTTTTGATGAAGCGGACAAAATGCTAGATATGGGCTTTTTCTTTGACATACAGAAGATCGTCTCATTCCTCCCTAAAGAGCGACAAACGCTGATGTTCAGCGCCACCATGCCACCAAAAATCCGCACTTTGGCAAAACACATCATGATCCACCCGAAAGAGATCACTATCGGACTGGCAAAACCGGCAACAGGTATCTCCCAATCGGTCTATTATGCCTTTGAAGCTCAGAAGCCAAAGTTGCTCAACCACATCATACAAGAGCGTCCGCAATACGACAGCATTCTGATATTTACCTCTACCAAAAGTAAAGTGAATACCATTGTTCGCTCTATTCGCATGGTGGAAAAAAGCATAGATGCAGTATCCTCCGACTTGGAACAAGATGCACGCGAAGCTTCTCTGCAGAAGTTCACAGCCCGCCAAACCCGAATTTTGGTCGCTACGGATGTGCTGAGTCGCGGAATCGACATTAAGGACATTAATTTAGTGATTAATTACGACTGCCCTCACGAAGCGGAATCGTATGTTCACCGCATTGGACGGACAGCACGTGCCGCCACCAAAGGAGAAGCCATTACCATGGTGAGTGATAATGACATCCGCAAATTCAAATCGATAGAGCGCTTGATTGATGCCACTATCACCATCCAACCATTGCCAGAATCGTATGGAGAAGGGCCAAATCCGGATGTGATTGAAAAAAAATCAAAAAAGAGTCCTTCAAATAATCGTAAGTTCAGAAAACCATTTCATAAATCGAAACCAAATGATAAAAAAGTGCAATAATCGGCACTTCTAATCATTGAGATTATCCATTTCATATAAAAAACATATCAAGGATATCACCCTGAGGCAGTAATTTTGCATTCAATTATTCATTATCAATAAATTTACTGAATTCATGTTTAAATCCTTGTCACACTGTCCCGATAATTATCGGGATTATCGAAGTGCTTTTGCACATCACAAATTGTCCTTCCCTTCGGCTAGCCATTAGACTAAACTCCGGATGACAATTTTAAATACAGAAATTCGCAAACCCCTTGTTCCATTGTTTTTTGTGCAATATTTTTCAAGGGAATCACACTGTTTGACTTTTTTTTATAATCAAGCCAATTTATTACTAAATTTGCCAAATAAATATTGGAGGTTCAGTCATTAATTCAGTTGGTTTTGATATGTTGTATTATGTTTATATTATAAAGTGTTCAGACCAATCATATTATACTGGGATAACAAATAATCTTGACAAAAGGGTTTCAGAACATCAAGAGGGACATCATATTGATTCATACACCTATTCCAGAAGACCAATTGATTTAGTCTTCTATTCCGAATTTACTGACCCAAATGATGCCATTGAAATTGAAAAAAGAATTAAAGGATGGTCTAGAAAAAAAAAGGAAGCTCTAATTAATGGGGATTACGAAACATTAGTCTATTTATAAAATTTGAAGAATTCACTCAAGAAAATTAATGAAGAAAATAATTAAAAACAAACATCAATGACATATTAAATCATATCCACGTTGTCTTTGCATTTGTCGGTATTTTAAATATTCTACCAATAATGCTTCGATTAACTCAGCATGACAGTCTTATATTTCAAGTTGTAAGCCATTATTTAAAACTCAATTAAAAATAATAAAAGGGAAAATCAATATTCTATTCAATGTCACCCTGAGTTTATCGAAGGGCATATAAAAAACCCAGACTGTAATACTACAATAAACTCAGGATGACCGATTTATGATTCTAATAATCAAATAATTATTATTTATCACACACACATATTACAATAAAAAAATGAATAAACTATACTACAAAATAACAACATTTATAATCCTCTTTGCACTCATTATTCCAATAACCTCAGCTCAAAGTGATTCTAAAATCAGTCTTTATACCTGTGGAAGTGGGAATGAACTTTATTCCGCATTTGGCCATACAGCCCTAAGGGTTGTTTCTCTTTCGGATTCAACCGATATTATTTACAACTTTGGAATTTTTGACTTTAACGATCCCGATTTCTATCCCAAATTTATGAACGGCATTATGCGTTATATGCTGGGCACCCAACATACAGAAGATTTTCTGAGGGATTATATTGAAGAACAGCGATGGGTAGTAGAGCAACAAATTAACCTCCCCGACTCCACCCGAATTGCATTGGTAGAATGGTTAAAATTCACTAGAAAACCAGAAAACAGATTTTATTATTACGACTTCTTACGCAACAATTGCTCCTCTAAATTCCGAGATATCATCATGATAATGCAATACCACCATATTAAATTCAACAATGCTTACCTCAACAAAACTCATCGCAATTTAATTGCTGAATGTTTACAAGAGAACAAATGGGCGAATTTCGGCATAAACATCCTTCTCAGCAAACTTATTGACGAAAAAGTGACCAATTTCGACGAAATGTTTCTCCCAGATTATCTTTCAAAATATGGACAAAAAGCTACCATTAACGGAGTACCACTCCTTGGTGAACCGGTTCTAGTAAACCAAGTACCAATAACTTATCCTACCTGGCATTTTTCGTTCACCGATCCAATCATGATGATGCTTTATCTGCTGATAATATCGTTGATATACCGCAAAAACTGGATGAGAAATACATTTTTCATCCTACTTGGAATCCTTGGAACTATCTTGCTTTTTATGTGGTTTGGCACCGAGCAGACCTATGTAAAATACAACTTTAACATTTTGTGGCTCAGTCCTCTCTACCTGATATTGGTCCCGTTTTTGGCTCTAAAAAAACATCTCATTTCATTCTGGTTGCTGGTTGCCATCCTGCTTTGTCAACTAATCGTCATTATCGCTTGGATCTTCGGCATTCAAGGCTACGATTTCGCCTTTTTCCCAATTATGATGATGTTGCTGGTGTATGAGGTGAGGGAATGGTTGCGTTTGAAAAAATTGATATCATCAATAATCTGAGATGTCGCAGCTACGCTGCTTGTTTTCAATAATCGATTCTCTTTCTACAAAGATGGCGCAACTACGTTGCTTTTATTAAAAACAAAACACCTTTATTCAATGTAAATCCGAACCGGATAAAGGGGCGTTAGCCCCGACATCTTTGTAGAAAATAAAACCCCAGATAAGCAGAGGGGCGTAGCCCCGACATCTTTGTAATAAAATCAAGATAGAATTCAATATAGGGGGCGTTAGCCCTGACATCTAAAAAAATTAATCGGCCAATTTGGGATCTTTTCAAACTTCGGCTCCCGTGAATGTTTATCACATAATAACAAGAAGGCAAATATGCCAATCTTGGAAAGAAACACGCGTTGCAAACGCGTGTGCGCCCTTGTCAGCGCGCATGATGAGTTTTTAGCTTTCAGCCCATTATCTTTCTTTCCCATTTCCTATCTCAATGGCTATCACTGCTATCTTAATTTTCAAATCTTCAAATCGATTCATCATCAAATTGATTTCGCGTGAGGGATAGCAGCGGATGGCCCGCAGGAGCTCAGCGACGAGGACTTGGAATGGATAGCCTGACCTCGCCTTAGAAGTGGGGATAGGGATCAGATGACTTGAAGTCATCAGATCACTAAAAGTATAACGAGGCGAGGGCACGCCCATTAATATATCGCTGAAAAAATAGATCGTGTTCACAATCGAAAAATTGAGTAAAAATTATTCACTAAAAATCATTAAATATTGTTTTTAGCATTAGATAAAGTTATATATTTGCCAAAGAAATAAACAAAAAAATACATATAAATATGAAAAAGGTACATAATTTTAATGCAGGACCTTGTGTCCTTCCTAGAGAAGCTGTTGCCGCTTCAATCGAAGCCCTCCACGATTTCGCCGGAACCGGTATGTCTGTTATTGAAGTTTCCCACCGTTCGAAAGAGTGGGAAGCTGTGATGGCTGAGTGCACTGCTTTATGGAGAGAACTGTTGGACATTCCTGAAGAGTATGACGTATTGTTCTTAGGCGGTGGCGCCAGTCTGCAATTCCTTATGGTTGCTATGAACCTATTGGAGAAAAAAGCAGCCTATTTGGAAACTGGCGTTTGGGCTAAAAAAGCGTTGAAAGAAGCCAAAGGTTTTGGCGAAGTGGTTTGTGTTGCTTCATCGGCAGACAAAACATATAACTATATTCCTAAAGGTTATACTGTTCCTGCGGATGCAGATTATTTCCACATTACTACCAACAACACCATCTACGGAACAGAAATCCGCACCGATATGGATTGCCCTGTTACGTTGGTTGCCGATATGTCGTCCGACATTCTTAGCCGTCCGGTAGATGTACGCAAATATGGAATGATATACGGTGGTGCTCAAAAGAACGTTGGTCCTGCTGGGGTAACCTTCGTGATCGTAAGAAAAGACATCCTTGGAAAAGTGAGCCGTTATTTGCCTACTATGTTGGATTACAGAACTCACGCTGGTGAAGGTTCAATGTTCAACACACCTCCTGTATTTCCAATTTATGTGATGACTCAAACGTTGAAATGGCTTAAAAAATTAGGTGGCTTGAAAGCAATCCAAAAAATTAATGAGGAAAAAGCGGCGCTGCTTTACAACGAAATTGACCGCAACTCTATGTTTGTTGGGACTGCAGCTAAAGAAGACCGTTCATTAATGAACATCTGCTTTGTAATGAGCGATCAATACAAAGAAAAAGAAGCGGACTTCATGGCATTTGCAAAAGAACGCAACATGATTGGTATCAAAGGACACCGCTCAGTTGGTGGATTCCGCGCTTCCACATACAATGCTTGCCCAATTGAAAGCGTTCAGGCGTTGGTGGATTGTATGAAGGAGTTTGAACAATTAAATAAATAATTTTGATTGCAAAATATTGCCAATCTTGTCGTTCTTTCTCAAATAATGCTTCGATAAACTACCAATGACACTATTAAAGTTGTCACATTGAGTTAATCGAAATGTAATGAAAAAGAAAATTTTCAAGACATTGGTAATATTTTATCAATCAAACTGTTACAAGAATATAATTAAGGAGAAGTTGAAAAAACCAGCTTCTCCTTTTTATCAAGAAAAAGAACACTAAATGGATTTCAAACATTAAACTATCATGAATTTAAGTTTGTCACACTGAGCCTGTCGAAGTGTGCTTGCACTATCCTCTCTATCCTTCGACAAGCTCAGGATGACAGGAGCTGAAATTCCTGATATCTCCAAAAATTGACTCACATTTTTTAAACGTTCACAAATAGAAATTATAAACAATAAAAATAGAACACAATGACAAAAGTATTAGTAGCTACAGACAAACCTTTTGCTAAGGTTGCTGTTGACGGAATCAGAAACGTGGTTGAAACCGCCGGTTTCGAATTGGTATTGTTGGAAAAATACACCTCACAAGATGAGTTTAAAACCGCTGTTGCCGATGTGGACGCAGTAATCATCCGTTCGGATATCGCCTCTAAAGAGATCATCGAAGCGGGTAAAAACCTGAAAATCGTGGTTCGTGCCGGCGCTGGTTACGACAACATCGACCTTCAGGCTTGTACCGATAAAGGCGTGGTAGCCATGAACACTCCGGGACAAAACTCAAATGCAGTGGCCGAACTGGCACTGGGCATGATGGTGATGGCCGCACGTAACAACTACGACGGCACTTCGGGCACCGAACTTTGCTGCAAAAAATTGGGCATCCATGCTTATGGAAACGTTGGTCGCCTGGTGGCTAAAATCGCCAAAGGTTTTGGAATGGAAGTGTATGCATATGATGCTTTCGTAGCTGCAGACAAAATCAAAGCGGACGGTGTAACGCCATTGAATTCGGTGGAAGAGCTTTACAGCACCTGCCAATATGTTTCATTACACATTCCTGCAACGGCTGAGACCAAAAAATCGATCAACTTCGACCTGTTGTCAAAAATGCCAAAAGGCGCCACATTGATAAACACCGCCCGCGCAGAAGTAATTAACGAAGAAGAATTGGCTAAAATCATGGTTGAACGCCCAGATTTCAAATACTATTCGGACATCGAGCCAAAAGACAAAACATTGTTCAGCGACGATTATAAAAACAGATTTTTCTTCACCCCAAAGAAAATGGGTGCGCAAACTTCCGAGGCGAACATCAACGCAGGCATTGCCGCCGCCAACCAAATCGTGGATTTTATTAAAAACGGGAACAAACAATTCCAGGTAAACAAATAGTGCTTGCAAGAAAACGCCAACTTCTTCGTTATTTTTGTAACGAATTTAGATCATTTACCTCAGTAAACTCGCTAAATTCGTTCCTGCAAAAGCCTCGAATTTGACGTTTTCTTATCAATCACTATGTTTTCATACAGAAATCAAATAGGATTATTTAGGATAAGAATTAGAGGCGAGCATCTTTGGGATGTTCGCCTCTTTTTTTTGTATTTGGAGGATTTAGGTTTTGCGAAAAAAAATATTTGCGCCTCCGGAACCCTTTACGCTATAAAATGTTAATGTCCTACGGACAATGGTTGGTGTATGTTATTTTTTCTATTGTTAATAAAGTCCTACGGACTATAATAACTTGACACTGGAAATATTACAACTTAAATCCTATTGTATTTTTATCCGTAGGACATTAATATTAATAAAAAAACAAGAACTCAAGAAACATTTTCCACGTAGTGGATATACCGTCCACCGGCATCAAACATCCTCTATGGGTTTGAAAATATATCGCTCATCATAATCAACTCCATAATCTTTCAAAAATTTCAAATACTCTTCTCTGAAACTATTTTTTTTATGATGCTCTTCCTGACTTTCAATATATTTTATTTTCTGTGGCAACTGAGAATATCCCAACGAAAATGCGCCAAAACCCTCTTGCCATGAAAAATGCTCCATCGTCAGCTTATTGTTGTTAATCCACAGAGAGGAACTTCGTTTTAAATGAAACATCAAATCAGATGGAGACTGTTTCGGACTCATGCTTATTAAAATATGGATATGATCACTCACTCCATTGATGATGTATAATTTGTGGCCTTGTTGATCAATGATTCCGCTAATATATTTATACAAATCATTTTGCCATTTTTTACTAATCAAACTCCTCCGATTTTGAACAGCAAAAATATAATGAATGTACAATTGGGTGTATGTGTTAGCCATGTTTTTTTCTTATTTGTTAATGTCCTATGGACAATGGTTGGTGTTTATATTTATTTTTCTATTGATATTAAAGTCCTCCGGACTATAATATCTTGACTCTAGAGATGTTGCAACTTAAATTCAATTGTATTTTTGTCCATCGGACATAAATATCAATAAAAAACACAACAAACCAGAAACATTTTCCACGTAGTGGATATACCGTTAACTGGCTTTAAACTTGCAAATGATAGTAACCCGTCGGGTTTTTGAAACCCAACGTGTTAGTATCAACATCCCAAATCGTTAGTAGCTGATAAAATAAACCTCAAACTCGTATGTCACCGTTTTTTTCTCGCCGGCAGCCAGCGAAACGCTCCACTCCATCTCCGACTGAGGATTTGCATAACCATTCAGACGTCGTTTGGTCACTTTTGAACCGCCGTTGTTCACGACCGTTCCCGAAACTATCTTGCGGACATCCACAATCACCGACTTATCCTGCATGTTCGACACGTTGATGGTCCCTTTCACGGTTGCTTTGGTATAGGTGGTTTTGCCGATGCGTTTGGCATTATCCACGCGAACAACCTCTTCTTCGGTGTTTTTCAGTTGCACATCGATGGCTTTGGACAATTTGATGGTTGCAGTCCCGCCCACCGGCGTGTATTTGAAAAGATCCTGAGCCATAAACTGGCCTTTGTCCGAAATCACCATCACCGAAGCGGTGGTAAACGGGTAGGAAGTGGTGTTCTTCACATCCAGCGAGTGGTATACGTCGTAGAAGTTCTCCGAATTGTCGCAATAACCGGTGCTGGCCATGTTACTTTTGTCTGGGATATCTGCTTTGTAACGATCGCTGTATGTCAGATTCGTGGCAAAAATCGGGAAGAATCCTTTCGAATTTTTCGGCAATGAAATTTTTCCCAACTGGTAGTAGAACAGGTCGTTGTTTTTCTCGCCTTCGGTTTCAAAAGTAGATTCCATTAAAGGAATAGAAACATCCGCATCGTATGCATAACGCGAAGCAGTTTGTGTTTGTACGGGTGCATTCTGCATCATGGCATTGTCCATGTGATACATATTCGCTTTCTGACTAATAGAAGTAATCCAGCCATAGGTCATCGGGTCGTTCTGTTTTCCGAAATAGAGTTGCGGCGAACCCACCACTAGTTCACAATCCACGTCGTTCAGGGCTTCGGAGTAGTTCTCGATGGTGGCTTTCATCTCTAAGCGTGCTTCTTTATCGTTCACAATTCTCAAAAAATACGACGGAATCCAGTTGAAGCCCTCCTGCATGTAATATTCTGCAATGGTTTGATTTTCGCCACTCTTTTCAATATCAATAAGTGCAGATTTTACGAGACTGTCACGCTGAAAAACGGGACTCGATTCACCAATCAACTCCATAAATGCGATACCAGATGCATTAAAGAAATTGGTCTTCCCATTTTCCTGTTTCACTTTCACCATGTTCGACACCGGATAATAGCCCAACAATTTCCCGCTAATTACCTTCTCCGATTTTTCGCCATAGGTGATGGTAAACGACATATCTTTACCGATGCTATTTTGCAGAATCTGTGTGTTTGTAGATGCAGGAACAGAGACTTTTACGGTATCGAAATTGAAATAGACATTCTTAACCGGAAAATCCTTGCCGGTAGCAATCCAATAGGTTCCCAAAAGGGCGTTCGACGGAGCCGTAATAAGGAATTTGCCGTTGGTTTTCTTCACCGTCCCCTGTTTCATCACCATGCCCGTAGAATTTTTGTAAATGGTAATTTTCTTCACGGGAAGAGTTGTTTGGGACATCACAAAGAGGGGTAAAAAGCAGAAAAGAAGAATGATTTTTTTCATTGTAAACAAGATTGGTTTGTGTTTAAATACCGAAATTTGATAACGTTTGTTACTAATCATAAAAAAACAAAGATAACAAAACAACGGATAAATTAATAAAATATTTTAATATAGTACCTTACTGTTAATAATACCATACAGAGTTAATTTCAAAAAAATGAGCCGATCCATTTTGGAAGATTCTCTTTTTTCAGGAGCTGTTTCCTGCTTTTCGCGACAATCTTTTTTGGGACTAAAAAAGGATTTCTGCTGCAATCAGGGCTATGACTGCAAGAAAACTAGTGTTTGAGACCGATTCAAAGAATCGAGGTCCAACACTATCTAATAAACCACAATCTTCTGCACATCCAACCACTGCCCCGCAATAAAAAGTCGGACGAAATAAACCCCAGAACGGATGTCAGTTTTTTTCAAAATAAAGGTATTTGAAGTCAAATCATCCTTCTTTAGAACAACATTTCCCATCATATCGAAGATTTGGATAGAAGTTTGGGCAAAGTTCACATCTGGAATTACGATGGTAGTATAATCATTAAACGGATTTGGAGAGATGGTCATCTTTTGATTGAAAGTATTGCTAGCAATTCCTGTTTGAGGTTCGCAAGTTACAATCGATTTCCAGCCGGTTCCCGTCACCCCTTCGTCCGCACGGAACTGGAATGTCAGCGCACCTGAAGGATTAGAGGCAACTATGGTTCCTGGAGAGGTGATGCCGCAATAAGTTCCAATCAACGGAGCGTTTGTACTAGTTCCATTATAAATTTTCAAATAATCATAAACACAACCGCTAGATTCTTCGAGGTCGAATTCATCGAACTGCACCTTAACCTTAAAATTTGTAGGAGCAGTAAGGGTAGTTGTGAAACTTGTATTATTTGAATAATTAGACGAAACTCCTCCTTTGTCGATAAACACGGCACTACAAGTTGCATTAGGATTCTCCCCTATCATGATCTGCTGTCCCACCATTAACTTTTTGGTGATATAGGTTGAAACTGCACCATCATTAATATGAAATCTAAACTCAATCAACGCACTAACTGGCGCATTAGAAGACACATTAATAGAAAACACAGCCGAAATGGTTTGATTTACATTCACTGATCCAACAGAAACACTAGGATTGTTAACAGTGACAAACGATGCATTCTGTCCAATAACAGAACATGTTAGCGTAGCGTTGGCGGAATTTATTTGACCTAAATTTTTGATTTGCAAATTTAAATCTCCACTCTCAGCAGGTTCCAAAAAACCGTTTCCGTTGAAGTCGTTCGAATAATTCAGATATTGTATTAAGAATGTTGGGGCAGGCATCCCAGCTCCTATTTTGTAGGTCATTACATTACCAATGTTACTGATATCCCAAACCCTCAATCCACTAGGATTATCGTTGTAATAAGTGGAATTGGGAGTAGTATTGACTCCAAACTCAGCATTCATACCCAGATGAAAACAAGCATCCGTATGATCTTCCATGTTATTGTTGGCATGCTCTAGATAAGTCTCATGGTGCAAAGTCTGGTTGTCACCCCCTCGATCGATATGCCAGATAGTCAGCCCCTGATCGGGAATCGAAGTACTTCGTCCTTCCTGCATCCTATTTTTGAACAGAAAAAACTCGTTGGTGTCGTTTGGATTCACATATTTATAAACCGTCAGAGAATTGGCAGTATCGGAGATTACACCATTGAAATAGGTTATATCCACAACACTTCCCCAACCAGCATTCGTTATAAAATGTGGATTCGGCGGAACCGGATTGTACGTATCCCCATAATAACACATCAAATCGAAGCTTCCGATTCCATCGGGGCCATTATCCGAAGTATATTTGTAGGTATCTGGCCACTGGCCAATCATATGTCCGTTTTCATGTGCCACCACGGCAATTCCGAGCGGGTCGCTAGCGGGAGAACAGTTGTAGGCACCTGAATGGACTCCGTTTGCATTAAATCCACTGTAATAACCTTGATGAAACCACATCCCTTCTGCCCAATTTGGGGGATTGCCCGTATACATCAAATTAATAGCTGTGATGGATCCATCGGGATTTGTTGTCAAGGTTGAGAAATCAAAACCCAAGCCAGCAATCCAGTTGAGCGCTAGTCCCAATATTTGCTGCGCCCCTTGGGCAAATTGCATTTGGTCGTATTCGGCAAAGGTAAGCGGAGCCCTGAAATAGCCATACACAACGTTTTGGTAATCGACCAATCCACCGGAATAATCAAAATAGAGCTTGCGAAGCGAACCGTTGTTGCCATAATTCGAATAGGTTAGGTTGTTGCAAAAGTTTTCAAACTCACTCATGGGCAACGTCCCCGGTTCATCCGAAAAATCCACCACTACACACAACCCTCTGATAGACCCGACTAGCGGATGAGGGGGCGTTTTTGTTATTGATTGTTGGGCTTTATCTGCACCGGACAACTTGCGTTTTTTGGCAATAATTGTAGCACGTGCTTTCTCTTTGATATCAGTATGTTTGGATAAAAACAATCCTCCTTTTACTGGGGAATCCACCATTGCAACGCCATGATAAACCACTCCGGTGGACACCAACTCGGTGCTGTCCGCATTGAGAATGGCATAGCATATCCACTTTGTCTGTTTATCACGAATCAGCGTGTACCCATCCACACTTTCGGCACGCATATAGAATTCGGTGCCAAATAATTTCACATCCACCACCGTTCCATCGGGTTGCTTGAACTGTTTGATATTTCCGTTGTATGGTGCTGCAAAGAGTTCTGTTGCAGACATCAGACATAATAAGACCAGCGTATAAAAACACATTCCAATAAAATTGTTTTTTTTCATTCCCTTAATAATTCAAAATTGAAACACAAAGATAATGGAAAAAGGGAGAAAATGATCATGGATTCCTCATTTTTGTGGTTTTGTTAAATAAAGGTGATTTCTAAAAAAAACAGAGGCAGTCAGTATATTAAATATATTAAAACCGACACCAATCAAAGCATTACCTTTCTATCTGCGAATAGTTAAAATTTCTCATGATCACATCTGCATCAATCTCCATTTTTGAAAAAGCAAATAGTTTTTTACCCATATCTTTCAGGGATGCACCAATGTGATACACATGTTTTTCATCAATTATCAGAGAACGGTCGTGGGCATTCTTGTAAACAGTCAATTCAATCGGCGAATACTGTTTGTTATGCTTTTCCAAATCAGTCTTGAGAGTTGAAGTAAAATTTGCCGTGTAAATTTTCACCGATACACCATCTTTTCGTTTAAGAAACAAATTAAGCACGGATTCGTCAACATAGTTATCAATAAGAATCAACGATTTGGTCGCCGACTTTACAAGTTCTGACACGAACACCCAAGCATCGAAAATCTGTCCATCGAAAAATATGCCTTCGCTGGGAGGTAAACTTGAATTAATGTGAAAATCAATTTTATCAACTCTTTTTTTCAATGAGTAAATATTATCTTCCATTCTATTAATCCTATTGTTTAACGAATAACCTTTAAGCAGATAATCTTTTAAAACTTGATTTGCCCATATGCGAAATTGCGTGCCTTGCTTTGATTTCACTCGGTAACCAACAGAAATGATTACATCAAGATTATAAAATGCTACAGGTTTGTCCGAATTAGGAATATGCATTTTTTGCATATTGCTTTTTTCATCTAATTCACCTTCTTTAAAAACATTGCGAATATGTCGGGAAATAACAGATTGATCTCTTTGAAATAATTTCACAATTTGTTCTTGGTTAAGCCAAACAGTTTCATCTTCAAGTCTCACCTCAATATGTTCGACAAGTTCGTCTGGGCAGTATAAAACTATTTCATTTTTCATTTTCAAATAATTAGTGAGGGTTAAATATTTGCAAATATATAGATTTTTCTTTTTGATTAATCTGTTTTCAATGCTAAAAAAATCAAGTGGGCTTTTGAAAAAATTGGCTTCTTCAATTGAATCACAAAGTTAATAAAAAAAAAAAAAAAATGACAATAGATTATTCTTTTTTGTGGTTTCGTTAAAATAAAGCAGAATTGAAACCCATTTTTTATTAACTTTGACCTCTAAATTATACCAGATGCAACCGATTATCGATCTTCAGAAAGTGGATATTTTCCAAAAAAAGGTGCTTGTTCTTTCGCAAGTAAACGTTCAGATTTTCAAAGGTGAGTTTGTTTACCTCACCGGGAAAACGGGTACCGGAAAATCGAGTCTACTCAAAATACTGTATGCCGACATCCCGCCTCAAGGGGCAAAAGCTGAAGTGGCCGGCATCGATTTACTCAAAATAAAAACCAAACGGATTCCTGTGTTAAGGAAGAAATTGGGCATCGTTTTCCAGGATTTCCAACTCCTCTCCGACCGCTCCGTATACGACAATCTGCTCTTTGTGATGAAAGCCACCGGTTGGACAAACAAGGTCGAAATCAACACCCGTATTGACAAAGTTTTGCATGATGTTGGGTTAGGCACCAAAGGGTTTAAAATGCCACACCAACTCTCTGGTGGCGAGCAACAACGTGTTTGTATCGCCCGCGCATTCATCAACAACCCGGAAATCATCCTTGCCGATGAGCCTACTGGAAATTTAGATCCTGAAACCTCTGCTGAAATCATGGCATTGCTCCACGACATCACCGCCAAAGAGAACTGCACAGTACTAATGGCAACCCACGATTTTGGCATGATCGATAAATTCCCTGCCCGTACTTTACGTTGCAGCGACGGAAAAATCACCGGTCCCGAATGCGACCTCTCAAAATTAAAAACATTAGAACCTTTAAGTGAAGTTGTAGCGAAAGAAGAAGATTTACCCATAATTTCTGATTCTGAAGAAACCGAAGAGGACATCGACGACAACGATTCCGAAGAAAACATACAAAAAGACGAGTCTGTACAAACCGTTGATAACGAATAACACTCATGATTCAACTAAAAAACATCACTAAATCTTACGGCAAACTAACCGTTTTAAACGATATCACCCTTGACATCCACGAACAAAAAGTAACGGTGATTGTCGGACCATCCGGTGCCGGGAAATCTACCCTTTTGCACATTATTGGCACATTAGATCGAGCCGATAGCGGAGATGTGTTTTTTTCCAACACCAACATTAACACCCTAAAAGAGAAAAGTTTATCTGAATTCAGAAACAAACACATTGGGTTTGTATTCCAATTCCACCACCTCCTGCCCGAATTCACCGCCATCGAAAATGTAGAGATGCCCGCACTGATTGCAGGAAAATCCAAGAAGGAAGCTCAAGCAAAGGCATTGGAATTACTCACTCTATTGGGAGTAGATCAACGTAAAGACCATAAACCGTCGGAACTGTCGGGTGGCGAACAACAGAGGGTTGCTGTAGCCAGAGCGCTTATCAACGACCCCGACGTAGTGCTTGCCGATGAACCTTCTGGGAACCTAGACACTGACAACGCCCGCGATCTGCATCAGCTGTTTTTCTCGCTCCGCGACAAGCTGAACCAAACCTTTATCATCGTCACCCACAACCAAGAACTCGCCGATATGTCGGACTATAAAATCCTAATGAAAGACGGGAAAGTCAGTTAACAGTGATGCAGTGAAACAGTTAACAGTAAGCAGTGAACAAGAAAACAATCAACTGAATTATTTATTTTCACAAATATATTTATGATACCAAATAGTAAGGTTTATGAAAAAGCTTATGCTTTAGCTATTAAAATTATCATGTTGTATAAATTTCTAATTGAAGAAAAAAAAGAATGTATTCTTTCGAAACAGCTTATCAGAAGTGGAACATCGATTGGAGCAAATATATCGGAAGCAAATGGAGCCATTTCTGATAAAGACTTTTCTGCAAAACTCAGTATCTCGTACAAAGAAGCTTTAGAAACAAAATATTGGCTAAACTTACTAAAAGACACTAACTATATTGAGTTAGAAAAATATGACAAATTGTATAATGATACAGATGAAGTTTGCAAAATGCTTTATACTGCAATTAAAAATACTAGAAACTTTTGACAATAAACTGTAACCTCAAACTTACTACTGATCACTGACAACTGTTAACTGACAACTGTTAACTGATCACTGCAAACAGTTAACTGATCACTGATCACTGTTAACGGATTACTTCCTAAGTTGTCCGGTTTTGAAGGTGAAGAATCGTTGGACTATATAACTGTAAACCACCACGATCACAGTAGTTACGATTTTAGCCACAGTAGGCCACAAATCGAAATACTCTACAAAAAGTTTCAGAAAAATATAATTCAAAAAAATTGCTCCTGCCACACTCATCATATATCGAAACAACTGAACACGGCCCCTAATTTCAGATTCCGTAAAAGTGATATATCGCGCTAAAAGGAAACCTGTACAAAATGTAACTGGAAACACAATCAAGAAAGCACCTATATGAGGACTAACCGTAATTATCAAAAAATGAAGATCATGTTTATCAATTACAAAATTATATACCATAAAATAGAGAAAGATATCTAAAACTGTATTAAAACCGCCAGTGGCAGCATACCGGAATGTCTCGACAGGAATACGCTTAAAGGGGATATGAAACCAATCTATCACTGCAATGATGAAATCCCGAAAATTAAATAAATGTTGCTTCATCCTCTATCTAACAGCTAATAATAAATTTATGGTTTATTTTTTCGGCAAAGGTCTGCTTTTTTTAACAATTTTGCAAAAATGTGAGAAAAATAAATTCACTTTTGATGAAAAAAATCAATAATTTTATCCCTCAAAAATGACATGTTTAATATGAAAACACCAACGATATCGCTATCCTTAAATAAAGTGGAAAATTACATCACTCATTTTACAGAGTGTATCGGTATTCCAAAAGAGAAAATTTTTTACCCTGTAAAAGTGAACACCCATCCGAAACTGATTGCCAAAATGGCTAAATGGGGTCTGAACTTTGAAACAGGAGCCGTCTCCGAATGTGAGCAACTGATAAAATTGGGAATTAAACCACAG
The DNA here is from genome assembly GCA_964653595.1 of uncultured Lentimicrobiaceae bacterium. GTDB lineage: Bacteria > Bacteroidota > Bacteroidia > Bacteroidales > WCHB1-69 > JBAXTE01. The sequence continues at coordinate 32,655 of CAZZHH010000009.1, forward strand.
CAAATCAGATATGGCAATCCAATCAAGTCCCCCGAGTCGATAGCACGTGCCTATGAACTTGGAATCAACTGTTTTGGAGCCGACACCATCGAAGAGCTGGATAAAATCGCACTGTTGGCGCCCAAATCATCTGTTTACATCCGAGTAGCCGTAAACAATACCGGAGCGGAATGGGCGTTGACGGAGAAGTTTGGCTGCCCTCCAAATCTTGTTCATGAATTATTTGAACATGGTCAAAAACAGGAATTGAACATGTTTGGCATCAGCTTCCACGTTGGGTGGAACAACGAACAACTCGACACCTGGAAAAATGTGTTTGAAGAGATGCTATCCCTTGTCAACCAATTAAAAGCATTGAACCACCCCATCACCTCCATCAACATCGGGGGCGGATTTCCAGCCCATTCGGGCAACCAGTTCGAGAAAATGGAGAAAATTACTGCGGTCATTAAACCCTATCTCGAACATTTTAAACAAAAACTAAACATGGAGGTGATTGCAGAACCGGGTTCTTATCTGTTGGCCAATGCCGGAACAATGTTTGTGAAAGTGATTGCCCGCGTAAAAAGAAACAACATTGACTGGCTGTATGTAGACAGTGGCATTTTCCAAGGATTTTCCTGGATCATGGGTGGTTTGAATTACCATCTGGAAGCATTGGAAAATAAAACTACCGAATTGCAACCAATGGTTGTTTGCGGACCCACCTGCGACACACACGATGTTTATTCCCATTCGGTAATGCTTCCAAAAAGCATCCGTGTAGGCGATATCCTAACCATATCCCCCGCTGGTGCTTACATCTCATCATCCAAAAGTTATAATGGGTTTGACTTTCCGGAGGAAGAGGTGGTAGAATGAAATATTTTGAATCCCATTACAATCCTGTTATAACAGTTTGAAAATTGGACAAAGAAGGTAAACCATTAAGGAATTAAGGTAGATTAAGAAAGACAACTTAATGTCTCTTAATTCTTCATAGTTCCTTAATAGTTAAAAAAATCCCAACCAAAAAACCCCAAAATATTCGTAAGTTTGCACCCAATATAAACAACAAGGGATAAGATGGCAAAGAAAATATATGATGATTACGCGGTGGGTGTTTTTTATGCCATTATCTGTTATCTGGCGTGGGGGATGTTTCCCCTTTTCTGGAAACAATTGGCGCACGTAGATCCTGTACAGGTTTTAGCACATCGTATCTTGTGGAGTTTTGTCTTTGTAGGACTGATCATTTTTCTGACCAAACGAAGCAACCATCTAATTGTACTGAAGCAAAGGCGCACTTGGTTGTTACTTTCGCTTACTGGCGTGTTGATTGGTGCCAACTGGGTAGTCTATATTTACGCCGTAAACAATGGACACATTATAGAATCTAGTTTCGGATATTATATCAACCCTTTGATGAATGTAATTCTGGGAGTTATAGCCCTCAAAGAGCGACTACCAAAGTTACAGATTGGTGCTTTGATTTTGGCGTTTATAGGAATCTTGGTAATCTCTATTCATCTGGGGCGCGTACCTATCATTTCTTTAGTATTGGCAATTACATTTGCACTATACGGTCTGTTTCGTAAGATTGCCAAAATTGATTCGATGACAGCCCTATTGGTTGAAACCATCGTATTAACCCCATTCTCTTTAGGATGGATTTTCTTCTCACAGGCAAATGGCACAGGTGCTTTCGGATCGAACATAAGCACAACATTATTGCTGATGCTTGGGGGTATAGTTACCGCAATTCCACTGTTTTGGTTTGGCAAAGCTGCCGGGAAAATTCCCCTCTCCACCATCGGATTCATCCAATACCTATCTCCCACTGCTCAACTTTTACTCGGAATATGGGTGTATAAAGAGCAGTTTTCCTCCAGCCACTTTATCGGATTCGGATTCGTGTGGGCAGGATTGGCACTCTTCACCGTAAGCATCTATCAACGCATTTCCATTTCAAACAAAAACAAATTACATCCATTATAATCTTTCAAAAATGAAACAAATAAAATCGCTATTACTTATCGCCATTATCGGTTTTGTATCTATCACTACAATTCAGGCGCAAGAATTTGCTACAGCTAAAGACAGTCTGGTAAACTATATCACCAAACGAATAAAAGGGGTTAAAATCAAGGAGATGGAGTGTACAAAACCCTATGTATCAAAATTAGAACTGATGGTGCCACAGAATTTGGATCACACCAATGGGAACAGTGATACCCTTTGGCAACTGGTATATCTTTCTCACCGTTCTTTCGATGCTCCAAATGTAATCGTCACCGAAGGGTATGGCGCTTCTTATGCCGAACCAGCCAGTTACAACGAAGAACTCTGTAAAATACTGAAAGCAAACTTGATATTTGTGGAACACAGATTCTTTGGAAAATCGAAGCCAGCCAACATGGATTGGAAATACCTAACCATCAAACAAGCTGCAGCCGATCACAACCAGATTCTCCAATGGCTCAAACCAATTTACCCACAAAAATGGGTTGCCACCGGCACGAGCAAAGGGGGTTCAACAGCTTTATACCTCAAAGCACTATATCCAGAAGCAGTAGATATGGTTGTAGCTTACGTTGCCCCAATCACCATCGCGCAAGAAGATCCGCGCCCAATCGACTACATCATGCATCGGGCTGGCACAGCTGAAGAGCGCAAGGCAATTACAGAGTATCAGTTGTTGATGTTCAAAAAGTTTGAAAAACTCTTAGAGCTATTTACTGAATATGCTTCAAAAAAGAACTTAACATTTAACATGGGGCTACAAACCACACTCGAATATTTAATTTTAGAATATCCATTTTCGCACTTTCAATGGGGAGTTTCCATTGAAAAAATCCCAACAAAACAAAACAGTTTAGAAGAGATGTTTCAGCATCTAATCCGAATTGTAGATCCTGATGGTTTTTCAGTTACAGGATCAGAGGCAACCGCTTCGTATTATTACCAAGCATACTCAGAAGTTGGCTATTACAACTACAATGCATACCTCCCTATTTTTAAAAAATATCTAAAAAAAGGGGAATATGGTAATTCGGTTATGATCCCAAAAGGGGTCACAGCCACTTACCATCCTGAATCACATAAAGAAATATTGAGTCTGCTCAATAAAAATGGAAAAAATATTCTTCAAATTCATGGCGCTCTCGACCCTTGGTATCATGCTGCATGGATTCCTAACGACTCTGTAAATTTACCTGTATATGTTCTCCAAAAAGGAAATCACGGGGTAAGAATAACCTATTTCGACATATTGACAAAGAATAAAATATATGATCAACTGGAGCTTTGGTTGGGGATTAAAGTAAGGAGACTTTAATTCAGAATAAACGATAAAATAGATGCAACGAATATTTTTTAATAAAAAAGAGATCCGAGGATCTCTTTTTTATTAAAAACATGAAAGAAAATTTGTTATTAGAATAACACCTTAAATTCCACTCTTCTATTTTTTGCTCTACCAGCAGGTAATTTATTATCAGCAACAGGAATAGTCTCGCCAAACCCCTAAGCTGTCATTCTTGAAGAATCTACACCCTTGTCGGTCAAATATTTTTTAACTGCTTCTGCTCTTTTTTGAGATAAAATCATATTTTTTGCATCATCCCCTTGATCATCCGTGTGACCATTAATTTCCAAATTGTACGAAGGATTGTCATTCATTACTTTTACTACTTGGTTAAGGATTGGGAATGAGACTTTTTTGATGATATCTTTTCCAGATTCAAATTGAATTCCTTGCAATGCTTGTGCAAATATCTTTTTGGTCTCTTCTTTAATTTCTGGGCAACCTTTGTTTTCAGCAATTCCAGGTACGTCAGGGCATCTGTCGTCGATGTCTGCAATTCCATCCTTATCTTTATCAGGACAACTATTTAGGTTAGCTAGACCAAATACCGTTGGACATTTGTCTTTGCTATCTTCAATTCCATCCCCGTCGGTATCTGGACAACCATTGAATTTTTCGATTCCAGCAATTTTGGGGCACTTGTCTTCGCTATCTTGTATCCCATCTCCATCAGAGTCAGGACATCCTTGAAATTTGGTGATTCCAGCAACATTAGGACATTTGTCGTCACTATCTTGAATGCCATCTCCGTCACTATCAGGACAACCTTCAAATGCAACTAATCCAAAAACAGAAGGGCATTTGTCGAGGTAATCCGCTATCCCATCTTTGTCTGTATCAACTGGACAACCATTTACATCGACAGTTACCCCAGCAGGTGTGTTGATACATTTGTCCAATTTGTCAGGAACTCCATCTTTATCAGCATCCGATTTACCTCCAAAACTAAAAATTACCCCAATAGTCTGTTCAACTACGTCATCGTTGTATTTTCCTCTAACATCTTTGTCGTGGTTGTCGTTGTTCGCTAAGTTATATGAAAACTTATATTGAGCAGCAAAACAGTCGCAAAATTGATACTTTAACCCAATTCCTAATGGGATTAAAAAATCCATATCATCCGTATTGATGTTAGTACCACCATACTGAGCCATTCCTAATCCAGTAGATAAAAATGGAGAAATTTTGGAGTCTTTTGGGAAAATATACCCATTATTGAATTTGTAGTGTAGAAATAATCCACCAGATGTTTTGGTTCCTTCAAAAGTTCTAGTTCTGTTGTAGTCGGCATTGTGACCATAATTACCGTAATTAGCTTGCAAACCTAAATCAAAGGATGGATTTAAATAACGGGCAATAGAAATTTGGCCTAAGACGTATTTTGTTTGACTAAAACGGAAAACATCATTGCCCAGGTCGCCATTGTATTCGTTAAAGCCACCATAAAGCCCAATTCCCCATTTTTTTTCTTCTACTTGAGCATAAAGTGAAGCCCCCAGTAAAAGGATTATAAAAAGTAATGCGTTTTTTTCATTTTGTTGATTTTTGTTAATAATTTCTTATTAAACGTTTAACTGTATAAAATGTTGGATATATAGAAAAAAACATTCATCATTTTTTAAACAATTTTCGGTTTGTCAGCAATTCAACATCCTCAAGAGTCACGTTATATTCTTTCAATAAACAAAATGCTTGTTTCATCTTTTTGTGTAATTTTTTTTCTGCTAAGATTAATTTGTTTTGTAAATTATTAAATTCAATTTCTTCTTGAGTATAACCTTGTGGAATTAAGTTTAGAATGTGTTTATCAAGATATTCAGCTGGTAAATTAATTGTTCTTAATATTGAATCATCTTTAAAAAAACAGGTCTTTACAAAAAATCTTAGGCTTCCAATATTTACTTCATCATGGTCAATTTCAATATGCATTTCTTCCCCATTGTAATTACGTATCACATCGTAAAAATATAAAAAATTACTCGAAAATTTAGCAGTTCCTGTTGTAGTACAAGCTATTGTATATTGACTACCAGGAACAGAAAAAACCACTTTCATGTCCGTAACTGTAACCTCACAAAATGTCATAATCTTATAATTCTTTTTAACGGTATCTTTCACGACAATTTTTAAGAAATTTAATGCTTTCAAAATTTCCGATTTACTCGTATGAATGGTTGTCATATTAATAATTATTAGTGAATTAAAAATACATCAAGGCTCAGTAAAACTCCGCACAGATATAATGGATGTTAGACTTTGCAATTATAAGCATTTTTATATAATTAAACGTTTTTAATCATTTATATAAAAAAAATATCAGTTACAAAAAGCTTTAAATTCAAAACTTTTATTATATTTGCATCTAGGATTCGCTTTTAATATCCCTTATCTTAATCGGTTTAGGTTATATTTCTAAGTTAGAATCAGCAATTAAATTAAATTTGGTAAATTTTTAGTAGATATTTTATTTAAAAAGAAATGATAAAAAGAAGAAATTTTAAAGTGATTGGGTTGAAAGGTTTCGGATTGTTTTTGTTTTTATTTTCCATCTTTTTTGGAATATATGCCCAAGAAGGAACGAAACCTCTTTCAGTGACGAATCCTTCCAGTTATGTGAATCCGTTTATCGGCACTGGCGGTCACGGTCATACCTATCCTGGAGCTCAGGTTCCATTCGGGTTTATGCAACTGAGTCCCGATACCCGATTGACCGGTTGGGATGGTTGTTCTGCATATCACTATTCGGACACTGTGATTCATGGATTTTCACATACCCATCTAAGCGGGACCGGGTGTAGCGATTATGGCGACATCTTGGTGATGCCCACCTCGCAAAGTGGATCGCCGGCCAAATATGCTTTCTCCTCGCCTTTTTCTCATTCAAACGAAACGGCTTCCCCAGGTTATTACAGCGTGTTGATGAAAAACGGTATTTTGGCTGAACTTTCAGCAACCGCCCGCAGTGGGATGCATAGCTACGCATTCCCGTATGGCGCCAAAGCCCGTTTATTGGTCGATTTAAAACACCGCGACTTGGTGAAAGATTCCTATATCGAAATCGTAAGTCCCACCGAAATAAGGGGGATGCGTCGCTCATCGGCATGGGCAAAGGATCAGACCATCTTTTTCGTGATGCAGTTTTCCAAACCGATGATAAGTAAAGAAGTGTATATTAACGACGTGCTTCAAAAAGGAAAAGTCAGACTCTATCAAGCAAACGACCTGAAAATGGTCTTCGATTTTCCAAATAAGGACAAACGTGCATTGGTGGTGAAAGTCGGTATTTCCGGCGTGGACACCACGGGTGCGCGACTTAATCTGGAAAATGAGATGCAAGGCTGGAACATCGACATTGTGAAAGCAAATGCCCGCAAACTATGGGACAAAGAGTTGCGCAAGATCGAAGTAGAAAGCACAAGCCGTCCTCAACTGGCAATTTTTTATACCGCTCTGTATCATGCATTCCAATCTCCAAATATTTTCAATGATGTAGATGGCAGATACCGTGGTCGTGACAATAAGATTCACAAAACGGAAGACTGGAACTATTACACGGTATTTTCCTTGTGGGACACATACAGAGCACTGCATCCGTTGTTGACGATGATTGATCAGGCCAGAACTCAGGATTTTATTAAAACCTTCATTGCCCAGTGGGAGCAGGGCGGTCTGTTGCCGATGTGGGAACTTTTCGGTAACGAAACCGACTGCATGATCGGATACCACGCCGTACCAGTGATTTTTGATGCTTATATCAAAGGAGTGCGCGGTTTTGATCTCGAAAAAGCGTATCAGGCCATGAAAACCAGTGCAAGACAAAAACGTTTGGGAATTGCAAGTATGCAGGAATTGGGATATGTTCTTTCGGATACGGAGCACGAATCGGTCTCCAAAACCTTGGAATATGCCTACGACGATTGGTGTATCGCCCAAGTAGCCAAGATTCTGGGACATGAAGCCGATTACAAGGAATTTATGAAACGGGCTCAAGGTTACAAACATATTTTTGATGCCTCCACCGGATTTATGCGCCCACGTTTCAATGGCGGTTGGTACAGCCCATTTAATCCTACAGAAGTAAATAATCACTACACTGAAGCCAACTCTTGGCAGTATTCATTCTATGTACCCCAAGATATTTCTGGTTTGATTCAATTACATGGAGGAAAAAATAATTTTGAAAAGAAATTGGACGAACTCTTTACTACAAATGACCAAATCAGTGGTCGAAATCAGGCAGATATTACCGGATTGATCGGTCAATACGCCCATGGCAACGAACCGAGCCATCATATCGCCTATTTGTACAATTACATTGGGAAACCGGAGAAAACGCAACAACGTATCCGTCTGATATTGAGAGAGATGTATCGCAATGAACCGGACGGTTTGAGCGGTAACGAGGATTGCGGGCAGATGTCGGCATGGTATATCATGAGCTCTTTGGGCCTGTATGCCGTTTGCCCTGGCTCCGACCAGCTGGTGATTGGTTCTCCGCTTTTCAAGAAAGCAACCATTCACCTCGAAAACGGCAAAACGTTCATCATTTCGGCTCCAAACAATTCTGAAGTGAATACTTGCATCCAATCAGCCATGTTGAATGGAACCCATACAACCAAATCATATCTGACCCATTCGCAAATTATGAATGGTGGAGAGCTGGCAATGGTGATGGGAGATCTTCCTTCGGGTGATTTTGGCAAACAGCCAGCAGATTGTCCGTCCTCCTCCATCAATGAATATCCTGTGGTGGTGGCCCCGATTATCAAGGTGGATTCCAGAACCTTCACCGACAGCCTGCTTGTTAGCATTGTGAATTCCGCTTCCACGGAAAAATATTACTATTCGATCGATGGACAAGCTGTTACAACAACCAGCAATTTGTACAATGCTCCGTTCTATCTTCATAAGACCTCCACCATCAAGGTGATGGCCATCGATACTGTTTCCAAAAACAGCAGCAATTCACAAGGAACATTTGTAAAAGTTCCCAAAGATATCACGGTGAAACTGACCTATCCGTACAATCCGCAATACACCGCAGACGGCCCTCAGGGCATCATTGACGGCATTTATGGAACCACCAACTGGCGATTGGGTGGCTGGCAAGGGTATCATGCCACCGATTTTGAAGCCATCTTGGATTACAGCAAAGTGATCGATATCAACGAGGTGGGAGCCAACTTCCTGCAGGAAACCAGAGCGTGGATCGTGATGCCCAAAGAGTTTGAGGTATTCACCTCCTTGGATGGTGTGACATATACCTCCATCGGGGTGGTGAAGCAGACCGCCCCCGTTGACAATATGGAGACCTTCACACAGCCAATGGTGATCAAGAGCAAAACCAAAGCCCGGTTTGTGAAATTCGTAGCCCGCAACTACGGCACACTTCCCACTTGGCACGAGAGTGCAGGGGAAAAAGCGTATGTGTTTGTGGACGAAGTTTGGGTGAAATAGAGGGGGGTAGCGTGCGAAGTTATAAACTTCGCACAACGAATATACCCAACTTGTCCCCGTTTTTTGGTTGTTGAACTAGTTAATTTTGCGGGTTAAAGAGTATTTTTGCTTTTTCATTTTTAATGGTTGATCTTTGGGCTTCAAAACCAAAAAATTGGGCACTACAGGATTTAGAGTGAGGATATTTATTTCATTGTCACCCTGAGTTTATCGAAGGGCTTTCAAAAAGTGCATAACTAATACTTCGATGAACTCAGTATGACACTTTTGATATAACTATGTTTGAAATAATAGTTACATGATATTTCATTTTTCCACTCTAAATCCTGCAGTGCCAAAAACTGAATTATGAAAACTTGCAAGCGATTGATCAATAGCGTTTTCGAACCTGTAAATTTGTCTCGAATTGCTATTGCGGGAATTTTTGTCGCCTCCTTTTTTCAGGTAGAGGCTCAGAATGTAGAAAATATTAAAAAAACCACCAAAGAGTTGTCGTCTCCCGCTTATTTCGGGAGAGGATATGAACATCAGGGAGACTTTTTGGCGGCTCAATATATCGAAAATGAGTATAAAACCATTGGTCTTGAAAAGCTGCAAAACCAATATCTGCTACCGTTTTCATTTTCAATCAACACCTTTCCCGATACATTGGAACTTTCGGTTGATGGAAAAAAGTTGATCCCAGGGAAAGATTATGTATTGCGAAAATCTGCTTTTGACACGGCAGCAACGTTTAAAATTCTCTATTGCTCAAACAGTGATTTAAAATCGTTCAAAAAGGTAGAAGAGTTTGAAAAGATGAACCTCTCGGATAAAATATTGATGTTTGATTTTGATTTCTTGAACGAAAATTTCAAAACTTATGATACGGTCTATAAACGGATGTTTTCGTTGCCGGTTGCCGGAATGATAAATCTGACCACGCATCCGTTGCGCTCTTATGCAGTGCATTCTCTGAAAGTGCGCAAACGGTTCTCTTTTGATGCCAACAAAAATACGTTTGACACCACGGCAACGACTTTGACGCTGAAAGTCCATACGAAGTACCTGAAAGATTACACCACCAACAATGTGGTGGGAATGATTAAAGGGAAGAAATTTCCGGATAAATACATCGTCATTGGTGGACATTATGACCATCTGGGAGTGATGGGACAAAAGGTCTTTTTCCCTGGAGCCGATGACAATGCCAGCGGAATTGGAACAATGCTTGAATTGGCCGGCTATTTCAAGAAAAACCAACCGGATTATTCGCTGATATTTGTGGCGTTTAGCGCCGAGGAAGCAGGATTGTTGGGGGCGACTCATTTTGTGAAAAATTACCCGGTTCCCATTGCCGACATCCGATTTATGCTGAATTTGGACATGGTTGGATTCGGGGCAACGGGCATCGATGTTTTCAATGGAACAAACGAACCGGCGCTCATGGAGAAAATGAATGAAATTGTGAAGTTAAAGAAACTGAATATCCAATTGGTTTCGAAGGAAAACATCGATCAAAGCGATCACTTTCCATTTACTGAAAAAAAGATTCCGGCACTGTTTATCACCTCAGGAGTAAAGGATTCTCCATGGTATCACAGCGTGGATGACACATACTCATCGGTGACTTTTGACAAAATTGAACCGTTGCTGCAACTGTTGATCGAAATGATAAAAGGATAGATTTTTGCGAGAAATTGCGAGATTCTTGTAATTTCTCGCAATTTCTATATATATTTGCAGAAAAGTAATTAGTTATGATAGAATCTGCACCCAATATCTCAAAATCAAGTTTATTTGAGGAGGAGAATTTTCAACGTTACATTGAGCTTCAATCATCGAATTTGTTTAAATCCATAAACAATGAATATCTCTATTGGGATAAGGTGAAATATAAGAGTAAGATAATCAAGCCTGAAGAACTTTGGAGAGCGGTAAAGATAAGCAGGTTTCTCAAAATGCAAAATATTAAGGTTGGGAAATATACCTTCAATTATGTGATAACAGATTACATCCAAAAATCATTGCATTTTTTTGATTTGAATATTGGAGGGAATTTGAGAGGCAATATTCGAATAGCAGATACAGAAAAGACAAAGTACCTGATTAGCTCGATTATGGAAGAGGCTATATCGAGTAGTCAGATGGAGGGAGCGGCGACAACCCGCAAAAAGGCCAAGGAGATGCTTCAAAAGGAACTCAAACCAAGAAGCAAATCGGATCAAATGATATTGAATAATTTTATCACAATTCAACATGTTATTGAACATAAAAACGACGATTTAACCCTTGAAAATCTGTGCTATATCCATCGTCTGATATCGAAAAATACACTTGATAAATCAGAAGAGGAGGGTGTTATTCGTAATCATGATGATATATTTGTAGTCGATCATCTAACCAGTGAGGTTGTTCATCAGCCGCCAAGTTGTACCGAGATCCCCCAATTGTTAGATGAACTTTGCCTGTTTTTCAATCAAGACACTGAAAACTTCATACATCCAATTATCAAAGGAATCATTATTCATTTTATGGTCGCTTGGATTCATCCATTTAGTGATGGAAATGGAAGAACAGCCAGGACTTTGTTCTATTGGTATATGTTGAAAAACGGGTATTGGCTAACCGAATATCTCTCCATTTCCAGAATTATCAAAGATACAAAAAGTCAATATGAGAAGGCATTTATGTACAGTGAAATGGATGATAACGACTTGACCTATTTTGTTACATATCATATCAAAACTATGGATAAGGCTTTTGCAGCTCTAAAAGAGTATATTGGCAGAAAACAAAAAGAGGTTATACGGTCAGCTCAGTTTTTGAAAATTCCAAATATCAATGAGCGGCAAGCTCAAATCATAAAACTGTTAAACGAGGAATCGGATAGAGTGTTGAATATCAAAGAGATTGAAAATCGATTCCAAACTTCAAATTTTACGGCTCGTTCAGATTTAAAAGGATTGGTTGAGCTCGGATATTTGGAAATAATACAAGTAAACAAAATCAAGCAGAGTTTTGTGAAATCATCAGAATTTGATTCGATTTTAAAAAAATACAATTTGCGATAAATTGCGAGATTCTTGTAATTTCTCGCAATTTGATATTTAATCGAAAAAAATTAAGTTTTTACAAACTAATTGTTCTATAAAACAATAAATAGTATATATTTGCAATATACATTTAGTTTAATGTTTTTTCGAATCTAAAAATTCAATATATGAAGAACAATTTCACTTTATTTATTTTTGTCTTTCTATTTCTTTTGAATTCAGCTTTACACTCCCAAACAGAATCTTCAACCACGATAATAAAAAACGAAACGGATACTCTTTTCGACTATACCTCTTGGCCAAATAAAGGCAGAATCGGCATTATGCCAGTGCAATTACTTCCATGGTTGAGCAGTAACAACATGTTAAACTATGGCATCGGAGCCGATGTGGAGTTTGCTTTGCCGAAATGGGCAACTTTTAGAGTTGTTGCATCTATAAATTTGTTCGAAGGCGAGCGGAAAGTTTGGAAAGAGAAAGTTTGGGACAATGTAGACAATGTTAATAATGGATATTGGATGGAAGGTGGTGTAGACATTAATGTGTACGATTTTAAAAGCAAATCATCCTCATTTGAAATCGATTCAAATGGCAGGTATATCTATACAGATGCCATCGAAAGGAAAAATATAAATGGCAAAATATCAGATGAAACCATTTCAATCACTCAACCCCTTTATGGAAAGTATTATTCATTTGCTTCATTTGTATACCGTCCGGCAGTAAGAGTTGGTTTTATACAATATCAAAACACATTTGCCGACAAATCAGTAGAATATGTCACAAACATCAGCACGAGTATGTTTTATGGAGGACTTAGTTTCTCAAAAATTGGGTTAGGTCGTGCTTTTTATCTATCAGGGTATGCAGATGTTCTTTACAAAACAGCATTAAAAACACCCATCGAAAGCGTAGCCTACGAAACCAGATCTGTGGATGGTTTGATTGGATATAGAGCCGGACTAAGAGCTAGTTCTGATTGGCTTGGAGGATTAATTGAATTTGGAATGTCTCCAGGATTGGATGTACTAGAATCCTATCTTAAACTTGGACTTGTCATAAATTACCATCTCCTACCCCCTCGAAAAAATAAATTTAAAAAGGTATTAGAAAGCGACATCGAAAATCAAAAAGATTAATTTTTTTTAAAAACTTAGAGCAAGATATGAAAAAAATATTACTCATTGTTGGGATGATAATAAGCATTATCAGTGTTTATGGTCAACAACCTTTAACAAAGGATTATATGCCCAATGTTGGGGATACTATATTTTACAAGACAAGTATGCAAATAGTGACCGATTTTGCTCCCACTGGAGAAAATTATCTTTGGGATTTTAGCATGCACACAGGCATTACTTGGCTTGCTGATACTTTTGTATCGGTAATATCCACTCCGCTTGCATACAATGTAGCATTCAACAATCCTTTAACACCTTCATATCAAGCTACCATAGCTTCACCACAGGCAGATATGACCATTCCCCCTAGCACATCCATTACCAATGTGTATTATTACTTCAAGGAGACAAATAGTTACTATGCTCAAGTTGGATTAGCAGCCAATGTAAGTGGAGCTCCCCTCCCTGTAAAAAATGACGATATTGACTTTATATATCACTTTCCATTCAACATGAATGATCGTGACACCTGCTTTTCGTCCTATAAAATAAGCATCCCAACGTTAGGGTCCTATTTCCACAGACAAACAAGAACAAATCACTACGATGGGTGGGGAACTCTTTACACTCCTATTGACACGTTTGAAGTATTTCGAATTAAAACGGTCATCAACGCAAGAGATAGCGTATTTATCACTCAAAACTATTTAAATATCCCGATTGCTTTTAATTCTATAACCACCGAATATAAATGGTTTTCTCCAAACGAAAGAAATCCAGTTTTTATCGCAACTACTGTCCAAAATCAAAGTCAAACCACCAGAACCGTAAAATATAAAGACAATCCAAAACTATATTTAGCGGTTGCTGAAAAAGCACTTTCTTCAGTAGAAATATTCCCTAATCCCTTTGCTAATATCATTACCATTTATTCAAAATCAGATAATCCCATTCAAGGCATTAAGTTATATAACCTTACGGGCAGCTTAATTCCAGTACAAATGACAGAAACTAATTTGGGTTGGCAATTACACGTTGACCAGCTTTCAAGCAATCCTTATTTGATTGAAGTAATAACTAAAAATGGCACTGAACGAAGAGTAATGATAAAATAATTTTTTCTATCTCGTAAAAAACAACTTTTGAATTTACAATACTAAATCAGAATCAATATTAGGACTAAAAAATTTTACTTTTTTATCTTATTGAGAATTAACACTTATAAAAAAATAATACAAACTCAGGTTTAGAAAAAAATATTTTTAATGAAATAATTTAAAAAAGGAATAGTAATAAAAAATAATTGTATATTTACTCCCAGAAAATAATAAGAAGATATTAACAAAATTTTTTTCACATGACTGCTGAAGCCGATAACAATGTAAGTTTTTTCCGATTTGAAGATTTACGGATTTATGCAAAAGCATTAGGGTACATCAACTGGGTTCACCAAGCTACTTCTACTTTTCCAGAAAGCGCCCAAGAAGGTCTAACTAATCAATTCATAAAAACAACTCAGACCATTGCCTTACACATTGCCGAAGGCTCTGCTCGAAACAAAAGTCAATTTGTTTATTATCTAAAAATGGCAAAGAGTGCTGTGCGCGATTGTGTTGTTTACACATCTATTGCTACCCAATTAGGACTTTTTAATAAAGAAAATTCTGAATTTTCCAGAAGCCAATTGATGGAACTTACAAAAATGATTGGGTCATTAATAGCTTCGTTACAAAGATCGATGCCACCCGGAAAAGAGGAAGATGACATCGATGAAATTTAAATAATAGGCTCATATTATAAAAATATTTTAGGAGGCACGACACTGAAATTTTGTTGTTGCCTCTTTTTTTATTTACTTTGCCAAAGAATTAAATTAAAAAAATATAATATCATGGCAATTGTAAAAGCATTTAAGGGACTTCGTCCACCAAAAAACATCGTACAACAGTTAGCATCTCGCCCATACGACGTGCTAAACTCCGAAGAAGCTCGCATCGAAGCGGAAGGAAACCCATATTCATTGCTTCACGTAACCAAGTCGGAAATAGATTTACCTAAGGGAATCGACGAACACAGCGATGAAGTTTATAACAAGGTAGCGAAAAACTTCACCAAATTTCAAAACGAAAAATGGTTGGTTCGCGACAACAAAGAGAACCTATACATTTATGCACAAACCATGGACGGTCGAACCCAATACGGAATAGTTGGTTGCACACATATTGATGATTATTTCAACAACAACATCAAAAAGCACGAACTTACCCGTAAAGACAAAGAAGAAGACCGTATGATGCACGTGCGCGTGGCCAATGCCAACGTGGAACCCGTGTTCTTTGCATATCCAGCTCATGCAGAAATCGATAAAATTGTTGCAACCATCACCTCTTCTCCAGCGGAATACGACTTTGTTTCAGACGAAGGATTCGGCCACCACTTTTGGGTGATCGAAGACGATGCCACCATCAACCGCATCGTTGAAATTTTCAAAAACGAAATCCCTGCACTTTATGTCGCCGACGGTCACCACAGAACCGCCGCTGCCGCTTTGGTTGGACAAGAAAGGAAGAAAAACAACCCAAATCACACAGGCAACGAAGAATACAACTACTTCATGTCCGTCATTTTCCCTGACAACCAACTGAAAATCATTGATTACAACCGCGTGGTGAAAGATTTGAATGGGTTGACCAAAGAGCAGCTAATAGCAAAAATCGGTGAAGTTTTTGAAGTTAAAAACATGGGAAAAGAGATCTACGCTCCTGCTAAACTTCACGAATTCAGCATGTACATCGACAGCGAATGGTACAAACTAACTGCAAAACAAGGAACATACAACGATGCCGATCCAATCGGAGTATTGGATGTGACCATTCTCTCCAACTTGGTATTGGACAAAATATTGGACATCAAAGATTTGAGAACTTCTAAACGCATCGATTTCGTTGGCGGAATCAGAGGTCTGGGCGAACTCAAACGTCGCGTTGACAGCGGTGAAATGGCTGTGGCTTTCGCATTATATGCCGTATCGATGAAACAGTTGATCGACATCGCGGACACCGGCAACATCATGCCTCCAAAAACCACCTGGTTCGAACCAAAATTGCGTTCAGGATTGGTGATTCATACTTTAGACTAGTAAATAGGAATTGAATGATATAAAAAAGGGTGGCTTTGGGTCACTCTTTTTTTTACAACACCACCTCTTTAATCTCATCAATCATTGCTTTGGCTTTGCCCAAAGAGAGTCCGATCCTATCCGCCAGTCTTAAAACATCCTTTTCCTCTGGCAAACCATTCCCCAAAACAGTGGTCGTGTGATTTCCGTTGAAGCCATAACTTGGAGTGATGTCGTATGCCGGAGACAAAATCCATTTATGGTCTTTGTATATAAATGAAAAATTTTTGGCATGATCGTCTCTGTTTTTTACCAAAATATTAAAAACCATCCGCTTAAACATCCGCTCCACTTCTCCAAAATCATTGGTCAGTGCTCTGGTGAGTTTCATCAAATCTTCATAATCCAGAGATGGCAATCGATGGTTTGCATACAAAAGTCCTGAAACCGAATGAACATGCACTCTGTTTATTAGATTTCTATCAAACAGTTTGGACCCAAAATATTTACCGTTAAAAAGTTCATATTCAGGGACTTCTATTCCGCATTTAGTAGCCATTTGCGAGCAATGATATTCAATTTCACCGATTTTTGGATCGTCATATTGTGCAGGAAATTTGACCAACCACAGTTCGTTTTCGTAACGAATAATCACTTTGGGCCTAACGCCTGCCGAAGAGCCATTTTTTGCAATCAACAGCTCTAAATCATCAACATCTTGTTCTGAAAGAACTTTTTCCACTTCATGCGCAAAGAAATCCAAATCATGTGGTTCGTCTTTATATTTAATTTTGTAATCAGGTTCGTAGCAAAGCGCACCCATTCCACTTTTTCCGACCAAACTCAGCCGATCCAAAACGGACAGCGAACGCACATCAACACCATTTTTACGCAAATACCGATCGATAAGCAATCTTCCCCATCCATCGGGCAGACTATCGTTAAACACTCCAAAAAGACCTTCAAAAGGCGCTTGTTTGGCCACAAAAGACTCGTTTGTCAGCGGAAGATAAAACGGCGAGATTGAAAACCCCGTTTCCAACCACTCTTTGTTATATTCAAAAACGGCTAAATTATGTTTATTCAGCACCATTCTACCAACCAATCGATCATTGAATGTGATCTTTAATAAATTTACAGAATTAACCATTTTTCCTCGCTCTTTTTCGTTGAACATTTTTTTTTTGTTTCAAAATATCATCAATACGCTCTGGCTTTTCCACTACAAACAATTCATAAAAAGGCTCTGTAGCTTGCAACGCAATGGCTAACTGAAGCAAACTTTTTAATGAAATTTCCGAAATTGATTCAAAACGTTTCAATGAACCAAGACTCACCCCTGACTTCTGAGACAACACCTCTTGGGTGTAATTCAAATCCAACCGACGCCGTTTCATGTTTTGAGATATATGTTTGGCGATAGAAAAAGGAATATTATCGTTTAATATATTATCCATACAGTATATATTTTAGATTTAACATTTAATATTTTATCTATTATAACACAAAGATACAACAAATATAACACAAAACAATATCTTTTTCAAAATATCACATATTAATACTAATATTTTATCTATTAACTACATAAATAAACTTTATCGGATAATATCTTAACTATAATAAATAAACTTTGCTGTTTGAATATAATAAAATTGATATCAGACCTAACGGCACTTATGTCTTGAGAAAATTTACTTTTTTCACCGACATTACGTCCCTAACGGGACTGAAAATCAAACTATCCAGAAAGCACTTAAAAAAATTTCCACTTTCAAACTTTATGGATCCCGCAAAACAAGTCACCATCTGGCTGATCAATTTCATAAAGTTTTGCGAGGACTCTCGAAAAATTACAATCCGTAGTTTGACGGATTGATTTTTCGGAGCTTTATAGACTTTATAGATCCTGCAAAACAAGAAATCTTCGATTTCATAGTTTTGCGAGGATGCACGAATTATTACAATCCGTCGGTTGACGGATTTATAATTCGGCACTTTCTACTTCCTCGCTTTCACCATCCTCGGCTTCCCGAACAAATCTACTCTCAACTCAACGTCCTTGTATCCATAATCTTTGAGTATTTGCACCGTTTCATTCCCGAATGCCTCGTTGATTTCGAAATAGATGCAACCATTCACGTTGAGCAATGTCTTGGATATCTCGGCAATGGCCCTGTAAAAAACCAGCGGATCATCGTCTTCCACAAACAGCGCCATTTCGGGCTCGAATTCCAACACATTCTTTTGCATCAACCTCTTTTCGGAATTCCGGATGTAGGGCGGGTTGCTCACCACGAGGTCAAACTTTCGGGACATCGGTTTAAAATACAACAGGTCATTTTCCATAAAATCCACCTCCACCCCATTCTGCAACGCATTGGATTGCGCCACCTTGAGGGCTTCCACACTTTTATCGAGACTGCTAACAGACCAGTCGGGACGTTGGTGTTTCAGTGAAACGGCAATACACCCGCTTCCCGTGCCAAAATCGATCACCGACAAGGGGGCTTTAGAAATTGCATGGTCGTCGAGCACCCATTTCACCAACTCTTCCGTTTCGGGACGGGGAATGAGCACGTGTTTGTCGACGTTGAATTTCAGTCCGTAAAACTCCTCATAACCAACCACATACTGAATGGGTTTGTGGTCATTCAAATCCTCCAAGGCATTTTTCAGCCACACAATATCCGATTCGTTAACCCTGAAATCCGGATGGATGGCAATCTCGGTCTTGCTCAATCCGGTGATGCGTTGCAAGATCATGGATGTCAACACATTTCGCTCCTGCAAATCGGGAAAATTCTTCAATAACATTTGTTGTATATGTTTGCGAACCAGAACCAAGGTGTTTGATGCTGGCCACATCCAGTTGATATTTTCATTGGGCATAGTTGTCTTTTTGAGTTTTACCAGACAAAGTTAAGGATAAAAAGCCAAACAATAATACTTGAAAAAAACGAGAAATTGAGTAGATAAATTGCGAATTTGCACATTGATATTGATATCATTTTCGTAGTATTGATCTTTTTGAAAATTACATTTAGACTTTAAAATTTTACAATTAATGAATAATAATCCTTAAATTTGTACAAACATACGATTAAGTAGAAACTTACATCACAAATCTCTATGAAAAAAAGACTAGTTCTCATCGTACTCTTTTTCAATTTTTTGCTGGCATTTTCACAAAACGAGAATCAAGTTATACTAAAGAGTGCAAAAGATGCATACCATTCTTATGCATTTAAAAGATACATTGAAATAATCTCAAATTACAAAAACAACAACAGCTCAAATCCTGGCTTTGAAGCTCTTTTCATCCAAGAAAAGACAGAATACCAAGTCATGCTCATTCATTCGTATATTAAAACATATGATAATCTCAATGCCCAAAAGCAGATAGAATTATTTTTTAAACATTATAAGAACAAGAGCAGTGAATACTATGTAAAAGTGAGGGAGTATGAATTAGATATAGAAAAAGAGAACATAGAAGAAGACAAACTATTTAATACAATTCAGAGCAAAAAATCTTCCTATTACGCATACGAATATACAAAGAAATATCCTAAAGGAAAATACATAACATCTGTAACGGATTCTTTACCAATATATAACGAACTAGATTCTTGGAAATATTGTATAAAAGAAAAAGAAATTTCAGATTGCCAGCGTCATATAAAAAATCATCCAAATGGGGCACATACAAAAGAGATCACACTATTATTGGACAGTCTTGAGTTTGACTTTTATAAACAATCGATAAATTCACCATATCCACATATGATAAAAGATTACTTTCGTTATTTTCCAGAGGGCAAATATGATTCTTTAGTAAGGGAACATTACAAATCAAAACTATATGAAAATGCGTTAAAGTTGGACTTTGAGGACATACAGACTTACATTGAAACTTTTCCGAACGATGAAAAAACACTTATTCTGGACTCTCTTTTACAAAAGAACTATCTTACAACAGGCAACTCAAATTTTAAAAAATGGAGATTCAATACGGCATCAAACATCTATTCATCTTACTTAAAAAAATATGAGAATGGCATTTACAAAAACACAATTGAAAAAAAACTAAACAGAGCAAATTTTTTCAACCAGATTATCAACGAAAATGGCACAGAAGAATTTGATTATACTTATATCATGTTTAACTATGACACAGAGCCGTCATATGGTATCACCATCAGCCAATTAAACAATAAAAAACTAAGTTTTTTCTACAACTTTAGACTTAATTCTATTAATTATGAGACAGTAACATTATACGATAATGGGACCAATTCATCGAAATACGATTTAATTACTCCAACAAATGAGACACGTAGAGATTTAATCGCATTATCTTTGGGCGTAAAATACAACCCTGTCAACTACCCAATTTGGATATACGGTGCAATAGGGTACGAACAATACGATGATATTCGAAAATACAATTGCTACAACATTGTAAATGGAAGAACGATAAAAGCGAGTTCAGAATACTTTAAAACCGAAAAAACAAAATTTTCTTTTTATCCAGAAATAGGGGTAATAACCACATTTTTAAGAGCTTTCACCCTAAAATATGGAGTCATGTACAATGGAAAGTGGGCACAGCAATTTGGAGTTGGAATTATGATAAATAATGAAAACATGCCATCGCTAATACCTGACTCATGGACAGATGGATGTATGAATTTCCTATTTATTGGGTGGGGAAATTGATTAAAACACCTTAAGCTTTATCAAATTTTAGGTGCAACAAACTTCACAAGCTTCAATTTTTTGCACACTATGAATAGATAAAGCACACCATATAGTTACTTACAGAGTTCAACTTTAGCATTTTCCGTTCATCTAATGCTTTTTTAAAAAAAGAGAAGTGTTTTAAATCACAGTCTCCTCATTAAAACTCTCTAGAAGTTCTTTCACACGTTTGATAAAAAGTCCACCCATGCCACCATCCACAATCCTATGATCGTAAGAAAGAGATAAATACATCATTGGAGCAATTCCTAAGGAATCGCCAAACTCAGATTCTATCACAATAGGTTGTTTTCGAATAGCACCAATAGCCAAAATTGCGACTTGTGGTTGATTAATAATTGGAGTACCAAGCAACGTATCAAAGGCTCCTAAATTCGTAATAGAGAACGTTCCTCCTTGAATTTCATCGGGCAGTAATTTTGAAGCTCTTGCTCTGGATGCTAAATCGTTGATATTTTTTGTCAATCCCAACAAGCTTTTTTGATCTGCATTCTTAACAACAGGTACAATTAAATTACCATTTGGCAATAAGGTTGCCATTCCAATATGGATGTTTTTACGATAAATGATGTTTGAACCATCCACCGATGCATTTATACCTGGAAACTCTTTTAAAGCTTGAGCTACGATATTAAAAACAATTGGAGTAATGGTAATTTTCTCCCCTTCACGTTTCAAAAAAACCTCTTTAATTTTATTCCGCCAATTTACAATTTTAGACATATTTACTTCAATAATCGAAGTAACATGAGCAGAAGTTTGGATAGACATATTCATATGATTTGCAATCATCTTGCGCATTCGATCCATCTCTTCTACCCTATCCCCATCGCTAATCGATTGAGTATTTTGATTAGCAGAATTTATTTTATTAGGTTCGAGAGTGTTTGTAATAACCTTATTTTCTAGAGAAGAAGAAGTGTTTTGATATCTAGATAAAATTAGGTTTTCAATATCTGTTTTGGTGATACGACCGTTTTCACCACTCCCTTGAATAGTTTCGAGTTCGCCAATAGAAATATTTTCAACTCTAGCCATGTTACGAACAAGTGGAGAATAAAAGCGAGAGGTGGCAACAATTTCTTCATTTTTTGGAGGTAGACTCTCTTCGGATAGGATATCCTTATCGGGTTGTAAATCGTCAGATTTCACTTTATTAACAACGGGAGTATCTTCAAATGTTTTATTCTCTGAAGATACCATAGCAACAACAGATCCGATTGCCACCACATCTCCTTCCTTAAAAAAATGTTTTACTAAATAACCATCGTTAGAGGAAACAATTTCAGAATCCACTTTATCCGTTGCAATTTCCAAAATAGATTCATCCGCGGCAACAAGTTCTCCCTCATTTTTCAACCATCGAATAATGGTAGCTTCTATAATCCCTTCACCCATTTTAGGCAATATAATTTCGTATGTCGACATAATTCCGTATAGTTTTTAATAATTTAGTATTACAACATTTGTATCCATGAAATGTTTGATAGAAAAATTCGATAAACAACACGAAAAACATCCTCTATTTAAAAAATCTCGAGAAATTACTGTTTTGTACAAAATCTCAATTATTGCGTTCAAAAAAATCAACTATTTACAAATAATAACTTAATTTAATTTTTAACATTTAATTTTTTTTGATGTGATAGCTTGTATTTCAAGCACAAGAAAAGAGATATTTCAGTTTAACAATATATTTAAAAATCACATGTAAGTACCTGATTTATAGATATATTATTTAGATTGCATACAAATTAAATGTTTAAGATTTTATTGTTATTTTAATAACAAAAAAGGAGTTACATTTGCAGTAGAAAATTAAATAATTTGAATAATAGATGAAGATTGAAGAAATCGCAAGTTTAATAAATGGGAAAGTAGTTTGTGGCGAAGAGCACAATAATTTAGATATTACGATTGCATTCGCTTCGGATTTGATGAGTGATGTTTTAACAGTAAAAGTAGACAATGTATTGTTGATTACTGGTCTTACAAACGTTCAGACAATACGAACAGCGGAGATGTCGGATATAAGATGTATTTTGTTTACTCGTGACAAAATTGTTACCGATGATATGATAAAGCTAGCTTGCGAAAACGACATGGTTTTATTGACCACTCCATATTCTACTTTTCGTACTGCAGGAATTTTATTTCAAAATGGGATTAATCCAGTATACTAATAATTTAAAATTATGCACTTTGAGTATCATATAGAGGGAAGTGATTTTTCGACTGCTGGAACTATCTCTAGTAACGTCAAGAAACATCTTAAACAATTGAACATTGATGGTTCGATCATCAAAAGGACTGTTGTTGCCTTATATGAAGCCGAAGTGAACGTAGTAGCCCATGCTTATAGAGGGATAGTAGAAGTAGATTATTTTGAGGATAGAATTGAAATTAAGTTAACAGATGAGGGGCCAGGCATTCCAGATATTGATAAAGCGATGATTGCTGGTTTTTCAACAGCTTCGCATGCAGTCAGAGAGATGGGCTTTGGAGCGGGGATGGGGTTGCCTAACATACGAAACAACACCGATGTATTAGATATCAAGAGTGAAGTGAATGTAGGCACCATTGTTTTTATGATTAATAGATTTAGTTAAAAATAGACATGAACACTGAACAATTTCATCACGCACTAATATTCAGAGAGGACATCTGTATTGGATGTTCTCATTGTATGATGGTCTGCCCAACCGAAGCAATCCGTGTTAGAAACGGAAAAGCACAGTTGATTGAAAATCGATGTGTTGATTGTGGTGAGTGTTTCCGTGTTTGTCCAGTTGGAGCGATCATTGTTCATCAAGATGATTTTCAAGACATTTTTGCTTACAAGCATCGAATTGCCTTGATTCCATCGGTTTTCACTGGTCAATTTCCTGAGAAATATAGCCACAAACAGATATTGGATTCTGTTTATGAATTAGGGTTTACCGAGGTTTTTGAAGTGGAGCAAGGAGCTCCATTTTTAGCCGAGTTGTATTTAGAGCATATTCAAAAACATCCGGACACAAAACCCTATATTTCTCCTTTCTGTCCCGCTATTGTTCGTTTAATCCAAATTAAGTTTCCTACGCTCATAGAGCATATCATTCCTTTAAAGGCACCTTTGGATATCACTGCGATGCATGCCCGAAAAGTATTGACAGATGCTGGAGTTTCGCCATCCGATATTGGAATTTTTTATGTAACTCCTTGCGCCGCAAAAATTGTAGCGATTAAGAGTCCAGTCGGAGAAATAAAATCTTCTATTGATGGCGTTATCAACATGAACTATCTCTTCAACAAAATTTTCAAATCGTTAAAGAGCAATACGAATGTAACACCCAAAACGGATCGATATCAACCGTTGTCGCCCCTTGCTATAAAATGGAGTTTAACTAGAGGGGAAGCAGAATTTCTAAAAGAGGTAAAAAGTCTAGCCATAGACGAGATTACAAATGTGATAGAATTTTTAGAAAAAGTAGAAAACGACGAAATTCAAGGGGTCGATTTTTTAGAATTGCGGGCATGTGATGAAAGTTGTGCTGGAGGAATTCTATGTTCAGGAAATAGATTTCTAATTGTTGACAAACTTCAAAAAAGATCGAGTCATTGTTCAAAAGATCAAAACAATGAAATCACTCCGATGATGAAATCGATCAAAGAGCATTCGGAATATTTGTTGCAAAATTCAGGAGTTGACGAGATCCCAGCGCGTTCGATGTTAAAATTAGACGACAATATGGCTGAAGCAATGGCAAAGATGAAACGTATTTACGATATGAATCGTTTATTGCCACAGGTAGATTGCGGAATTTGTGGTTCTCCATCATGTCAATCTTTAGCTGAAGATATCGTACAAAACAATGCCAGTATTAAGCAATGTATTTTTATTCAAAAAATTCTTGAACAAAACGACAAGCTAGAGCCGGGAGAAGCTATCCGAATAATGAAAAACATTTGGAGTCACAACAAGTTGGACAAAAACAGCCTCAAAGATTAATATTTAACAACATATACAAATGACAGTAAAAGAGTTAACCGAAAGATTAAATCTACAAGTAGTTGCTGGTTCAAAAGGACTAGATCAAGAGATTACTGGTGGTTATGCATCTGATTTATTGAGTGACGTAATGGGACATTCCAATGCAGGAGAAGTATGGATTACCTTACAAACTCACAAAAATGTAATGGCTATTGCATCTCTCAAGGAGTTATCGGCCATCGTACTAGTAAAAGGGCTTACAGCGGAGCCAGATATGCTCAGTCAAGCCAACGAAGAGAATATCCCAGTATTATCTACCTCTTTAGGAGCATTTGAGATAATTGGCAAAATTTACAATGTACTGAATAACTAAATAATGCACTCGTTCAAAGCAGATTTACACATACATACCGTTTTATCACCTTGTGGTGACTTAGAAATGAGTCCGGATGCTATTGTATTGAAAGCTTTAGAACAAAAACTTGACATCATCGCGATAACGGATCACAACTCAACACGTCAGGCAAAAATAGTCCGTAAACTAGCTGCTCCTTATGGAATAAAAGTCTTCTGTGGGGCTGAAGTTACTACCAAAGAAGAGGCTCACGTGTTGGCATTATTTGAAGATGATATGGATATAGATTTATTTCAAGAGTATCTAGACCAACATCTACCCGATATAAAAAATGATGTAAAGAAATTTGGCTATCAAGTGGTGGTTGACGAGAAAAATGATATTATTTTTGAAGAAGAGCGTTTACTAATTTCAGCTTTAGACCAATCGGTTGATCAAATAGAGCAAAAAGTACACGAATTAAACGGATTATTTATTCCAGCTCATATCGACAAGTTTAAATTTAGCATAGTTCAACAATTGGGATTCTTACCCTTTGATTTAAAGGTAGATGCACTAGAATTGTCGTGCAAGACCAATGTAAACGATTATGTTTCTAAAAATGGATATTTGAAAAATTATACTTTTATTCAAAATTCAGATGCGCATTTTTTAGAACAAATTGGGACGACTTATACTCATTTTAACATCGAACATCGAACGCTCGAGGAAATGAAATTGGCACTTCATAATCAGCAAGATAGATTCATTTTAAATAAACCTTTTTAGGATAGAATTAACAGTTTAAATTTTTAAAATAGAAAAAAAAACAAGACCTTTGCAATGAAAAATTTATCAATGCATATCATGGATATAGTTCAGAATTCGATTGTTGCCAAAGCAACGATGATATATATTGAAATTCAAGAGAATACAAAAAAAGACACATTTGATATTGTGATAAAAGATAATGGTAAAGGAATGAGCTCAGAAATGGTAAAATCGGTTACAGATCCTTATTGTACTTCTCGAACTACCCGAAAAGTTGGCATGGGCATCCCATTATTAAAACAGCATGCTGAATTAACGGGTGGGTCGTTTATGATTTCTTCTGAAGAGGGCAAAGGCACTGAGTTAAAGGCAACTTTTGTCCATTCGAGCATCGACAGACAACCTCTTGGAGACATAGCAGGAACTATTGTGCTTACTGTTTCGGCCAACCCAACCATTGATTTTGAATACAAACACATTTACAACGACAACAGCTATACATTTAACACAGTGGAGATTAAACAGGTATTAGATGGTGTACCCATTTCTAATCTTGAAATCATCAAATATCTGAAAGAGATGATACAAGAAAATTTAAAAGAAATTCAAGAAATCAAGACAAATTAATTATAGAAGTAATTATAAACAACAAACAAATTCTATGGAAAAAATCAAATCATTGGCAGATCTTAAAAACATACAAGATCAAGTGAAAGCCAAAATTGATCTCAGAGAAAAAGCAAACAATCCAGAAGCAATGGTTCAAGTGAAAGTAGCTATGGCTACTTGTGGAATTGCATCCGGAGCGAAAGAAGTAATGGAAGTGATGATTGAAGAGTTTGAAAAACGCAGTATCGAAGCTGTTGTTACCCAAACTGGATGCATGGGGTATTGTTATGCAGAACCCACCATTGAAATTACCAAACCAGGTGAAGGGCCTATTATTTTTGGTTATGTTGACACCAACAAAGCGATAGAAATTATCAGCAAATATGTTGTTAACAATGAATTAGTAGAAGGTATTATTCCTGTAAATTATCAATCGATCGATAACAAATAAGAAGAAGGAGACTATCGAATGGCACAATACAAGTATCACATATTGATTTGCGGGGGCACAGGATGTAAAGCCTCACAAAGTGATGAAATTAAATCTGAATTTATTAAAATTATCGAAGAAAAAGGCTTAGATAATGACATTCAAGTAATTTTAACCGGATGTTTCGGTTTTTGTGAAAAAGGGCCCATTGTAAAAATGATGCCCGACAACACATTCTACACACAGGTAACCCCTAAAGATTGCCTCGAGATTGTAGAAGAGCATTTAATCAAAGGGAGAAAAGTAAATCGTTTACTATACCTGAATCCTGAAAATAAAGAGCACATTGCAGATTCCAAACATATGGGATTTTACAAAAAGCAAATTAGAATAGCTTTACGCAACTGTGGTTTTATCAATCCTGAAGACGTTAATGAGTACATTTCTCGTGATGGTTATCAAGCACTTGCTTCTGTATTAGCTAATAAAGATCCTCAACAAACGATTGATGTCATCAAAAAATCAGGTCTTCGTGGCCGTGGCGGTGGTGGTTTCCCTACTGGTTTGAAATGGGAATTTGCAGCTAAAAACAAAGGAGATCAAAAATATGTAGTATGTAATGCAGACGAAGGAGATCCAGGTGCATTTATGGATAGATCTATCCTTGAAGGAGATCCACATTCTGTATTAGAAGCTATGACAATCAATGGTTATTGCATTGGAGCTTCTATTGGAGTAATCTACATTCGTGCAGAGTACCCATTAGCGATTGAGCGTTTAAAAATTGCAATTTCCCAAGCACAAGCACTAGGCCTTTTAGGTAAGGACATTTTGGGATCGGGTTTCGATTTTAATATTGAATTGCGTTATGGTGCAGGAGCGTTTGTATGTGGAGAAGAAACTGCATTAATTCACTCTATGGAAGGATTGCGTGGAGAGCCTACATTCAAACCACCTTTTCCAGCAGAAAGTGGCTATAACAGTAAACCTACCAACGTAAATAATGTTGAAACCTACGCAAATATACCTGCTATTATATTAAAAGGAGCAGAGTGGTTTTCATCCATCGGAAGTGAAAAATCAAAAGGAACAAAAGTTTTTGCATTAGCTGGAAAGATCAACAACGTTGGTTTGATTGAAGTTCCTATGGGTATCACTCTTCGCGAAATTATCTTCGAAATTGGTGGTGGCATCAAAGATGGCAAAAAATTCAAAGCGGTTCAAACTGGTGGTCCTTCAGGAGGTTGCTTAACCGAAGCGCACCTTGATACCCCAATCGATTATGACAATCTAATTGCAGCTGGTTCTATGATGGGATCTGGTGGTATGATTGTAATGGATGAAGACGACTGTATGGTTTCCATCGCTAAATTTTATTTGGAATTTACCGTAGAAGAATCTTGCGGAAAATGTACCCCATGTCGTATTGGAAACAAACGTTTACATGAGGTTTTAGACAAGATTACCAAGGGTAATGGAACAATGGATGACTTAGAAAACCTTAAAAACTTAAGTACAGTAATTAAAGAAACAGCACTTTGTGGATTAGGACAAACTTCTCCAAACCCTGTTCTTTCAACTATTGATAATTTTTGGGATGAGTATGTAGCTCACGTTGTTGACAAAAAATGTCCAGCTGGTCAATGTCGCGATCTTATGAGCTATGTAATTACACCAGAAGCTTGTGTTGGTTGTACAGCTTGTGCTCGTAACTGTCCTGTCAACGCTATTGAAGGAGAACGCAAACAAGTTCATTCAATACGTCAAGATATCTGTATCAAGTGTGGTGCATGTTACGAAAAATGTAAGTTTAATGCAATTTTCATTAAATAATCAGAAGGAGTTATATAGAATATGGAACTTATCAAATTAATAATAGATAATAAAGCGATTGAGGTAGCCAAGGGAACAACTATCCTAAAAGCCGCTCGTCAGAATGGGATCGAAATTCCAACAATGTGTTTTTTCGAACTCGAGGACTTAAAAATTCAAAACAAACCTGGTGGATGCCGTATTTGTGTGGTTGAAGTGGTAGGTCGTAAGAACTTAGCACCTGCATGTGCTACCGATTGTGCAGAAGGCATGGTAGTTAACACTCACACAATGAGAGTGATAAACGCAAGAAGAACCGTATTAGAATTGATGTTATCCGATCACCCTTTTGACTGTTTAATCTGTCCTAAGAATGGTCGTTGTGATCTTCAAGATATGGCTCAAAAATTTGGGGTACGTGAAATCCCTTTCCAAGGCGAACAATCTACTTACATCAAAGACATATCACCTTCCATCATTCGTGATGTGGATAAATGTATCATGTGTCGTCGTTGCGAAATGATGTGTAACGAGTTTCAAACAGTAGGTGCATTATCTGCTATCAACAGAGGATTTGAAGCAGTGGTAGCACCAGCATTTCAGCAAAAATTAGAGCACTCTTCTTGTACATTCTGTGGACAGTGTGTTGCAGTTTGTCCAGTTGGCGCTCTAACCGAAGTGGATAACACTGGTAAAGTAATTCGTGCAATAGCAGATCCTACCAAAACAGTAGTAGTACAAGTGGCACCTGCAGTACGTGTTGCATTAGGTGAAGAGTTTGGTTTAAAACCAGGTTCTATCGTTACCGGACAATTGGCAGCATCCTTAAGAAGATTGGGATTTGACTATGTATTTGATACCGATTGGGCAGCTGATTTAACTATTTGGGAAGAGGGTGCAGAATTATTAGACCGTTTAACTAGATTTTTAAATGGAGATAAATCGGTGAAATTGCCAATCATGACCTCTTGCTGTCCTGCATGGGTTAAATTTTTTGAGCATAACTTCCCTAACATGATGGATATTCCATCTACAGCGAAGTCTCCTCAACAAATGTTTGGAGCAATGGCAAAAACTTATCTAGCAGATAAATTAAAGATAAAACGCGATGAGATGGTAGTAGTTTCTGTAATGCCTTGCGTTGCTAAGAAATACGAATCTTCCCGTGATGAGTTTAAAACAAATGGAAATCCAGATGTAGATTATGCAATCACAACCCGCGAATTAGCTGCATTTATTCGTCAAGCTAACTTAGATTTTACGAATCTACCTGAAGAAGATTTCGACTCTCCACTAGGAGAATCTACTGGTGCTGGGGTGATTTTTGGAACAACAGGTGGTGTAATTGAAGCGGCAACTCGTACAGCATATGAAGTATTTACCAAAAAGAAACTAGACAAAGTTGATTTCGAAGCATTAAGAGGACTTGATGGTGTTCGTGCGGCAACTGTCGATTTCAACGGCCTACCAATTAACATTGGGATAGCACATGGATTAGGTAATGCTCGTAAACTACTTGAAGATGTTCGTGATGGCAAATCTACGTTCCATGCAATCGAAATCATGGCTTGTCCTGGTGGTTGTATCAATGGTGGTGGACAACCTCAACATCATGGCAACATGGATGTGATAAAAGCTCGTTGGGAAGCAATTTATAGAGAAGATGCCGGAAAACCAATCCGTAAATCTCATGAAAACCCTGATGTAATTCGTTTATACGAAGAGTTTTTAGGCAAACCATTAGGAGAAAAATCACATCATCTACTTCATACTCATTATTTTGATAGAAGAACAGATATCGAAATTGAATTAGATAAATAATTAATCAAAAGGAGATTTTATAAAATGTCACATATAAAAATTAAATTAAAAGATCAACAAGTTCAAGAGTTGAAAGATGTTTGTAAAGCATTTAACAACGAAGCAAGTGAACTGATTAATGTTCTTCACAAAGCACAAGGTATCTTTGGTTATCTTCCTGCAGAGGTGCAAGAGATTATAGCACATGAATTAAAAATTTCTGTTGCTAAGGTGTTTGGTGTGGTCTCTTTTTACTCATTTTTCACAATGACTCCCAAAGGTCAACACCCAATTTCTATCTGCTTGGGTACTGCATGCTATGTGCGCGGTGCTGAAAAAGTAATGGATGAATTCAAACGTCAACTTAGCATTGCGAATGGCGAAACTACTTCGGATGGTAAATTCTCATTGAGTAGCTTACGTTGCGTAGGTGCATGCGGACTTGCTCCGGTAGTATTGGTAGGAGAAAAAGTTTACGGTAGAGTGTCTCCAGAAGATGTTAAAAAAATTCTGGCTGAGTACAACGACTAATTTTTAATTATACCTATAAAAAAGCGGGACAAAAGTTCCGCTTTTTTTATAAGCATGATATTTATCACTAATCCATAAAAAAACATTAAAAAAATTGACTTTAAGAGTATTTTTTTGTTTATTTGCATTATCAAAAACGTTTTAGTAATATAATAATAGGGTTTATGAAAAAAACAAGACAATTTATGATGTTGATAGCAATGATGGCTATTTCAACTACATTATTTGCTCAGTTACCCAATGGTAGCTATGCAAAAGACTTTTCCATGAAAAAATTAAAATCGGATGGCACAGCCATTAGCGATACCGTATGTACATTATATGAACATACTAATGCTGGACGACCTGTGATAATGGATGTTTCCGCAGTTTGGTGCTCACCTTGTTGGAGTTACCACTCAAGTGGGGCGTTAGAATCTTTATACGCATCTTATGGGCCGAGTGGTGATAATTCGTTAATGGTTTATTTTGTAGAAGGTGATGAAGGTTCTATTGCACAGTTAAATGGGGGGGCTGGATCGCAAGGTAACTGGGTTACAGGAACGTATTATCCGATATTGCCTACAATTTCTCCAAATACAACACAAGTATGTACTGATTATTCTATTGGCTATTTCCCAACTGTTTATTTAATCTGCCCTGATAGAACGGTAACCGAAGTTGGTTCAAAAACAGCAGCTATAATACACACAGCAGCAGTAGCTTGTCCTGTTTTGACAACAAATGTACTAGATGCTAAAATTTTTAAAATTAATCAACCGGGAAACTTGGTTTATTGCGGCGAAATTAACCCTAAAGTTTTTATGCAAAATTACGGCACTACAGCAATTTCTTCCGCTACTATAAAAATGCAGTTAGATGGTGTTGATGTTATTACGTATAACTGGACAGGAAATATAGAAAGATTAGATGCTGTAGAAGTATCTCTTCCAACTTATTCAAATCCGACATTGAGTCAAGGGAATCACACGTTAACTTTTGTTATTGAAAACCCTAACGGTGGTACTGATTTAAATTTAGCTGATAATTCGAAAACAATTACTGTTTTTAATATGCTAAATGTTTCTTCGTTGCCAATTGTAGAAAGTTTTGTTAATTCGACATTCCCTTCTCCTGATTGGGGTGTAGATCCTGGATCAGATGGCATGGGTTGGGCTCGTTCTACTGCTCATAGTGGCTGTGCGAAAATTGCTTTTTATGAGATTAGTAGTAAACAAATTGATTATTTAGTTCTTCCTCCTGTTAACTTGTCAAGTGTAACATCAATGAATCTTACATTTAAAGTGGCTTATGCCCAATACAGCTCTTCATTCGCTGACAAATTGGAAGTACAAACTTCAACGAATTGTGGCGCTACTTGGGTTTCCCGTTATACCAAATCGGGATCAACATTGTCAACCTCTACAGCAACCACTTCAGCTTTTACTCCGACAGCCGAAACCCAATGGCGTCAGGAAACTGTTGATTTGACTTCATTGGCAGGCCAGGCTAAAGTGATGGTTCGCTTTAAAGCCACAAGTGCTTATGGCAACAATGCATACGTAGATGATATCAATTTAGATATTGCAGGTGGTGTTAATTCTAACGAAATGGTTTCTGGAATGTTATTATCTCCAAACCCATCAAACAGCAACACCAATCTTGATTTCTATGCACATCAAGCAAACGATGTTTCTATCGTGGTTGTAAACGCAATTGGAGCGGTTGTATATTCTTCTAAAGTAAATGCATCTCAAGGATTTAACACACTTGTTATTCCTTCCGAAGACTTTAACTCAGGTATCTATTTTGTATCTATCAAAGGAAAAAATAGCAATTCTACTCAAAAGTTGATTATCCAAAAATAATCATCTACTAGAATATCAAAAAAGGTTGCCAAAATTTGGCAACCTTTTTTTTTACCAATGTCTATATTTTTTAATCGAGATTTTAAAGAGTTTGAATATTTAATCGTTAATATTTTGTCACCTAATTTGAAATTCATAATATAATTTACGATTAACATCGAGATTCTTCTGTTATTAAAATTGAAGCAAAAGACAAATTCTCCGCCAAAATAGAATTCTAATTAACTTAATAACCCCGTCTCGTTAAAATAAACGAGACGGGGTTATTAATATTCGACACTTTCAGCGTCGTAGACTATAAATATTTGAGATTTAGAAATTATAATGCCGATTTAGCAAATGTTTATCTTGGTTTTCAATATATTACAGTTGCTCTAGCGGTACTAGCCAAAATGACATTTTAATTTTACTTTTTCAGCTAAAGAGAGGAAGCAAGAACTCAAATAATTTAAGGGTGTAAAGAAGTGTTTCTCCTTTTACAAAGATTCTACTCCCCCAGAAAATTGAACTGATCCGCAAAAAACCGTTTCAACGGTTTACAACATCATATAAGGAAATCCATTTAATGGCAGAAATTGAGAATGGAATATTCTGATTCTTTGAATTACATACTATCACCTGGTCGATTCCAGGAATCAAATCAAATCCATTATCGGACAACTCATAGCCATCGATAGTCAGCCACAACCCCTTTACCGGAACATCCGAAGAGACGGAAAGAAAAACAAGATTTTCTGAATTGTTGTAATGTTTAAATGAAATAGTTGGTTTTTGGAGTTTCATGTTTTTCGGTTGATCCATGAAATGTATCTCTGATGACACCACTTCCGATTCCCCTCTTATTAATATAGCAGCCAATACCGAATTTTGAATATTTTCTTTTTTTGAAAAACTTTTTATTGCTAAAGAAGTATTCGGATTTAGAGTTATCGCTAGGGTATCACAAGCGATTCTTTTACCGGACAGATCTATTTGAGATAAAGCCAATTTTCCATTAAAAGTATCCAATCCAATATTTCTCACCCAAATTGATACAGAGTCGGGATGATTGATAAAAGTAGGTCTAACTGGTTGAAACAATCTTTTGGAAGCATAGTAAAGTGGTTTAGGGTTCCCTTTATAATCGGTTGCTGCCCATGAAATAGAGCTCCAACAGTCGTTGAATTGCCAAAACAGACTACCCATGCAATAGGGAACGCGTTGAGCGTGAGCCTTTATGGCCTCTCCCATTCCTTCGGCTTGCATAAGCTGACTAATATAAATATAATCTTCCACCGTTTTTGGGTTAGGGTAATCTCTTTGCATGTATTCGTCGATGGTTTGAAATCCTTTAGGGTGTTTTTGGTGATTTGCCACCGATGGTTGCTGTAAGCTTAAAACAGGTTCTCCAGCACCAAACTCAAGCGTTTCTAAACTCGGAAAACCTTGAAATCCGTATTCGCTGACAAACCTACCCACCTTTTTATGATAGCTAGAAAAAGGCTCCATCCCCCACCATACGCCCCAGTAGTGGACGTCACCAGATTTATAGGCAGTGTCCCTTCCCCATCCGTTGCTCGGAGATGAGGGATGATAATTAAATTGCACTCGTCCATAGGTCTCTGATAACGCATTAGGAATTACAGTCTCAAAAAGTTTCCGATTTCCGTTCCAAATGGCGAGAGAGTCGTTTGTGGAATATCCCAGTTGTTTTTGCCAACCCCAATTAAACCATCCTTCATAATTCTCGTTGTTGCCACACCACAGAGTAATAGAAGGGTGCGAAGAGAGACGTTTGGACTGAAATTGAATTTCCTTATACACATTGTTTAAATAAGCTTCATCGCTTGGATACATGGCACAAGCGAACATAGCATCTTGCCAAACCATTATCCCTAAGCTATCGCAAATATCATAAAAGAGATCATCTTCGTACCAACCGCCGCCCCAAACACGGAGCATATTGTATCCAGCATCCTTGGCCATTCCGATCAACTTACGATACTTTTCTGGGGTATTTAAGTGAGGTAGATATTCCATTGGAATCCAATTGGCTCCTTTCGCAAACACAGCATTGCCGTTGACTTCAAAGAAAAAACTACTACCAATGCTGTCTTTTTGTTGAATCAGTTTAATTTTTCGAAAACCAATCTGTTCGGTAAATTCATACTTTTCGCCGTATGGAGAAGTAACCATAATTTTATAATGATACAAATTTGGCAGTCCAACCCCTATTGGATTCCATAATTTTGGATTATCGACATCCAATTCGAATCCGATTATTGTGTCATGAGATACTTTAAAAACCCTTTGAAATTCCACTATATTTGTTGAAACATCGATTACTTTTACCAGTAAATCCGTACTTTTTTTAGCATCGGAAGTGATAGGAATTTTATATAACACAGTACCCTTGTTGTTAACTAAATCGGCAGTTATAATAGGCTGGCAGACATTAACAGAATTCCATAAATTCAAATAAACCGGTTTGAAAATTGCAGGATTCAAGATTTTCGGACCCCAATCCCATCCAAAATGAAATTGAGCTTTTCGAGCAAAAACCCGCTCTTTT
The DNA here is from genome assembly GCA_964653595.1 of uncultured Lentimicrobiaceae bacterium. Lineage (GTDB taxonomy): Bacteria > Bacteroidota > Bacteroidia > Bacteroidales > WCHB1-69 > JBAXTE01. The sequence continues at coordinate 68,154 of CAZZHH010000009.1, forward strand.
TCAGGAAGGGTGTAAGGAAGTTGATTTGCAATAGTCTTTAATAATGGCACCAATGGGGGAAATACCACTTTCAACTGATTTTTTCCTTTTTTAATCCACTTCTTTACCTCTATTTTATGAGGAATAAACATATTATCCGTTTGATAAATCAAGGTATCGTTAAGATAAACAGATGCATAGGTATCGATCCCTTCAAAAACCAATTCAATGTGATCGTATTTTTTCAAAATCTCACTCTCGATGTTAAAAAAGGTACGATAGCTCCATAATTTATCAGCAATCCACTGAGCATCCGGCTCATTATTCCCAATAAATGGATTAGGAATAATTCCAACATTTTCCAAATCAGAAACTAAAGAACCAGGAACAGAAGCGGGATAATAGAGATGACTATCCTCGTTGCAAAAAGTCCAGCCATTATCAAGAGATATTTTTTTACTCTGACCCAACCCAATCAGAGGCAAGATAAAAAGAAGAATAAAATAGAATAAACTTTTATATTTCATGAACTTTATAGACTTTATAGACTTTATAGACTTTATAGACTTTCTACTGAACTCCAATTTCGCTAACAAACAGCCAAGCATTATGTCCTTCTCCTGCTTTTCCTTTTCCAATTACCCCAAGTCATTCCATATACACTTTTACAAATCGTGCTTTTACTTTATTTCCACTAACTTTAATCATCCTACCCATGTTATTAATTTCCGACTCATTTAGTTGACCCAATTGTAAAAACTCTTTTCCATCCGCAGAAACTAAAACCCGACATAATTTGGGAAGATAAATCCAACTTGCTTCAGATTTTAAAGTATGAATGAGCACTTCGCTCACCTCCATCACTTTTCCTAAATCAATCAAAGCATCCATTGGAGTATCCACAAATCCGAGCCACTCTTTACCGTTCCAAGGAATACTTCCCGAAACACCATCCACGAGGGTATATGGACTATTATAATTATATTTATCGGAAGGAGGATTTGTCAGTAGAATCAAAGAGGCAGTAGATTTTGTTACCTGAAAAGGTTGAGAAATAGAATTATTGATTTCATTATTTTTATCCCTCGACTCAGCAAAAACGGTACAACTTTGGGTTACTGAAATCGGTTGTAGATATCTCTTTTTCTCGCTCACTTTTTTGTTTTCATCTTCAAACCAATAGTAAATATCCCCTAGATTATACACTTGACTTAATTGAAGGAGTAAACTATTTTTAATGGTGTCAGTTATAATACGTTTATTAATTTCGAAGATAGCTTTTGAATAATTCACACCCATTTTGTCGAAATACTGAAAATGCGAGAGTAGTCTTTTTCGAAAATTTGGGTAATCTCTGTGTTTAAGAGGAGACCAAACGACTTCTGATAATGCGCACATACGGGGAAAAATCATGTATTCTACCTGTTTTTCGGATTGAATATATTCAGTCCATAAATTACCTTGAGCTCCCAGGATATATTTTTGTTGATTTGGGGAAAGTCCACTTGGAATGGGCTCATAAGAATAGACTTTTTCCAGAGGGGTATATCCACCTATTGCCAAAGGTTCATTGGTAGGATCGCCTTGATAATAATCTAAATAGCAATGAGAAACAGGAGTCATTACGACACAATTACCTTGTTTGGCAGCAGCAATGCCACCTTCAACCCCTTGCCACGACATCACCGAAGCAGTTGAAGGCAATCCCCCTTGTAAAATTTCATCCCAACCAATTAATTTCCGATGATGAGAATTTAAAAACTTCTCTATTCTTCGAATAAAATAGCTTTGTAATTCATATTCATCTTTTAAATTCAGGTCTTTAATGTTTTTTTGACAAGTAGCGCATTTTTTCCACTCTACTTTAGGACATTCATCGCCCCCAACATGAATATAAGTACTAGGAAAAAGCGTCATCACTTCGGACAAAACGTCCTCTATAAAGTTGAAAACGCTGTCTTTAGTGCAAAATACATTCTCAAAGACGCCCCAAGTCTGCTCAACGTCAGTCTGCTTGCCTGTACAAGAGAGATATGGATAGGAAGCGATAGCAGCAATGGCATGACCCGGCATTTCGATTTCTGGCACAACAGTAATTCGTCTAGCTTTAGCGTAATTGACAATTTCTCGAATATCTTCTTGAGAGTAAAATCCGCCGTAAGAGATAGAATCCGATACATACTTCTCGCCACTCGAATGGCCAATCAGAGTTCCTTTTCGCCAAGCACCAATGGAAGTAAGTAAAGGATACTTTTTAATTTCGATTCGCCATCCTTGGTCATCCGTTAGATGCCAATGAAAAACATTCATTTTGTATCTTGCTAAATAATCAATGTATTTCTTGATAAACTCTTTCGGGAAAAAATGTCGTGAAACATCCAAATGCATTCCTCTCCATCCAAACCTTGGTTCATCTATAATTTGGGAACATGGTACAGTTATCCGATGTAACGAGTCATATTTAATCAGTTGCAACAGAGTTTGAATTCCATAAAAAAGACCATTTTCGCCACCTTCAATTTCAATATTAGATGGTTTGACTATCAAAGAGTAGGACTCAGGGGAGATTTTTTTGCTGAATTTAAGTCGAACAAAATTAATTTTAGTAGCTTCGTCGTATACTTTTAATTTCAAACCGTATATTTTTTGAATCATCTCTGATAACAGAGTAGCATCGGACATAAACATTTTTGGAGCTGCGATAACTGTTTTTTGATTAAGATAGAAATATCCTTTTTCCTTTATCCCCGACATAGGAGTAGGAATAATTGTGAAATCATTTTGATCTTGAGCTAAAGAAGTATTGGTAAAAAGATTAGCCACAAGAGCAGAGATAAAAACGAATAAAAAGAGTCGATTCATCACATTCATTATTAATTTTTAAATGCTAATGCAGCAGCTCCTAACAGTCCCGTATTTTTATCAATTAAGGCAGAGGGTAGTATCTCAATTTTATCTTTATACAAAATAAGTAAATACTTTTCGAAGTAAGTGCGTAATGGATTAATGAGAAGATCCCCCGATTTTGCTAACCCTCCCGAAATTATTATCGCTTTAGGACTGGTAATGGCAACCATATTTGCAAGTGCACATGCCAATACATCGGCAGTATAATCAAAAATTTCAAGAGCCAGTTTATCCCCTTGAATAGCTGCTTGAGCAATATCTAAAGAGGTAATGGTTTCGATTTTTATATCTCTCAGGATGGAAGGTTCTGAGGAGTTCTTTATCCTTTCGATTGCTGTTTTGACGATTCCAGGGGAAGACACAAATGTTTCCAGACAACCATGTCTGCCACAACCACACAATCTGTTGGACTTGCAATCGACCACCACATGACCCAGCTCGCCTGCAAAACCATCGCTACCATACATCAGATTTCCATTTACATAAAAACCACTTCCGAGACCAGTACCTAGCGTAACCAAGACAAAATCATTCATATTTTGAGCATTTCCAAAAACATGTTCCCCTATGGCTGCAGCATTTGCATCATTGGTTAAGACTACATCCAAATTTGTTAACTCAGAAAGTAATTTGGAAATTGGCAAAACGCCTTTCCAATTCAAATTGGGTGCATGTTCGATACACCCAGAATAATAATTTGCATTAGGTGCACCAATTCCAATTGTTGTCACTTTGTCTTTTAGCTTCTGAACATGCAACATGTTATTCACTTGGTTGGCAATAGTTAGAACAAAGTCATCAAAAGACTTGTTCTCGTTAGTTTTAAATGAGTTGTGGCTAATCACGGTTCCATCATCATCCACAATTGCAAGTTCTGTATTGGTACCCCCAATATCAACTGCTACAGCATATTTTTTCATAAAAGTGAAAGTTTTAAAAAGCTATACGTAAAAATCTCCCTAAATATTCTTAAAAAACAAATCCTATTTTAATAATTTCGGCTTATACCCATTCAATCCATAGAAGATTAAGTAGATATAGCAAAGTAACGGAATAATAAAAGAAAAATGGACCGAAAAGTAATCCGCCATCACACCCTGCAAAAGCGGCATTAGTGCTCCTCCCACGATAGCCATTACCAGCACAGAGGAAGCTTGACCAGAATATTTTCCCAAACCTGCAATTGCGAGAGTAAAAATATTCGACCACATGATAGAATTAAACAATCCCACTCCAATAATTAGCCACATAGAGACAACTCCAGAGGTAGCAATAGCTATTCCAACAAGAATCATGGCAATAGAAGCAAACACAAAAAGTGTTTTATTGGGAGATGATTTTGCGACAACAAAAGCAAGCAAGTTGACAAAAATTAGGATTAGGAAAGGCCAAACTTGCTCTATGGTTAATCCACTTGCGAAGAATATAAAAGCAAAAGAGAATATTGCAAGGGCTATCATGGTTACCATTTTGGACGCTTTTCCAAATTTATCTGAAAGTGCCATAGATCCGGCAAATCTTCCAATCATAAGACCACCCCAATAAAATGCAAGATAGGATTTTGCTATCATTTCGGGCATTTGAACACTTTCTTTTAGATAACTTATGAGCATACTTCCTATAGCTACTTCAGCCCCAACATACATAAAAATGGCAACAAAACCTAAAACCAAATTTCGATGTTTAAACGAGCCAAAACCTTGCGCAACTTCGTCCGATTCAGAAACAATTTTTGGCAGAGGCGTTACGAAAACAATCAAGGCTATGAGAATAAAAATTGCAGCAAAGATAAAGTAAGGTATTTGAACACTACTAGCAGTAAGAGGCAATCCGGTGTCGGACAAAATCGGAGATCCGCTGCTATTCAATATAGGCGCACCGAACTTATTAAAATAATGAAAAATCAGATAACCACCAATAATAGGTGCGATGGTAGTTCCTAAAGAGTTAAATCCTTGAGATAAATTTAAACGACTAGAGGCAGTTTTTTCGGGACCTAAAATGGCAACAAAAGGGTTTGCAGAAATTTGCAACAACGTAAATCCAATGCCTAAAAAAAAGAGAGCTAATAAAAACAGAGCAAATTGATGATAAGCTGCAGCAGGATAAAACAAGAGACATGCACATGCTGAAACGATTAAGCCAATAATTATGCTTTTTTTGTACCCAATTATTGATATAGGATCTCTAAAAATGGATATAAAAAGATATATGGCAGAACCAATAAAATAAGCGCCAAAAAAACAAAATTGAACCAACATTGCCTGACTATAGCTCAGATCGAATATTTTTTTAAGATAAGGAATTAAAATATCGTTGAGACAAGTGATAAAACCCCACATAAAAAAGAGTGCGGTTAAAACTGTTAAGGCTAAAGCATTACTTTTTTTCATCATTATTTAATTTTCAGCAATAATACAAACCAAAACATAAAAAAATCAACCTCACCCCAACAAAGTCAATCCAGTCTAGGGAAAGATTCCATTATTACGTCAAGCTTGTCTCATTTAATTATTGAATTTTAGTATTAATCATTGGTAATAAAAAACACATTAATCTTTTTTTGTTGTTGAATTTCTAACTATCAATTCAGGAGATAGCAGTAAATTACGATGAACAGGAGCAAATTGAGCATCTAACTCCGTGATTAGCAAGTCGATAGCTGAACGGCTGATCTGTTCAATAGGTTGAGATACACATGAAATTTGAGGAGTTGTAAGTTTAAAAACATCTAAATCGTCGAAACAAATGATCGCAACATCTTTAGGAATTGCTACTCCCAATTCTGTAAGAGCTTCGAGACATGCAAGAGCAACTTTATTGTTAACTGCAAAAATTGCATCAATCGGTTCAGAAGAATTAAGTAATTCGAAAATCTTTTTTCTAGTATTTCTAACTACATCTTGATAATCCACTTCTACCAACAATTCATTAGCATCTTGGTTCGTGTATGTTTTAACTGCACTAATAAAACCATCAATTCGTTGTCGAATAGAGGAAACATAAACAGGAGTTACAGCAAAAGCCGCAATTCTTTTATAGCCTTGATAGATTAAATGTTCCACCGCTTTAAATGCCCCATCGTAGTTATCCACTGTAACAGAACTAGCATCCACCCCATCAAAATTCCGGTCGATAAACAAATGTGGAATCTTTTGATCCGATAGAAGCAGTAAGTTACTTGGGTTCGATTGAGAGGTAGAGATAATCAATCCATCCACTTGACGATTGATTAACATCTTAATTAAATTCTGTTCCTTCTCTGGATTCTCATCCGTACTTCCTATCAACAAACTATATCCTCGCGAAGCCGCCTCATCTTCCATAAACCTAGCTAATCGAGAATAAAATGGATTTGAAATATCTGAAACCACCAACCCTATGGTAAAACTTCGCCCCATTCGAAGCGCTCTAGCCATCAAGTTGGGTTTGTAATTAAGCTCTTTGGCTTTTGCAAAGACCCTTTTCTGAGTCTCCTTGCTTATCCCATTCTCATCCCCTTTATTATTCAAAACCATCGAAACCAATGTCTTTGAAACATTTAACGAATCAGAAATGTGTTTTAATGAAATTTTTTCTTTCTTCATTGCCCCTTTATTTTTTGCAAATATAATAATTAATTAAACACTAAACCGTTTTAGAGAAAATTTTTATGGATTTTTCAGAATAATACCCTCTTTTACACCTGCTCTTATTTCGATATTTAGATGATTTTCAGCAGGTGGAATTGGACAGGAATATTTATGATTGTATGCACAATATGGTTGATAACACTGATTAAAATCTAGTTCAATCAAATTTTGATCATTCCTCTTTACATCTATATATCGACCTCCCCCATAGGTAGATTCTCCACTGGTTAAATCGGTAAAAGGGAAAAATAGATAATCTGAATACGCAGTATCCTTGAGCAAATTTATATTTTGATATACTGGCACTACAAACCTTTGATTTTTTAAAATAAAATGCAAGTCACCAAATTTTTTATACTTTGGTTTTCTATCGGTAGAAGTTTTCATTTCAAATTCCGTTGCGAGAGAATCTATTGTAAGTTTAGCAATAACCCTATACGACAAGTCAATCTCAAAAAAAGAGAGAGATTTGAAATTTGCTAAATCCTCATTCAATAAAGGAGTTACACTCGAATCGGCATAGAATTTATTCATCTCGAAATGAAACTTTTGGTTCTCTGCCATTGCAATGGAATCGATTTGACCAATGGATAGACAAATCAAATGAATCAAGAAGAATTGAATTAATAGAACTTTCTTCATAGCATAGTTTTTAGCTTATTCCGTTTTGTTAAATATCTTTTAATTTAAAAAATGAATTATTTTATTCAATATTTAGCTTATTGAATTAATTCGTTGCAAACTTAAACATTTTTCTGATAAACTAAAAATTTTTGGCGAATTAAAAAAAGTTGAAAAAAATTAACAAAATAGAAAATTATTTAATGAAGAAAGTATACCTAAAAAATAAATAAAAAAAAAACGAACTTGCAAAAAGGGGAATGCAAGCTCGTTTAGGGATTTAAAGAACTAGGAATTCTAGTTAATTATCTTAATGGATTATTTTGTGTGAATTTTTACAGACGAATATATTGTACCATACTCATGCCATAAAAAAAAAAACATCCATACAAAACACCTATTCAATTAAATAACAAATACTTAGATAAAAAATAAATCGATTTGTTAACTTATTGTACGTAAAATAATTTTACACAACTTCGTTTATATTACAGAGACTTTAAGATTTAAAAAATCAATCAAAGTTTACGAAAGTATTAAAAAAGTCAACCATCTCATCGCAAAACTGTGATTATGAACAATCATTAGATTCATGATTTTTATTATGAAACAAGAAGAAAATCAGATGGATAACATTGACAATAGGAGATATTATCTGGAGTTAAAGAATCTATTAATCAAAAGCCAGCACCAATCCTTTAAGATAATTTCCTTCGGGAAAATATGCATTTATTGGATGATCTGGACCTTGTATCAGATGATGTAAGATTCGGCATTGTCTACCAGCTTGAATAGCAGCAGATACCACTGTGTTTTGAAAAAGCTCTCTATCCATCGCTTGTGAACATGAAAATGTAAACAACACACCTCCTTTGTTTATTTTTTTAATGGCAGCAGCGTTGATATTACGATACCCTTTAATGGCTTGATTTTTTTGGCTGTAATGTTTCGCAAACGCTGGTGGATCGAGGATAATAACATCGTACATTGGACAATGTTGTAGATAAGTTCTTACATCTTCGGTAATCACCTTATTGTCGGCATCCGAAAATTCATTCAACGATAAATTTTTAGCTGTCAGTAGGGTTGCTTTTTGAGAGGCATCCACAGAATCAACTAAGGTAGCATTTCCTTTAAGGGCATAAATACTAAAGCCACCGCTGTAGCAATAGGTATTTAGCACCGTTTTTCTATCGACAAAACGAGTTAACAAATTGCGATTTTCCCTTTGATCGAGAAAAAAACCAGTTTTTTGACCTTCTACCCAATTTACTTCAAAAAGATTTCCATTTTCAGAAATAACTGTATTAGATAGATCTCCAAGCAAGAAATCATCTTCTATATTCAATCCCGTTTGTTTTCCAATAGTATCTTTACTTTTATTGTAAATACAGGTTAATTTTAAATCATCAAGAGCAGAAAGTGCCCTTGCAATATCCTGCATATGATTATACATTCCGATGCTATGACATTGGATTACAGCAGTAGTATTATAAATATCCACAACCAACCCTGGCAGTTCATCTCCTTCGCCATAAATCAAACGATAAGCAGAGGTAATGGGATTATGAATCAGGTTACATTTTCTTCTGATTTCTAGCGTATTTTAAAATTTAGAAATCCAAAATTCATTATTTAGTTCTACATCTTCGAATGCAATGATTCTGACAGCAATACTACCACTACCATAGTGGCCTACCGCAATGCACTCCATTTGCGAAGTTAAAACTTTTACAAAGTCCCCTTCAATGGGAGAGCCAACGATTTTGTGAATGGCTCCAGAAAATACCCAAGGGTGAAATCTTCTAATCGCTTCTTCTTTCCCTTTTTTTCAGGATTATGGTAGAAAACATACTCATTTTTTAAATCTATTAAGAGGAATAATACTGACCAAAAACATCAAGAAAAAGGTAATAATTCCATTGATAACTAAAAGTTCAAAATCAAATTTGTAGTTAAAGGATCCAGCTACCCAAATATCGAGGATATAGGAAACTATTGGGGCAATAATGGCGATAAAAGGCATAGTAACGTCAGGAATTTTCCTTTTCAGTAGAAGTCCAAACGCAAACATTCCTAATAGAGGACCATACGTTAAACTTGCAATGTAAAACAACGTACCAATCAGATGTTGACTACTATGATAACGGTAAAAAATGATAATTCCCACAAAGAAAGCAGCAAAAGTAGTATGAACCAAATAACGCAATCTTACTTTTTTCTTTTCAGAATAATCAGTTCTCTTCTCCAAATTTAAAAAATCGATACTGAAGGCGGTAGTTAAAGAGGTTAAAGCTCCGTCTGCACTAGGATACAAAGCCGAGATTAGACCAATCACAAAAATCAATCCTGCAACGGGTCCCAAATAATTAATAGCAACTACTGGAAATAAATCATCTCCTACAACATCAATTCCTACTTGGGATGCAAAAATATAGAGACTGGCTCCTAAAATTAAGAAAAGCATATTTACAAAAATCAGAATCACACTAAAGGAGAGCATATTTTTTTGCGCATCTTTAATATTTTTACAACTGAGATTTTTCTGCATCATCTCCTGATCTAATCCAGTCATGGAAATAGTGATAAACATCCCTCCCAATATTTGTTTCCACCAGCAAATTTTAGAAAAAGGATCGGTGAATACAACCTGCGAATACTTACTGTCCATGATTTTGGTCACCAACTGTGAAAAGCTGATGTCCATCGACCGATAAATCAATACAATACTAACAACTAATGAGAGTAGCATAAAGGTTGTTTGCAACGTGTCTGTCCATATGATGGTTTTAATTCCTCCTTTAAAAGTATAAAGTAAAATCAACAGGAGAAAGAGTATGGTGGTAATTTCGAAAGGAATATTCCAACCATCGAAGACGAATTTCTGCAACACCATAATTACAATAAACATTCTTAGAGAAGCTCCTAGAGTGCGTGAAAGGATAAAAAAGAACGAACCAGTTTTGTACGACCAAAACCCAAAACGTTGCCGAAGATAAGTATAAATGGTAGTTAAATTCAATCGGTAATAGAGGGGTAAAAGAACAAATGCCACCACAAGGTAACCTAAAAAGTAGCCAAAAACCAATAGAAGATATGAGAAAGAACGGTCGCCTACCCAGCCAGGAACAGACATAAAAGTGACTCCAGAAAGCGAAGCTCCAATCATTCCATAAGCAACTACGGGCCACGGACTTCGTTTATTTCCAGTAAAAAAAGATTCACTGTTGGCTTTTCGTGCAGTAACCCAGGTTACCAAAAAGAGTAATAAAGTGTATGCAATAAAACTCCAAAAAATCATCCACTGTGTAGTCATTTTGTGCTATTAAATTGGTAAATTTGCAAAAACATGGCAAACATAATTTAAAAAAATGAACTTTTTTTCATTATTTGAATTAGTTGTTTACAATTGACTGTGAATTAATATGGAAAATTACTCTTCTAAACGCCTTGAAAATGCGGTTCATGAGCTGTCTAGACTACCTGGTATCGGGAAGCGAACAGCACTCAGATTAGCTCTACAAATCCTTCGATTTTCTGAAATGGAAGCTCAAAATTTTGTTGCAGCCATAGCGGCTCTTCATAGCGATATCGTATATTGCGAAAATTGCCACAACATATCAGACACTCCTATTTGTCCGATATGCAACGACACACGCAGAGACCATTCACAAGTATGTGTAGTTCAGGATATTCGCGACATAATTGCGATAGAAAACACCAGACAATATACAGGAATTTACCATGTGCTTGGAGGAATAATATCTCCAATAGAAGGAATTGGTACCGATGACCTTAATTTTCAGACCCTCTTCCACAAAATCGACAATCACAAAATAACAGAACTAATCATGGCTCTTCCATCTACTATTGAGGGAGATACTACCAATTACTACATTTACAAAAATACAATCAACAAAAATATTAAAGTAAGTGTGATTGCTCGTGGTGTCTCCATTGGAGACGATCTGGAATATACCGACGAAATCACTTTAGGACGTTCTTTAATAAATAGGATGCCATTTGAATC
>CAZZHH010000010.1:0-77678 GCA_964653595.1 uncultured Lentimicrobiaceae bacterium
GAAAATGTCTACTTTTGTAGAGAGCTATCCCGCTTAGCGGGATTTAGTTCAACAACATGGCATATTATGGTGGCAACGATGGAAGTGGTAATGATCTTAAACCGAGAGAGTTAGTAGCAGAAGCTGTAACTCTTGCCGATCCTACTGTTAACTATGTAAATTTTGACAACGACTTGGATGGATTTGTAGATGGCGTTTATGTTATTTATGCTGGATATGGGGAAGAGAGTGGTGCATCCGCAAATTGTATTTGGGCTCATGCATGGAGTCTTGCTACAACTTTAACCAAAGACGGGAAAAAAATATCAAAATACTCTTGCTCATCCGAATTACAGGGAACATCCGGATCAACAATTACGAATATAGGCGTAATTTGCCACGAATTTGGTCACGTGTTAGGTGCTCCTGATTTTTATGATACTAATTATGGTACTGGTGGAGAATATGATGGCACTGGAAATTGGGACTTACAAGCAGGTGGATCGTAGAACAACAATGGAAAAACTCCTCCTCACCCAAATGCTTATACCAAATGCTACATATATAATTGGGCTGTACCAACTATTTTATCCACTGGCGCTACAGTAACACTTAACAATTCTACTCAAAATTCAGGAAGTTTCTACCGTTTTAATACAGCAACTACTAACGAATACTTTTTGTTGGAAAACAAGCAAAAAATTGGATTTGATGGATATGTTCCTGGGAAAGGATTGTTAATATATCATGTTGACGGACCATACATTACGGCAAATTCTAGCACTGTAAATGCAACATCACATCAAGGGATGTATATAGTGCCAGCTACTTCAACTACGGCAAATGGTATTGATGCAATTGCTACATCGAAAGTAAACACTACTGGATGTCCTTATCCTGGAACGGGAAGTAAAACAACATTTACCGATGCTACTACTCCAAATTCAAAATCATGGGCTGGTGCTAATACTGCTAAACCAATCACTGCAATTACAGAAAATACAACTAACAAGACCGTTACTCTCAACTTTATGGGAGGCTATAGCTGTACTCCTCCTACCACCCAAGCCACTGCTTATTCTGCTTCAGCAATTACAAATAACTCCATGACCGTTAACTGGTCAAGAGGCAACGGTGCTGCAGTGATCGTAGTAGGCAGAGCAGCTAGCGCAGTTAATAACGACCCAGCTAATGGCGTTGCCTACACAGGTAATGCAGCCTTTGGAAGCGGAACAGAAATTGGCACCGGAAATTTTGTAGTTTACCAAGGAACCGGAACTTCTGTAAACATCACAAACTTAGTACCTGGAACCACTTACCATTTTGCAATTTATGAAGTTGCTACTCCCTCAAACTGTTATAAAACTCCTGCCTTGATAGGTAATGCATTAACTACAGGAACTGCACCTTGCGTTGCCTGCGTACCCACATCTGCTACCGATGATGCTACAGGTATTACCAATGTAACATTTAACACAATAAATACAACTTCAACAGGAGTGGATGCATATACTAATAATTCAACTACAATTACTACTGTAAACAAAGGACAAACATATCCACTTTCTGTTAAAGTAAATACCGAGGGCAATTACACAAACCAAACAAAAGTATGGATCGATTGGAATCAAGATTGTACTTTTGATGCTGCCACCGAAGAATATAATTTAGGAAATGCAACCAACGTAACAAGTGGGCTAACAGCAAACTCACCTCTATCTATTCTAATTCCAGCAACTGCACTAACTGGAAATACCAAAATGAGAGTTAGGTCAACCTATAATATGGCGCCAACAGCATGTGGCGATCAAAGTTATAGTGAAGTAGAAGATTATACCCTGGATGTAGTTTCTGCCGGATGTACTCCTGTTGCTATTACTACTCAACCTACTGCTACTCAAAACAGCTGTGCTCCTGGAGGAGCCTCATTCACGGTTGCTGCAACTACAGGCACCGCGCCTATAACTTATCAGTGGCAATATTTCAATGGATCTACATGGAATAGCGTTGTTAATGGCACACCTGCTGGAGCAGTCTATACAAACGGAACTGCTGCTACTATGACCGTTACTGGGATTACAGCCGCTGCAACTTACCAATACAGATGTTATCTTACCAATTGTGGTGGTGCTAACAATGCAACTTCTACCACCGCATCTTTGGCGGTAAATACAAACCCAATTGTTGCAATAACAAACAACACGGGTAGTACCATTGTGAACTGTACAAATACTGCTATAAATGTAACTGCTACTCCTGCTGGAGCTACTTCGTATGCTTGGTCGGGTGGAGCAACTACTACCACCGCTGCAAATAGCTTTACTAACGCAGGCACTTACACAGTAACAGTTACAGTAACTGGTGGATGTAGTTCAACCTCTAGCATTGCCATTACCAAAAACATTACCCCTCCTACGGTTGCTATTACCAATAATACTGGTAGCACTATGGTAAATTGTACAAATACTGCCATAAACGTAACTACAACTCCTGCTGGAGCTACTTCGTATGCTTGGTCGGGTGGAGCAACTACTACCACCGCTGCAAATAGCTTTACTAACGCAGGCACATACACAGTAACCGTAACGAGCTCCAATGGTTGTACTGCAACTTCAAGTATCGCCATTACCAAAAACATTACTCCTCCTACGGCTGCTATTACAAATAACACAGGTAGCACTATTGTAAATTGTACAAATACTGCCATAAACGCAACTGCAACTCCTGCTGGAGCTACTACATACGCCTGGTCGGGTGGAGCAAGTACTACCACCGCTGCAAATAACTTTACCAATGCAGGTACTTACACTGTAACTGTAACTGCTTCCAATGGATGTACTGCAACTTCAAGTATTGCTATCACCAAAAACATTGCTCCTCCTACTGCAGGAATAACCAACAATAGCGGTGGTGCAACACAATTAACATGTGTTCTATCTTCCATTAACGTAACAGCTACAGGAGGAACTTCCTATGCTTGGTCGGGAGGTTCAACTCCAACAACTGCATCCAATAGCTTTACAAGTGCTGGAAACTATGTTGTTACAGTTACGGGCACAAACGGTTGTACGTCTACTTCAAGTATTTCTATCACACAAGATGCTTCAGTGATTACTTCAAGTATTACCAACAACAGCAGTGGAGTTACTGAGTTAAATTGCAATACAACTTCAATACAAGTTACTGCTCTTCCAAATAATGCCAACACTTACGCTTGGTCTGGAGGATTAACACCATCTACTAATACCAATAGCTTTGCTACCCCAGGTACATATACAGTTACAGTAACCAATTCAAATGGTTGTAGCTCTTCTTGTAGCATTACCATCTCTCAAAACATCACACCTCCTACCGTTAGCGTAATCAACAATGGACCAATTTGTAGTGGATATAGCTTAAACTTAACAGGTAATGGTGGTGTAGCCTACAGCTGGAGTGGTCCAAACAGCTTTAGTGCAAACATTGCTACCCCAACAATCCCAGGAGTGACATCAGCTGCAACTGGAACGTATACAGCTACTGTTACAGGAGCTAATGGATGTACCGCCACTGGTCAAACCACTGTTTCTGTAAATCAAACTCCTAATGCAGATTTTTCATATACCGTTTCAGGATTGATTGCTTCCTTTACAAACACATCTACTGTAGGATCAACCTTAAACTGGAATATTGATGGAGTAAACTCTACTATTCAAAATCCAACACATACTTTTGCAATGCCTGGACAATATACTGTTTCTCTAATTGCCTTTAATGGAAGCTGCTCCGATACTACAACACAACTCATTACTGTGAATGGAGTTGGAATAAGTGCAAATGAAATGATAGGTATACAAATCTATCCAAATCCAACAACAGGTGTAATAACCTTAAAATTAGATGCTGATGCAAACAATGCAAGGATGACACTTATGGATTTAACAGGTAGAATAATTTTCGAAAAAACAATCAATGGCACAGAAGAGACGATGACTCTTCCTTCATTGGCGTCGGGAATTTATGAAGTGAAATTGAATCTCAATAATAGAGTTTTAAGACACCGGTTGATGATAAAATAATTTTCATCATTTTAGAAAAGGGAAATTCCAATGGAGTTTCCCTTTTTTTTTTAAAAAAAACCCTTCTCATTCATTTCATTCAGAAATCTATGCTATATTTGTAAAAAAACAGGGATATGAGATATTACAGATTTTTGCTTTTCATGATTACCCTTTTCTTTTATTCGTGGGTTTCCGCTCAACAATACGCAGCGGGGGGATCCATTCTGTATAATCTTCAAACAGAAAGCTTTGGATTAGGAGCCCGTGGAATTCTCAATCCCAACCGAAATTGGAGTTATTCGCTGCAACTCAGCTATAGTCCTTCTTTCAACCCAATACATGAGTATAATCTTGGATTAGGAGCGGAATACAAGTTTATGAGGCAACGCAAAGTTTTCTTCTACCTTCTTGGGCATGCTGGTTATAATGGTTGGGTTAATTATAAAGAATCGCCGATGAAAGACCCCAAATATAGCAACTGGAACATAGAAGGTGGCGTGGGTGCTTCGATGTGGACATGTCTGCGCCCATTCTTGGAATGGCGATATAATGCTAATTTCATGGAAGCACATTTTCAATTAGGACTTATTTATGTGTTTGGATGCAGAAACAACTCCAATCCAGGATCAAATTCAGGTTTTTTTGGACTCGGAGGTCCCAGAAAAAAAGGTTGCTCTGGATACGGAAACTACTAGAAAACATTAAGTGCACTTTATAACACAGCAAAAACAACTCTTTAAATTAAACTTAATACTATTACACAAAAAACACAAAGAAGACACTAAAGACACAAAGAAAAATAAAAAAAAATATAATGAATAAATCATAAATACATGCAATTCCTTTGTAAAATTTGTGTCTCCTTTGTGGCACTTTGTTCATTTTTGTCTTATAATCAGATGTATTCACGCACTCACTTCGTTCGGATGTGACACAGCATAAAAAAAATAAGCTACAAAAAATAAAACAATTAATTATGAACAGATTATCAAAATTATCCCTCCTTATACTATTTGTTTCTGCAATAATATTTTCCTACTCTTGCAAAAAAGACCGAATCGAAAAAACGATGAATCAATATGAATCCATCAACAACTATTTGAATTCAAAAAAACAAGCCGAGCAAGTGTTTGTTATCGATTCAAACGGTCAGGGGCCAATCATTGGTAATCAAGGAACCCGGATTTGGATATCGAAACATTGTCTACAAAAACCCAATGGCGACACCATCACTTGGCCTTACACCGTAAGATTGGTGGAACTTTACACCCCAAAAGATATCATTTATTATCAAATGCCAACTGTCTCAACTCAAGGTTTTTTAGAAAATGATGGTGAAATTAGACTTAGGGCATTTAAAGATGAAACCGAATTGATTTTTAAACCCTATCCATGTGGATGTAATATCGAATTGCCTAACCAAGCACCAAAAAACTATATGCGCGTTTTTTATGGCATAGAAAGCTCCATCATTGACTGGTCAAGCAACCAAACACAATTCGGGATAAGTAGTTTGGCAAATCCATTTTTCGCACATACAGATAGTAGCTATCAAGGCAACATCCACCGACTTGGATGGATTGGATGCGATTCATTAGCGGGAAACAACACTGGCACAAAAATCACCTTTGAATCGAGCACCGATGAATTGCAAAACGTAGGAATTTTCATCTACATTCCTTCTACGAGAACTGTAATGCAAGTCTATAATTTGATTTCCGGGTATCTTCCAAACAATGAATCAATAAAAATTGTCTGTATCGGGATCAATAGTACTGGCGAGTTGTACACCTATTACCAAACAATGACCACAGGCGGCAATACAACGATTGATGTTGTTATGAATGCCATTTCAGATGCCGATTTAACAACTTTGCTTAACAGTTTATAAGGCTATAATGAAAGCATATAGCGCTAACTACCTTTTCTGCAGCGAAGGTGTTATCATTGAAAATGGCATCATTGTACTGGATAATTATGGTAAAATTATAGAAATTTTACATCCAGAAGAAAAGAGCAATTTTGTCAAAAAAAGCGAGGTCGTAAATCTGGAGGGAATTCTTACGCCTGGCTTTATAAACAACCACTGTCATCTAGAATTATCTTCTTACCATCAAACAATACCCACAGGATGTTCCATAGACGGTTTCATTCGAAAATTAGAAGAGATAAAAAAAACAAAACATTCAAAAGAAAATGACATCGCTGATGCCGATCATTTAATGTGGCAACAAGGGATTATAGCAGTAGCAGATATTTGCAACACCTCTAGCACTATTCAAGTAAAGAGACAAAGCAAGATTGTTTACCAAAATTTCGTAGAAGTATTTGGATCGAATGCACAAACTGCAGAAAAAATATTCAATCATGCTCAAAACATTACCCATCATTTTTCCGATGCCAATTTAGATTCGTCCGTTACTCCTCACTCATTATATGCTTGTAGTGAAGAGTTAATAGAGTTAATTCAAAAGGATAACAAACATCCTCTTTCCCTTCATTTCATGGAGTCGAAAGAGGAAAACGATTTTTTTGAAGAACGAAAAGGGAGCATCATCGAACGGGCAAAACTATTCCATGTGATCCCAAATCAATTCAGTAACCTTCGCAAACGTCCTTCCGAAATAGCCACTTTGGCGCTGATAGGAAACCGGAAATTACTGTTTGTCCACAATACCCTGGCTGCCAAAGAAGATATCGAGAGGCTAACCCGTACGTTTAACGATGCTTGGTTCTGCCTATGTCCAAACTCTAATCTATACATTGAAAATAGATTGCCTGACGTTGAAATGTTATACAAACAAACAAATAAAATTACCCTCGGCACCGACAGTTTAGCATCCAATAAAACACTTTCTATACTCGAAGAGATGAGAACCATTGCTAATAGGTTTCCAAAAATACCAACTCAGCACATTTTGAAATGGGCTACTCAAAACGGAGCCGAGTATTTGGGATTAGAAGAAGATTTTGGAACCTTAAAAATTGGAAAGAGGCCAAGTTTAAATCTCATTTCAACTAAAAAGTTCGATATAAAATCTGCAGAGATGATTACAAAAATTGAATAAAAGTTTTTAAAATCAATCTTTATATTCACACAAAAAATCAAACAAAAATCATTATTTGTGGTTAATTCACAAGATTACCAAATTTAACGACATGGACCATCTTTCATTTTTAACTCAAATGAGTTCGGATCAACTAGAAGAACAATATCAGCTTTATTTACACAATCCAGAATCTGTAGAGCCTTCCTGGAGGCAGTTTTTTGCAGGTTATCAGCTGGCATCTAACCATTATCCAACAAACCAAAATAAAACAACCTCAACTAGTGAGTTAAAAGTAATTAAATTGATAAACGATTATAGGGAAAGAGGGCATTTATTTGCTGCCACAAATCCAATTTTGAATAGAGTTGAACACTTTCCAACTTTAGATATTAATAATTACGAACTCACGCCTGCCGATTTGTCCCAAACATTTGAAGCAGGAAATCAGCTTGGAATAGGACGTTCTAAACTATCTGATATTATTGCATTTTTACAGGAAACATACTGTAAAAGCATTGGAGTAGAATACGAATACATTCGAACCCCAGAGATGAGATTATGGTTGAGGCAGAAAATGGAAGGATCTAAAAACAGCCCCTCTTTTTCGGTTGAGAAAAAGAAATGGATACTCACTCAACTCTCAAAAGCAGTACTTTTTGAAAAATTTATTCACCAACGATTTGTAGGACAAAAGAGATTTTCACTCGAAGGAAATGACTCATTTATTCCTGCACTTCATGCCATCATCGACAAAGGGGCAGAACTAGGTGCTGAAGAATTTGTAATTGGAATGGCACATCGGGGACGACTAAACACACTTGCTAACGTATTACAAAAGCCTGTAGACTATATGTTTAGTGAATTTTCTGGCAATAAATATAAAGATTTTACAATCTTAGGCGATGTAAAATACCATCTGGGATACACTTCCACATCTGAAACAACAAATGGCAAAAAAGTCACCCTAACACTTGCCCCTAACCCATCTCACTTAGAAGCTGTTAACCCAGTTTTAGAAGGAATTGCAAAAGGCCGTCTGGATCATTATCATAAAGGTGATTTTTCAAAAGTTATTCCAATTCTTGTCCACGGAGATGCAGCCATGGCTGGTCAAGGAATAGTATATGAAGTTTTTCAAATGTCCGGACTTAGCTCCTATCATACGGGCGGAACAATCCATGTAGTTACAAATAATCAAATTGGGTTTACTACTCTTTTTACAGATGCAAGGACAAGTACCTATTGCACCGATGTCGCTAAAACGATACAAGCCCCAATTTTTCATATAAATGGCGACGATGTAGAAGCAGTAGTTTTTGTAATAGAACTAGCAATGGAGTTCAGAAACAAATTCCACCGGGATGTAATTGTCGACATTGTAGGCTATCGACGTCATGGACACAACGAAAGTGATGAACCTCGATTTACTCAACCTTCGTTATATAAAATTATTGAAAAACACTCAGATCCACTTACTATCTACTCAAACATATTAATGAAAGAAAATTCCATTGAAAAAAATGAAATTGAGATGATAGGAAAAAACTATATTGACTTTTTAGAACATGAGTTTGAAAAATCTAAAAAAATTGATGTAGCTCAAATCAACTCTTTTTTGGATTCCGATTGGAAAGATATTAAAAAAGTGGAGTCTAGACTAGATCTTACTTTACCAGTAAACACAAAATTCCCCCTTGAAAAGTTAAATATACTTGCAGAAACAATCACATCCATACCAGGAGACTATACTTTTCTAGGAAAAATAAAACGAATATATAGCGAACGATTAGCTAATTACCAAAACAACTCTATAGACTGGGGTACTGCGGAGTTACTTGCATATTCGACTCTCCTTTCTGAAGGTTTTGATATAAGAATGAGTGGACAGGATGTCGAAAGAGGCACTTTCTCACATAGACACGCAGTAATAACCGACGAAAACGATCGTAAGTACTACCCTCTGAATAAGATAAGTGAAAAAAATAAATTCTCTATTTATAACTCCTTTTTATCGGAATATGGAGTTTTAGGGTTTGAATATGGATATTCGATTACCCGCCCAAATGCACTTACTATTTGGGAAGCTCAATTTGGTGATTTTTTAAATGGAGCCCAAATTATCATAGATCAATTTATAACTAGTGGAGAAGAAAAATGGAACGTGATGAGCGGATTGGTAATTTTGCTTCCTCACGGATTTGAAGGTCAAGGGCCAGAACACTCAAGTGGAAGAATGGAAAGATTGTTAACCCAATGTGATGAAACAAACATTAAAGTTCTTAACTGTTCAACTCCGGCTAATTTTTATCATTCAATTCGAAAACAAATCCATAGCCCTTATAGAAAACCTTTGGTAGTATTTACCCCAAAAAGCTTGCTTCGATTACCAAAATGCATCTCTACCGTAGATGATCTGACAAATGGGTCTTTTCAAGAAGTAATAGATGATAATTTTGTAAATCCTACCGAGGTAACCAAGCTTGTAATGTGCTCTGGTAAAATATATTATGACTTGTTAGAAGAAAGAGAAACTAAAAATATTAGAAATATCGCACTTGTTCGATTAGAACAAATTAGTCCAATTCCGTATGAATTACTTTGGGAAATAATCGATAAATACAAAAATGTAGTTGAATGGATTTGGGTGCAAGAAGAACCTGGAAATATGGGCGCTTGGACCTATTTGCATCGAAATTTCAAAGATGTTCCATTCAAGCTTATCGCCCGTCCCGACTCTAGTAGTCCAGCCACTGGATCTAGTATATTACACAAACAGCAACAAAGAAAATTGGTAGAAAAAACTTTTGGAGAGTGTAACTGCAATAAAATTCATCAAGAATGCAGAATGACCTGCTCTATCCGAGAATACTAATTTATCAATCTTTAAGCTAATAATTGAACACTGTAACTTTTGACTTTATAGATCCCGCAAAATAATCCGTCAACCGACGGATTGTGATTTTGCGAGGATGCTCGAATTATTGAAATCCGTCAATTGACGGATTTATAATTCAGTACTTTCTACTGTTTCTCATATTTCATTACCTCTTCTGAGAAGAACTCAAGGCTTACTCCTGCTTGGGCGAACATCTCTTCGGACTCTCCGCCGGCATGATACTTTTTTTCACACACCACGCGTTTGATGCCACAGTTGATAATCAACATAGCGCAGGTTCTGCATGGAGTCATCCGACAATAGAGTGTTGCGCCTTTCAAGGCAATTCCGTCTTTGGCAGCTTGGCAGATGGCGTTTTGTTCCGCATGAACAGTGCGCACACAATGGGTGGTCACAGATCCGTCTTCATGAATCATCTTTTTAAACTGATGTCCCACCTCGTCGCAATGTGGCAAACCGACGGGAGAACCGACATAACCGGTGACCAATATCTGACGATCGCGGACAATGACACAACCGCTCCGGCCTCTGTCGCAGGTGGCGCGGGTGGCTACGGTGTTGGCAATTTCCATAAAGTATTCGTCCCAACTTGGGCGAACATATTTTTCTTCTTGATTACTCATGGGTACAATTGATTTTTTTCATGTTCATTTCTATCTGGGCATGCAAATCCACGATGGAGCCATTGTTGTCAAAGACAAAGTCAGCCATTTCGATGCACTTTTGAAGGTTCTGGTGATTTGGATCTGTTGAAGTCATTTCACGACGTTCGTTGGACAGAAACTCTTCAAACCCAATGTTATCGGTCACCGAATTACGAATGGTGATGCGGTCGTACCTGATTTTTGGATCGGCATCTACCGCAAATAAAGAAAAGTTCTCTTTTTTTCTCAGCGATATCACTTCTCCTGGAGTGCGGATGCTTTCGATGATGCAGTTTTTATTAAGAATGGTCGCTTTTTTATAAAGCTCATCCACAATATAGGATGGCTCATGTTTTGCACGCAAATCATTGGCAACCAATACCATACTATCTCTGTTTGGGGTTAAACCGCGTTCCGCAATGATTTCGAGCAGATAGTCGCGGACGGACAGATGGGTGAATCCCCATTCATTGACCAAATAGTCTACAATAGTGCCTTTTCCCGATCCTATTGTGCCTGTAATTCCAATTATTACCATCTTTTGTCAGTTTGTGAAAACTACAAACACTGCTTTTTCAATTGTTTGACTGTTTTAATTTATTACTAAAAGTACAAAAACAGAAGAATCAATCGACAATGATACAAGTTTGATTCGGTAAAGATACTAAAAGTTTATAAACCGAAAAACAAATTATTTATTCAAACAAATTGTGCAACCCATCGTGGTGCGAAGATTTAATCTTCGCACAGAAGGTTCCACTAATCATTTTTAACTTTCACGGTTTAGCATCTGGGTATAGTTTTGTTTTAGAAACAATATACAAAAAATGAAAAAACGACCCCAAGCAAACGAGTTTTTTGTATTTTTACTAACTCAAATCAGCAATAGCAATTAATTATGTGTGGTATTACCGGTGTTTATAGTTTTTCTGAGCGTGGTAATGGGTTTCTGACTCAAGCTAAATCGGCGGCAAATGCGATGTTGCATCGCGGACCCGACAATCAATCCGTGGAGGTGTTTTCCAATGCGGCTCTTGGACATGTCCGGTTATCCATCATCGACACCGATGCCCGTTCCAATCAACCTTTTACCGAAGAATCTGGGCGATTTTCCATTGCATTCAATGGCGAGGTGTTTAATTTTCAAGAAATAAAGAGTCTGCTGATCGCGTTGGGTCATGTTTTTCACACTACCTCGGATACGGAAGTGGTGCTGAAATCCTATATCGAATTCGGAGAGAATGCGTTGGCAAAATTCAACGGGTTTTTTGCATTTGCCATATACGATAATTCTGAACAGACCTTGTTTGTGGCCCGTGACAGGATGGGAATCAAACCCTTCCATTTTTATCTAGATGAAGACAAGTTTCTGTTCGCTTCGGAGATGAAAGCCCTTTTGGCTTACTCCATCCCTCGAAAAATAGATTACTGTACATTATACCAATACTTACAGCTCAATTATGTGCCTGCTCCGTGGAGCATGATTGAGGGGGTACAGAAACTGCAACCGGGCAGTTGGATAAAGTTGAAAGGAAAAGTAATAGAAAAAGGTAGTTATTACCAAATTCCGAAAACGGAAAACCCACAACCGTTGACTTATGACCAAGCACAAAAAGAGTTGATACGGTTGATGGACGCCTCGGTGGAACGCCGATTAATCTCGGATGTGCCGTTGGGATCGTTCCTGAGCGGGGGAGTGGATTCGTCGGTCATTGCCACCATCGCCAAACAGAAATTAACGAATTTAAACACCTTCTCCATTGGATATGCCGATGAACCGATGTTCGACGAAACAGAATACGCCGAAGCGGTGGCGAAAAAAATAGGCTCCAATCACCATGCTTTTAAGTTGACCAACGACGATTTGTTCGGCTCGCTGGGCCGGGTGTTGGATTATATCGACGAACCGTTTGCAGACTCTTCGGCATTAGCTGTGAATTTGCTGAGCCAATACACCAAAGAGCATGTCACCGTAGCGTTGTCGGGCGATGGGGCAGATGAGCTGTTTTCGGGCTACAACAAACATGCAGCCGAGTATGCTGTCCGGCAAGGGGGGCTGAGAAATCTGATGATCAAGGCAGGGGCACCACTATGGAGGAATCTGCCGCAATCGCGCAACGGGAAGTTCTCAAATATCTTCCGGCAGTTGAATCGCTTTTCGGATGGGATGAATTTGTCGGATGCCAACCGGTATTGGCATTGGGCATCTATTACAAATGAAAAGGAGGCGTCGAATTGGTTGTGCAACTCACCAGATATGGATACATACATGAAAAGGAAAAGTGAAGTGTTGGAGAGCATCACACCTGGAGGTTCGTTTAACGAAGTGCTCTATACCGACCTGAAATTGGTGTTGCAAGGCGATATGCTGGTGAAAGTGGACTTGATGTCAATGGATCATGCATTGGAGGTGAGAACCCCGTTTTTGGATTACACCATTGTCGATTTTGTAGCCAAATTACCAGTTGAATTCAAGATAGACGGATCGATGCGCAAGAAAATTTTGCAAGAAAGTTATCGCGATCTTCTGCCGGTAGTGGTTTTCAACCGCAAAAAGCATGGTTTTGAAGTCCCGTTGCTGAAATGGTTCCAAACAGATCTGAAATCGATGATCACCGACGATTTATTGTCAGATGCATTTATTGAGACTCAACAGATTTTTAAAGTATCCGAAATAAATCGACTTAAACAGCAACTCTTTTCAACTAATCCTGGAGATGCTGCTGCAAAAGTATGGGCATTAATTGTATTTCAGTATTGGTGGAAAAAATATATTTCAACTTAATGAAAATTTTTAACATATCATCAGTTAAAAAAATTCAATTTTTACACAATCCATAAATTACATGTAAATATCTAATAATAAGCACTTTTTAAATCAAATTTATAATAAAATTAAAAATTTAACAAAAAAGATTGTATTAGCTATTGTAAAATAGTAACTTTGCAAACGAGAATATTTTAAACTTAATTTACAAGAACTATAAAAAGGAGAGAATATTTCTCTAATACAACAAACATCATTACTTTAAAAACTAAACAGATCATAGGACATCCATAGTTACCAAAAAATGTGTCTAAAATATTATAAAAGACGCTCTATAAAAAACAAATTGCAGAATTACTACTAAAATACACTCGTGAAACTGCGAAGAAACGGAGGAGGATATGGCTCGAATATTACGAATTATCAACAGATTTAACCTTGGAGGACCCACCTACAATGCAGCATATTTAACAAAATATTTGGATTCAAAATATGAAACATTATTGGTTGGAGGCGCCAAAGATCCATCTGAAGCAAATTCCGATTACATTGTTCGCAATCTCGGAATAACGCCTGTTATAATACCAGAAATGCATCGTTCTATCAATCTTCAACAAGATTGGATTGCTTATCAGAAATTAAAAAAAATCATCAAAGATTTTAACCCCGATATAGTACATACACACGCATCAAAAGCTGGTGCATTGGGGCGATTAGCTGCTCATAATGCAGGTGTTCCTGTAATTATCCACACGTTTCATGGACATGTTTTTGACGCTTATTTTGGATCTGCTCAAGCTAATTTTTATAAGGTGATTGAACGAGTTATGGCAAAATTCTCTACACAAATTATAGCTATTAGCGAACAACAAAAAGAGGACTTAGTAAATAAATATCGGATATGTAAAGAAGAAAAAGTTAAAATCGTGAACCTAGGTTTCGATTTACAAAAATTTCAAGATAATCAAGAGGAAAAAAGATCTTTTTTCCGACAAAAATATCAGGTAACAGACGATGAAATCGCCATCGCCATCACCGGCCGATTAGTGCCCATCAAAAACCACTCGATGTTTGTGGATGTGATTGGAAAGGTGTTGGCCCAAACAACCAAAAAAGTCCGTTTTTTCATCGTTGGAGACGGCGAGGAACGCCAGAATATCGAACAGAAACTAACCGATAACAATATTCCATATTGTGATGCATTGAAAGAGATCACGCAAAAACCGGTGACATTTACCTCTTGGCTAAAGGATGTGGATGTGGTCAATGCCGGAGTGGATGTGGTGGTGCTGACTTCGTTGAGTGAAGGTACTCCCGTCAGTTTAATCGAAGCGCAAGCCTCCAACAAACCGATTGTAACCACCAATGTAGGTGGAATATCAAACATCGTGGTTCCAGGAACTACTGCCCTTTTATCAGAAACACACGATATAGTAACTTTTGCCAACCACTTGTTATCCCTAATTGAAGACAAGAATCTACGTACACAAATGAGTATTAACGGGTGGGAATTTGTACGCAAGAAGTTTCATTACACTCGATTAACTAACGACATGGATAGCTTATATACAGAACTGCTTTTAAAAACCAAGAAGAAGATTGCAACGAAAGAAGAACATGTAAATTACTGATAACTTCATAATAAAAAAAGGAGATCGTTAGCACAATCTCCTTTTTTATTTATAAATGTATCTGTTTTTTTAGTATCCTAAAACATCTTGTGTGGTTAACTCTTTAATTTTTCCAAATTGTTTAAACTCTTTCAACTTCAAATCTTTCTTGTCACCAAGAATTAAGATGATGCTGTTTTTGTTTTTCAATTTTTCTTCTTGGAATTTTTTAACATCAGCAATCGTAAATGTGCCTACTTTTTCGTAAACGTCTTTACGGATATCATAGTTTACCCCCATTTTGTTGTTATCATCATACATATCGAAGATTGCATCTTTAGTAACACGTTCTGTACGAAGGCGTTGAACAATAGCATCTTTTGCCAATTGGAATGAATTTTCGGAAGAAGGCATGTTGTTCAATAAATCTTTAATCGCTTTAATGGCTTCAATTACTTTATCGTTTTGAGTTGCAATGTACGACAACGAGAAGAATGAGTATTTCAAATCACTTGGTTTTTGATAGAATGACATTGCAGTGTAAGCCAACGAACGAGCTTCGCGTAACTCTTGGAAAACAATTGAATTCATGCTTCCACCAAAATATTCATTAAATAGTGTTAAGGAAGGCTCTATGGCTTTATCGTATTTTCCTCCTTTTGAGAGAATAATTACTACCGCTTGACGAGCATTATAATCTAAATGATATACAGTTGGCTTATCGGTAGATTGCTCGGTAAACACTTTAGCAACCGGAATTGCTTTAAAAGATTCTGGAGCCTTATGATGTTCGTTTAAAATGGAAGTTAACTCGGTGATTTTTGCAGGTCCATAATAATAAATCTTATGTGGAAATGAAAATAAATCTTTAATCATGGAAATTAAAGTATTGGATTCCAGTTTTCTAAGCTCTTTTTCATTTAAAACAGTGGTAGATGGGTTCAATTTGCCAAAAAATCCATAATTAAATAAAGCTGATTGAAGTCGTTGTTGATTTTTCTTATTGTCATCACGACTTTTAAGAATACTTTCTACCATTTTATTTAAAGCAGCAGTATCCGATTTTACATCTTGAATAAAACCTTCAAACAAATCTAATGCTTTTACAAAATTAGTATTCAATCCACTTAACGATAGAGTAAGTTCATCTCTGCCGGTATACATGTCCCATGAACATCCTAAGCGATAAAATTCTTGAGTTAATACCTCAGGAGAGATACTATTCGTTCCTAAATACTTAATGTACTGAGAAGCAATTACCCATTTTGGATCATGCATGGAGCCCATTTCAAATTTGTATTTCAACGAAAATGTGTTATTTTCATCGTTTGCAATGTAAAGAACTGGAATTTTATTTGTAAGTGTTGATTTTTGAATTGCTTTATCAAAATTAACAAACACAGGCTCAATCGGTTTTACCGCATCAGCAGATGTTTTGACGTCTTTCAAGAAGGTAGACTCCAATTCACGGTTGATAAAAATTGGAGTGATTTTAGGTTTCTTTACTTTTTTCACCGACTCATCTTTACCAACTCTTTTATATACAACCACATAATTATTTTTCAAATTTGCATTTGCATAATCAACAATCTGTTGTTTTGTAATTTTCGATAACCGGTCTAACATGGATACTTTACGTTCCCAAGAGATTCCACTGGTAAATGCATCTACCATGGCCATTGCTCTGCTGCCGTTGGCTTCATACTCTTTGATTTCGCGTAATCGTAAATCGTTGATAGCAGCTTCCATCAACCACTCGGGGAATTCCCCTTTTTTAACAAGTTCCACTTGACTTAAAAGCAACTGCTCTACATCCTCTAATGTTTGACCTTTTTTAGGTTTTCCCGACAACATCAAAAAAGAGTAATCAGCCATAATACTAGGACTTGAACCTGCACCAATACAAGCTTGTTTTTTATTCAAATTCAAGTCGATTAAACCAGCGGTACCATTGGTAAGAATCATGTCAATTAGAGTAATCATATCCGCATCGGATGATTTTGCTCCATCAAAGCGCCAAGCTAAAGAGACATTTTCGGCATCTTGACCAAATACATCTTTTTTAACAATCTCGGAAGAAATTGGCTCTTTTGTATAGTTAAATGCAGGTACAACAGAAGTTTTCCATCCACTAAAGTAAGTATCAATAACTGCTATCGCTTCATCTGGATTAAAATCTCCAGAAATACAAATTGCTGCATTATTGGGCACATAATAATTTCCGTGAAATGTACGAATATTCTTCATGGATGGATTTTTAATATGCTCCGCTTCGCCAATGGTTGTTTGAGTTCCGTAAGGATGATTAGGAAATAAACCTTTCATCAAATTTTCATATACTTTTCTACCATCTTTGGTTAAGGTCATGTTTTTCTCTTCATAAATAGTCTCTAATTCGGTATGAAAAAGACGAAAAACAGGATCAATAAATCGATTGGATTGAATTTTTGCCCAATTTTCTAATTGATTAGAAGGGATATCCTCTACATAAACTGTTTGGTCTACAGATGTAAATGCATTGGTTCCATTTGCTCCAATCGCACTCATTAATTTATCGTACTCATTTGGGATAGCAATAAGCGAAGCTTGATAGGAAATACTATCAATTTGATGATATAACTCATCCCGTTTTTTTTCGTCGGTAGTTTTTCTAAACACTTCGTATAAATCCGATATTTGGGCAATCATAGGGGCTTCTTTTTCCCAATTGGAAGTACCAAATTTAGATGTTCCTTTAAACATAATGTGTTCAAAGTAATGAGCTAACCCAGTAGTTTCGGCAGGATCATTTTTACTACCTGCTTTGATAGCAATATAGGTTTGAATTCTAGGAGCATCTTTATACACCGACATCATCACCGTTAATCCGTTTTCTAAGGTGTAAATTCTAGTTTTTAGTGGATCGTTAGGAACCACTCGATAATTGTATTGCTTTTGGGCTGTTACTTGAACAGAAGAACATACAAAAGCAATAATCATCATTAGCGCAATTTTTCTCATTCTATTTTGTTTTAATAATTTTTTTTAGTGTGCAAATTTACAATTTTTCAATCGATATGATCATTCAAAAAACAAAAGCCTTCCAATCTTTCAACGTGAAGGCTTTCTGTTTCATTATAAAAAAATCATATTTTATTTGTCTGCAGGCAATAGAGTAGCCCTAACGTAATGATTAATTTTAAACAGAGATTGAGCTGATTTTTGTAAGTCTTGAACTGTAACAGCATTTACTCTTTCTACAAATGTAGTAACATTTGTAGTTGGATCTCCATTGAAATCGAGGCTTGATAGTTTATGAATCCAGAAATCATTGGTTTTAACATCTGTCTCTCTCTGTCTTAACAATTGTTCCTTCACTTTATTTAAATCTTCTACCGTTGGGCCAGACTTTTGAATGTCAGAAAGGATACTCATCATCGCTTCTGTAATCTTCGTTTGCATATCTGGAGAACAGCTGAACATGGCCATAAAAGTGTAGGAAGTAGTAGGATATTTCTCAAGTTGTAATTGAATTTGAGGTGAGTATACGCCACTCATTTTTTCGCGAATAATCTCAATTGCTTTAATCGAAATTACCTCTTTTATCATATTTAAATGTAAGTTGTTTTGATCGTTCCACAAATAAGGCTCGTTCCAAATAATTCCTAACATCCCTTTATCGTCAATTCCTTTTTTGATATTAAAATCGATGGTTTTTTCGGGGAATGATTTGTAAACGTCTTTAAAAGTCTCTTTTCGGCCTGTGTTAGGCAAATTGGCAAGATATTTCTCAATAAATGGAGTTATAGATTCTACCGTAAATGCTCCTACAAAGTAAAATGTAAAATCGCCTGCATTGCTAAAACGATCGTTGTATATTGCCCATGCTTTTTCGGAGTTAGCTTTATTGATAAAGTCTTCAGTAGGAATTGCTACTTGACGTGGATCGTTTTGAGTAGAGGTTTTGATTAACGTGTCGATAAACGCATACATCGGATTATTTACCAATAGTTTTAATTGGTTTTTCATCTCAGAAGAAACGGATTCAAAAGCTTTTAGATCTTTTCTTGGTTGATTAAAATAAAGATAGGTTAGTTGGAAAAGATAATCTAAATCCTTTGGAGTTGAACTTCCAGTGAACCCTTCCGAGGTTTGATCAATAAATGGATTGATGGTGATTTTTTTTCCTTTTAATTTTTTCTCTAATTGACTGTTGTCAAATTCGCCAATACCAGAACGGTCAATAACCGAAGTTGCTAAAAACCCAGATGGAAAATCAGCTACATCCACCAAACTAAGTCCACCTTGACTTTTGGCAGTCATCAATATCTCATCATCTTTATTTGTAGTTGGTTTTAGCACTACTTTTACATTATTTGATAGAACTAATTCAGTGGTCCCAAGATCTTTATTATTCGTTTTAGATACAATTTTACCAGGAGTTAATTCTTTGCTAATCAAAGGCTCAACTTTGAAATTATCAACATATGGAGTTACTTTTTTTAGAGATGCATCGCTTAATATTGCAAGCACCTCTTTTTCTGTTGGAACATTCACCCCTTGTTTGTCGGGTGCAGTGATAACAACTACTTGATTCTCTTCCGTTAACCACTTTTTAGCTAGAGAGTTAACCTCTTCTATGGTAATTCCACTCATAAGCTTTTCGGCAAATGCAAATTTCGTTTTTGGAGTAGGAATTGGCTCTTGAATTAAGAAGTTTTGCACATAATCAGAACAATAGTTAGCTGATTCATTCTTATCAGCCTCTTTCATACGACTCTCTAAATTGCTTAATGCTTCCTCTTTGGCACGAGCAAGTTCGGTTGGCAAAAACCCAAATTGCTTTAGTCTTTCATTTTCTGAAATCAATACTCGCATTGCATCCAAAATTCTATTTTCCTTTGGAGATGCATAACACATGTATGCCTCCATCGTTCTAGCTAAAAATCCATCATAAGAAGCATCTGCTTGTATAAATGGACAATCTGGATTTTGTTGCAACTCACGTAAGCGACTGCTCATCATAGAGTTATACAAGTTATTTATCAATTTTTGACGATAATCACCAATCGTTTTGTTTGGAATAGCTTTGTGTTTAGTAAAATACAACAACATACTTCCGGTAGCTTCTTTATCTTTTACTATAGAAATTAGAGGTGCTTTGTTTCCAGCTACATCGTAAGTTTGTTTTGTTTTTTCATTGGTTGGATTTTTTAAGCCACTAAAATATTGCTTAATCTTTGCTTCAGCAGAATCTAAATTTACATCTCCCACCACAACAACTGCTTGTAAGTTTGGACGATACCAATCTGAATAAAATTGACGAATCGTTTCATGTTTGAAGTTTTGCAAATTTTCCAAAGTGCCGATAGGCAATCTGTTTGCATAAAGCGAATTATAAAAAGCTATTGGAAACCATTTTTTTCTCATTCTATCATCAGCGCCTAATCCCATGCGGTACTCCTCAATGATAACACCTCGCTCGGCATCTATTTCTTGGGAATCCATAGAGACAAATTGTGCCCAATCGGAAATTACTCTATATCCATTTTCAACGATAGATGGTTTATCCGAAGGAATTTGAAGCATATAAACGGTTTCGTCAAAACTAGTATATGCATTAATATCTGCACCAAATCTTACACCGATAGACTGTAAATAACTAACTAATTCATTTTTTGGGAAATTCTTAGTTCCGTTAAAGCACATATGTTCTGTAAAATGTGCCAACCCAACCTGTTGATCGGTCTCTTGCATAGATCCAGCGTTAACAGCTAAACGTAGTTCTATTCGTTTTTCTGGCAAAGCATTTTTGCGAATATAATAAGTAAGCCCGTTGGCAAGTTTGCCAATTCTTACTTTTTTGTCCACAGGCATTGGGGCTTTTAAATCCAATGGTGTTTGCCCTATTGCTACGCCCGTAAGGAGAATAGAGGCCAAACTAATAATAAATCGTGTAGTTCTCATTTTTATGTTTGTATTTATTAAAGAATATCTAAATTTAATCGTTTTTTTAATTCAAGAAGAGCGTGATTATCTTCAGCCCAAAGGTTAAATTGTTCTTCGTTGGTAATGTATTTTTTTTCCACATTTACGGTCTGAACATTTACCAAAACCTCAACTTTAAGCATCGAGTTGGATAGTTTGCGCTGCAAAAATCCAGTTATGTTTGCTCTTACATCCATCACCTCTTTTTCTTGGACAACGTTTTTTACTTCAATCACAACAGCTGTGGAATCTGGATTATAGATAGGGGTAGTCTCTTTAAGCACATTCAAAATTGCTAACGAATTGGGCACCGATTCTTCTAGACATAAAGGCCAAACTTCAAGTACCTTTTCTTGAGTTACCTCTACATTTTGTGGTAAATTGGGTTGTGATGTTACGGTTGAATGTAAATCATTAGATGAATTGGTAGCATTTCGTTGTCTGTTTTTGATAGATATTAATCCACTCCCAGAAGTTTGGGTTTTAATAAAATCGGGCTTTGGCACCACTGCTTCTATGTGTGAAGTTGGCTCTTTTGCCATTTTTTGGGATGCTTGAGATCCAGAAGTAGAAGCAGCCTGAGGAGATGACTGAGTGTTTTTAGAAGGACTGTTTTGTGTCCCCGAATCAGAAGTTACATCGTACAAGCGACACATCTTCATTATTGCCAACTCTATACTTAATCGCTTATTATTGGATCCCTTATATACATAATCACAATCATTCGAAATTTTAAGCATTTCGAGCATATTTGAATATCTACACCTTTTCGACTGCTGTTCATATCTCTGTTGTAACGACTGGGAAACCTGTAAAATTGAGATCGTTGCAGGATTTAATGCAATGATTAAATTACGAATATGGGAACTTAAGCCCCCAATAAAATGTTGACCATCAAACCCATTAGAGAATATTTCATCTACCAACAACAAAGACTGATCTACTTGAGCCTCTGTAATCACATCTACCAGTTTGAAATAATATTCAAAATCTAATACATTTAAATTTGAAATAACATCTTGATACGTTATAATGGAACCAGAACAACTTACAATTTGATCAAAAATACTTAACGCATCTCTTAGTCCACCATCCGCTTTTTGAGCAATTACATGCAACGACTCTTCATCTATGGTAATATTTTCAGAGTTAGCTACATACCCTAAATGATGTATAATATCTTCATTGGTAATTCTTTTGAAATCAAATATTTGACATCTTGACAAAATGGTAGGAATAATTTTGTGTTTTTCGGTAGTTGCTAAGATGAAAATTGCGTGAGCAGGAGGCTCCTCCAACGTTTTTAAAAACGCATTAAACGCATTTGCAGAAAGCATATGAACCTCATCGATGATATAAATTTTATATCTACCTCCTTGTGGGGGTATTCTCACTTGATCAACCAGAGAACGCATTTCTTCAACCCCGCTATTGGATGCAGCATCCAACTCATAAATATTCATCGAGGCATTGTTGTTAAAATCTCGGCATGATTTACAAGTATTACAGGGCTCAAATTCTTCGGTTAAGTGCTCACAATTTAAAGCTTTCGCCATAATACGCGCACAGGTGGTTTTCCCAACTCCTCGAGGACCAGTAAATAAAAATGCCTGAGCCACATGATTGGTGCGAATCGAATTTTTAAGCGTGTTTACAATTGAATCTTGTCCCACCACACTGTTGAAAGTGGATGGACGGTATTTTCGTGCGGATACGATAAAATTTTCCATTTATTGAGTTACTCTAATATTAATTTTAAACTCCAAAAATACAAAGATTCGTCGGATTTATCTCGTTAAATTTTTATAATTTACAATGTTAACACTTATCATCGACATGGGTTTTTAATTTTCGATAAACCTACAAAAACGCCCGATGAAAACTGGGTTCAGCGGGCGTTTGATTTTGAATGTATTTCGTTGAATCAATATCTACACTTTAATTACCTTTCGATCCTGTAAAATCAAAAAAATCATAGATTTTTTATTTTCGGGACTTTATAGACTTTATGGATCCCGTAAAACCATTCTGCCAGCTGGCTGATTAATTTCATAAAGTTTTGCGTGGACTCTAGAAAAATGACAATCCGTCGGTTGACGGATTTATTTTTCGGAGCTTTATAGACTACGATAAAATGGTTTTGTTTCCAATGTGCTATAAAAGGTAATGGAGCCTCAATTATGAATTTTTCAATGGGAATACGAACACCTAAAGTTATAAACCCTATACTCTCATTCGAGTCGCTGATCCCAAGCATCGAAACCCCTTCGCGGGTGATAAAACTCTTTCCTCGCAACTCCTGAATGGTATAGGTTTTCCCATAATGCTTGGCGATCATCCGCATGCAGGTGGGGCCGCAGTCCATGGCATCGGGTTGCGTATAGAACGGGAAGTTTTTAGTCATTTATTATATTAACTATTTATATTAATAAGCTTTTCCATATTCTGAAGTTTTTTAACCAAGGGTTCCCGTTTTGCACTCTTTTCCCAGTTCGGGTTTTGAATGCGCCATTCTTCAACTGCAATAAAACCTTCCTCATTGCTCCATTTTGAGATATATGGATTATAATGACAGTTTGAGTTGTATGTCCATTTATTTTTAGACTTTTCTTCAGGTAATCTTGGATCGTAACACATATATCGAAATTCACAATCCATGCAAATATCGCATATATCTTTATTTACTTTCCAATATACTGAAAGACTAGTATTCTCGATTACATTCATTAAATCTTGAAGGCTTTTAATTTCTTGAATATTCCCGTAAGAATCTAAACATTCCATGCTGTTTTTTATTGTCCCATTTTCATCGATAAATATTTTACTGTTAAAATATGGATTGAACCAAAGAGACTCGATAAAGAACTTTTGGTTAACAATAAAATTCCTTTTAACCCAGAATCAGCGATACAATCGCTGAAACGATTAAGTATTTCTATTACTTCTGAATGGTCAAAGAATAAAACATGTTTTAATTTATCTTAAATTCAAGTAATAAATGCAACTATTTAGGGTGAAATAATAAATATTTTTTAAGAAGAAAGAGAGAAAAGCTTTCTCCCTTTCCGTCTGAATGGAATTTCACGGGTTGAATATTGAGCTAAAAAGAGTTATCTTTGCAAATTGATGGGTTATTCATTTTTACAAAATTAAGAGTATGAAAAAAATCACTGCAATTGTTGTGGCTTTGTTGCTGGCCACTCTAGCTAATGCACAATTCAAAACATCCCTCAAAGATCTGAAGGACAAGGCAACCGACAAAGTAAAGGACAAAACCGACAAAACCGATAAAACCAAAATGGTGACCGACAATGTCACGGACGAGCCGAAATACGATCCGGAAAGTCCGATATACAGGGCATACAGCATCGTGCGCGACGAATTGAAATCAACCAAAGGGTTGTTGGTTGAAGACACGTGGAGCAGAAACGTAGAAGGCCGAAACGATGAAGCGATCCGGAATCTTGCAAAGATCAAGACCAATTTGGAAAAGCTGCAAAGCGACCCGGTCGAGTCGAAAAAACCGTATGTGAAAAAATTCCAACAAGAGTATGAAAAGGTTGAAGCTGAACGTAAAGCGAAGTTCGAAAGCTACCAAGCCGATGTCATTTATGATAACAAAATTGAATCCTACTATAAATTTGCCACCCTGGGTTGGGAAATCCAGGATAAGAGCTTGGAACCATCATATACCGGTTATTATGCCATGAGAAAGGACTTTGAAACCAGCAGACCAGAGAAATTCAAAACCGACTACGTTCAGAAGAGAGTGGCCGCAGTGGACAACTTCTTTAAGGTTGAGGTTTATAAAGTGGTTCCCGAACTGGACGCCAAAGTGGAAAGCATCATCAAATCCATTCATGCCAAAAATTCCAGCGGGCAAGAGGAGTACCTGCTCAACGCAAAAAGTTTCCTGAAGGATTTCGAAGAACCGATGACCCAAATCACCTACAACAAGAAATACTTGCTGGAAGATAAAACGGGGATCGATGCGATTCAAGCCAAACTGGACAAAGAAAAAGCCATGCTAGACGAATATGTGAAAAGCGGAAAATACGATGCAAATGTGGCTAAATTCAGACAACAAATTATAGATGCCGTAAGAATTGGAACACCAAAAATGACCAATCCGAAATATGTCAGCATGGCCACTGCCGGAGTTACCAAAGGTACTGTTAAAAGAGCTATTATCACTTCCGATATTTGGATTGTGAAGAAAAACGAATGGGGTTTCCCGTTGTATAAGTACTTACCAGTGAACATTGCCGTTACTGTGGATGGCAAATGCTGGCTGGCTTATGGTCAAATTAGAAAACAGTACGAAGGCGGTGGCGTATATGGCGGTGAATACTTCGATTATTGGGGCCTTCAAGATGAAATGAACTGCTTGAACATCAACAAATAGTCTGCAAAATGATCTTTCGCATCTTGTAATGAATAAGCCGCTCTGTCCTTCGGGATGGGGCGGTTTTTTTAGTTGAAAGTTAATAATCCATCAAGTGCAAAGTCTATAAAGTGCGCAAAATGAGAGTAGTTGAGATACGATGCTTGGGATTAACGCTGTCGACAATGTGGGTTTGAATTACTAAGCACCGATATTTTAATAGGTTTGAAAAAAACAAAAAACGATACAATTTCACTACAAAATAGTAGCAAGTTTATAAATTTTGTTTAACGATAGGACTATTACAGTGAAAGCATTTTTTTTATTCATAACCTTTGATTTGCATCAAACTTAAGAATATTAAGCATTACATAGGTTTTTAGCCTGAAAAATGTCCATTAAGCCCAATTCTGATTCATTTATACGGCAAAATATTTGTTCTGCCATACAAAATATGTGATAATATGTATAATATATCAAACAAATATACAAAATAATGTTTGCTAGAACAAACAAAAAGCTGTATCTTTGTGTTCTAAACGTAAACGGATATGGAACAACTTTTTGAAAAATTCAGCAAAAAAATAGCGGCAACTCAGACTCGTTTTGTGCGTAGCATCATTGGGGAGATCAATTGGAATGCCCGGTTGATTGGTGTTAAAGGAGCAAGAGGGGTAGGGAAAACCACCCTTTTATTGCAATATATCAAATTGAATTTGGCGTCAGAAATTCAATCGACATTGTATGTAAGTTTGGATAATATTTGGTTTAGCGAGCACAAATTAATAGATTTAGTCGATGGTTTTGTGAAAAGGGGTGGGAAATATCTTTTTCTTGATGAAGTACATAAATATCCACAATGGTCAATTGAAATCAAGAATATTTTCGATGATTATCCTGAGTTAAAAGTGGTCTTTACAGGTTCTTCGCTTTTAGAGATCCTGAATGCACGAGCCGATTTAAGTCGCCGTGCGGTCGTTTATACAATGCAAGGGCTGTCGTATCGGGAATATCTGAACATGCAATTTGGTAAGGACTTCAGAACTTATTCACTGGATGAAGTTCTCAACAACCATTTGGAAATTTCACAGGATGTGATTTCAAAAATAAAACCCATCCAACACTTTGGGACCTATTTAAAATCAGGATATTATCCATTTTTCAATGAGGAAATTGACTTATATCAAGCACGAATTGAAGAGGTGATTAACATGATTTTGGAAGTAGAACTTCCGTTGTTGAGAAAAGTGGACATATCATTCGTAGTGAAATTAAAACAATTGTTGCTAGTCATTTCAGAGTCCGTTCCATTAATTCCAAACATCACCAAACTCAGTGAACGCATTGGGCTAAACCGCCAGACGATGTTAATCTATCTTCATTATCTAAATGAAGCACATATTATTTATTCTGTTTATAAAGATGCAAAAGGGATTACCGTACTTCAGAAACCAGATAAACTTTTTCTGGAAAACACCAACCTGATGTATGCTTTAAGAGGTGAGAGAATAGATTTGGGAAATGCACGCGAAACATTTTTTGCCAACCAGCTGAGATGCAAACATTTGGTCGAGTTATCGACAGTTAGTGATTTTTTTATCGATGAAAAATACACCTTTGAAATTGGTGGAAAAACAAAATCCAAAAAACAGATTCAGGATGTGACAGATGCCTTTATCGCTTCAGATGATATTGAATACGGTTTCGGCAAAAAAATCCCTTTGTGGATGTTCGGGTTTTTGTATTAATTGAGCGGAGAAGAGTCCAGAAAACGAGTATGTGTTGCGTATAATTGAAAAAATATTGAATGAATTGAAGAAATTTGTATTAAAAACTTCAATGTAATGAAGAAATTAATGATAATTAGATTCTTTTTATTGCAAGAAATCTAAAAAATTTCTTCTGTTCACAACTTGAAAATGAGCATTTGGGTATTGATTGCTAAAAACAGAAGGTTCTTTAGGAAATTTTTCTCCCCATTTGAATTCAAATGCTCTAATTTCTCCGTTTTGCACCTCTATTAAATCAATTTCCTGTGCGGAATAGCTACGCCAAAAATAGAAATTTACCAATTCCCGATGGTTGTTAGAGCGTTTTATACGTTCACTTATCATAAAACTCTCCCACAAAACGCCTACATCCTGACGTAAGGATAATGGCCGATAGTCGCTGATTACGGCATTTCGTATACCATTGTCGTAAAAATACCATTTGGAAGATTTGCTGACCTCTTTTCGTGGATTAGTTGAAAATGCAGACAGCTTATAAATGACAAATGTTTTAGATAATAAATCTAAGTATTTTTCCACTGTATTTCTGCTTAGAGACAGCTGTTTACCAAGTTCATCGTAAGAAACTTCGCTTCCCGCTTGGAAAGCAATCAGGCGGAGCAAATCACGCATTTTCCCTGAATTTTTTATACCATCAATCATTAAAATATCCTTTAACAAGTATGCATTAGCAATCTCATTCAGATAAATTTGCTTTTTACTGAAATCCGAGATGGTTGACAATTCTGGGTAAGTGCCATATACTAAACGTTCTTCCAATTTCTGAATGGTGTCAATTTTAGTTTCATGGTTCGATAGTTCCTGAATGGAAAACGGGAAGAGTTTAAATTCATAAGATCTGCCAACAAGTGGTTCACCAACTTGATTAAAAAGGTCAAACGATGAAGAACCTGACACCAACACTGATGTCATTTTTATATGATCAACAATTAGTTTCAATATAGATCCAATACCTCTGATGTTTTGTGCTTCATCTATCACCAACAAATCCGTGCCCTCTAATATTTGACGGTAATTTTGGATGGTTTTTTCCGAGAACATCATTTCGGTAGAGATGTCCTCTCCATTCAATAATGAAACTTTCCCGTTAAAACGTTCCATTATCTGCTCTAAAAGTACCGTTTTCCCTACTCTACGTGCTCCAAAAAGAATAACCGCTTTTCCAGGTACTATTTCATTAAACAGAAGCGCTTCAATATCTCTTTTTATCGTCATAATAAAAATATTTTGTGCAAATATACAAAATTATTGAATGAATTGAAGAATTTTATATTAATATCTTCAACGGAATGAAGAAATTAGTAAAAACAGGATTCAATTCTTGGTTATTCCAATTCAAGTTCCTTCAGGGTTTTTTTATAAAACTGACGATTCATCCTGTAGCTTTTCTCTCTCCATCCAAGCTGAATATGAACCGTTGTATAAGAACGGCCCCAATTTCTTTTGGCATTGATGCACTACTTCTCCAAGTTGATCAATGGGAGTAAATCGTTATGATTTGCACTCCTTTTAATCACTTTATCTCCTTTTTTGTAAAATAGTTCATAGGAATTGCTGTCCAGTTTGGCCAATTGAAGGATAAAAAAGTCTCTCGAGTCTGAAACTGAACCCGTATGGTCAAGATATGGTTGGGTTTCGATCGCTCAATCATGGTTTTTTGGGCAAATCAGAAACTATTTTACAGAATAATGGTAATAGTTGTAACATTTTTCATTTTAGGAATAATGCCTTATGAATTAGAAAATGAAACATTTGTGAATATAAAAATATCAAACTTTTAAAACTGAAGATTTTACTTTTTTAAATTGAAAAAGATATAATTGTTCCCAAAATAATTTGATCACAATTATATCTTATTCAATAATGGTTGCGATGCAATCCTAATATATGATCTTTTTTAAGGTCTATCCAACTACCACATTTATCGTATATCCGTTAACTGTAACGGTTAGCGTAGCATCACATGTTCCCGACCCATAATCGATATAAATTACAGGGCGCCCAGGATTAATTACTTCTATTTTACCCGCTTTAATAAAAGGACATCCAAACTGAACTTCTAATCCTTGGGTGATATTTACGGTAAATGAATCCCCATTAAGATCGATGCCATTTGCTGAACCCGTTATGGTATAAGCATCATCAAAAGGATTAAAAAGGGTATTATAACCTGCTGTAAATTCGCGATATCGAATGGAAGTCCAACGAATTGTACCCTCGGGAGCAATTACACTTGCACTATCTACAACTACCTTATAAAAGGGGTGATTGGCTGTATTACGACCCAAATTTGTAACCCTATGAATCCCTGTTAAATGATAATCGATATTGTTAACGGTTTCGTAATAATTTTGAAATCTAGAGGTAATCACAGAAGCGGAGTCTAAATATGGGGCATCAAGAACAGTTAGAATAATTCCACTACGTGTACGACCATCCTCGCACAATGTACGAGTCCCAAAATCTAATGTAAATGTTTTAGGATAACCAGAACCGGTAATCGTAAGAATGGGATACGTCTTATTGTTCATTTTTGTACCAGTATCCACCACAACAGAGTATTGACTTATCTGTTTAAAAGCTCCATTAAAGAGGTTTTCTGCTTTGGAATTATCCGTAGCAGACTGAAATTTAGGGGTTGGTTCTTCATCTTGTTCCTTTTTACAAGAGCTAGTTATCCATAAAGCAATTGTAAGAAACAACAAAATGGAGCTTGATTTTTTAAACGACATCATAATCTTTTGTATTAGTTGAATAATTTGAAATCAAATATACAAAACAATTAACAAATAACCAAAAATTTTTAACTTATTTATTAAGCAATGTACAAACAAATAACACTACACTTACCCATTTTATTATAAAAAAATAGATAAACTTAAAAAATTCAATTTAAGAGATCATTTATCTCAGATATTAGATTCCTTTTTTTCGGGTAGCAACAAAGAAGCAATGATGCTTGTAGCAATAATTACGAAAATCACAATCAGGGAATGAATGGTTTCAAAACCCCATTGATCGAGCCAATGATGGGTAAGCATTTTTACTCCAATAAAAGTGAGTAAAACAGCCAATCCGATTTTCAAAAAACGGAACATATTCATTATGTTGTTGACTAGGAAAAACAGGGATCTCAATCCCAATATTGCGAAAATATTAGAGAAGAATACGATATAGGGATCCTTTGTTACCGAAAAAATCGCAGGAACACTATCTACTGCAAAAATTAAATCCGTAAACTCTATCACTACCAAACAAATAAATAGTGGAGTGAGGTGAATTTTATTATTTATTCTCACAAAAAACTTTTGACCATGAAGTTCTTTTGTTACAGGAAAACGTTTAGAAAGCCATTTTACAATTGGATTGCGATC
This sequence comes from uncultured Lentimicrobiaceae bacterium, assembly GCA_964653595.1. GTDB lineage: Bacteria > Bacteroidota > Bacteroidia > Bacteroidales > WCHB1-69 > JBAXTE01. Next base: position 30,502 of record CAZZHH010000010.1, read on the forward strand.
GGGATGCACCTCTTGGGGTTTGTTTCTGTCTAAAAACATTTTAACCCCAGTAAATAGTAAAAAAGCTCCGAAAATATATAATATCCATCCATATTTTGCTATCAAAGCGGAACTTAAAAAGATAAAGATAAACCTCATGATAAAAGCACCAACAATTCCCCAAAATAAGATTCTTTTATAATGTTTTTGTGGAATTCCAAAAGATGCAAATACAAGAATAATTACAAAAATATTATCGATAGACAAAGAATATTCAATCACATAACCGGTAATAAACTCTAATGACATGTTCTTTTGGTATGTGGAAAGTGCCTCCTGAAAAGACAATCCATCGACGGAGAGTTTTTCATAATATTTGGCGGCAACCAGCTGGAGGTCATCCATATTGGAAATACCATGAATTAAATATCCATAATATCGGATAAAAACAAAAAACAGCAATGCTAACGAAACCCAAACCGTAGTCCAAATAGCAGATTCACGAAAAGTTATGATATGACTTTTTTTGTCAAATAATCCTAAATCTAGGAATAAAAAAAAGCAAATCAAAAGGGTAAACGACCCAAAAAAAATAATCTCTGACAAATTCATATGTTTAATTTTTGCAAATGTACTTATATTTCAACACACCGTAAATTAAATTCAAAAAAGTTTAACTTTCTTCTTTAAAAAAGTAATATTCGGATTGTGAATCACCCTCCCCAAGGGAAGTTTGTTTGATATCAAAACCTCGAAAATATTTACTGTACAAATGAGCACTAATGGCAATAATTGCAAGATTTATGGTTGCGATGGCAAGATAATAAAGCAACAAAGAGATCTCATTCGGATTGGCAAGGATGCTCTGGACACTCATATATATAGAAATGATAGACAAAAAAATGACTGCACTAAAACTCATCTTGTAATGGAAATAAATCCCAACTGCAATAGCAACATAAGTCAACATCAAAAACATATCCGAAGACAACATTTGATTAGTTATTGTTTTAGAAAACACCAAGGATAAAGTGGCTTGCAACAAACCAACAATCACGATGAATGCAACAAGTAACCTATTTAGATTTTTGTATTTACTTTTGTAAAAATTACTCGCAACATCTCTCACTGCACATGCCACATCGTGAATACGAATCACATTCATTGAAACTATTAAATCGAATGTTTCTTGTTTAGTAAGACCACTACTAAGTTTTTCTCTTACCAACACCTTTAATTCTCTAATTTTCATCTTTCTATTTTAACTTCTTTATAGCAATTTCAAATGTACAAATTATCAGAAAATTGCCAGATTTTCATAAATTTTTCCCTTAAATCACAATATTTACAATCTTCTTAGGAACGATAATTACCTTCTTGGGTGTTTTTCCTTCCAGCCATTTTTCTGAATCGGGATGAGCCAGCACAGTGGCTTCGATTTCAGATACGGTCATTGTTATTGGCAGTGAAAGCAGAAAGCGCATCTTCCCATTAAATGAAACTGGATAATTAAAGGTGTCTTCTGCCAAAAAGGCCTCGTTAAGGAGAGGAAAAGCAGCATAAGAGATGCTTTCAGTATGTCCAAGTAATTTCCACAACTCCTCTGCAATATGGGGAGCAAAGGATGAAATCAAGATGGTTAATGGCTCTAAAATTTCGCGTTTATTACACTTCTTTTCCTGCAACTCGTTTAAACAAATCATAAAAACACTAATTGCAGTATTAAATGAGAACCGTTCGGTATCCTCTTTGATTTTCTTAATCGCTTTATGTAGGATTTTCAGCTCCTCCATAGAAGCACTTTCATCGGAAACAGAAAAATTGAATTCAGCATCATGGAACAATCTCCAGAATTTTTTCAAAAAACGGAAAACTCCCTCAATTCCTTTGGTGTCCCAAGGTTTGGACTGCTCCAATGGACCCAAAAACATTTCGTACATCCGCAAAGTGTCGGCGCCATATTTTTCCACCAAGTCGTCTGGGTTTTGCACGTTGTGCATTGATTTGGACATTTTTTCCACTTCCGATCCGCAGACGTATTTTCCTTCGTCGAGGATAAATTCGGCATCGCTGAATTCAGGACGCCAGTTGCGGAATGCGTCGATATCCAAAATGTCATTGTCCACAATATTGATATCCACGTGTAATGCAGTGGTTTCGTAATCGTCTTTCAATCCGTATGAAACAAAGGTATTTGAGCCGTTGATACGGTACACAAAACTAGACCTCCCTTGGATCATCCCTTGGTTTATTAGCTTTTTGAAAGGCTCGTCTTTACAGCATAAGCCGAGATCAAACAGAAACTTGTTCCAAAAACGTGCATAAAGTAGATGTCCCGTTGCGTGCTCAGATCCTCCAATGTATAAATCGACATTTTCCCAATAGGTGTTGGCTTGATTTGAAAAGAACTCCTCGTTGTTGGTTGGATCCATGTAACGCAAATAATAAGCACTAGAACCTGCGAAACCAGGCATCGTGTTAGTTTCCAATTGAAATCCATCTATCGTTTTCCAGTTTTTTGCTCGTGCCAAAGGTGGCTCACCAGATTCTGTAGGTAAGTATTTGTCTACTGCTGGTAGCTCCAAGGGAAGTTGATCCACGCTCAACATGTAAGGCATTCCGTCTTTATAATAAACAGGAAATGGCTCTCCCCAATATCGCTGACGACTAAAAATCGCGTCTCTCAAACGGAAATTGACAGTTCCTTTGCCGATATTCAATTCTTTCACTTTATGGATGACTGCTTTTGCTCCCTCTTTCGCACTCATTCCAGTGATAAAATCGGAGTGGATGCAGATGCCCTCCTTCGAGTCGTAGGATTCTTCCCATGTAGATGGATCGGTTGGATTTTCGCCCTCTTTGCTAATCACTTGAACAATAGGCAAATGAAAATGACGAGCAAATCCAAAATCGCGACTATCGTGAGCAGGAACAGCCATGATAGCTCCTGTTCCATAACCTGCCAACACATATTCGGACACCCATATAGGAATTTTCACCCCATTAAATGGGTTAATAGCGTATGAGCCAGTAAAAACACCACTCACATTTTTAACTTCCGTTTGGCGATCTCTCTCCGAACGATTTTTAGCCCAGGTGACATAGTTTTTCATCTCCTTAATGTGCTCGGGAGTGGTTATTTTATCCAAAAGATCATGTTCGGGACACAACACCATAAAGGTAACACCAAATATAGTATCGGGACGAGTAGTAAAAACTTCCATCTTTTCTTCCGTGCCCTCTATCTGAAAATAGATCGAAGCTCCTTCACTCCGTCCGATCCAGTTGCGTTGGATCTCTTTAATAGAATCAGACCAATCCAACTCATCAAGTCCGTTGAGCAAACGATCGGCATAAGCGGTGATTCGCAGCGACCATTGGCGCATCAGCTTGCGTTCCACAGGGAAACCCCCACGGGCGGATAATCCATTAATTACTTCATCATTTGCCAACACAGTCCCTAGTTGTGGGCACCAATTTACCATGGTATCCGAAAGATAAGTGAGACGATAATTCATTAACATCATCTGTTGCTCTTTCTCATCCATAGAATTCCACTCTTGGGCTGTAAAAAATTCTACTTGCGAAGTGGCTGCTTCTATGGCTTGGTTCCCGTTTTTTTCAAACTCCACAATAAGTTGCGAAATAGGTTCCGCTTTTTGGCTTTTTTTATTGTACCAGTGTTCAAAGAGTTGGATAAAAGTCCACTGTGTCCATTTATAATATTGAGGGTCGCATGTACGTACTTCGCGATCCCAATCGAACGAAAATCCGATTTTATCCAATTGCTCGCGATATCTTTTTAAATTTTGTTCGGTAGTGATGGCTGGGTGCTGACCAGTTTGGATGGCGTACTGTTCGGCTGGCAATCCATATGCGTCGTAACCCATGGGATGCAACACATTATATCCATTAAGTCGCTTGTATCGTGCATATATGTCTGAGGCTATATAACCTAAGGGATGTCCAACGTGCAAGCCTGCTCCCGAAGGATAAGGAAACATGTCAAGGACATAATATTTTGGCTTATCAGATGTGTTTTCTGCTTTAAATGTTTTGTTCTCATTCCAGTATTGTTGCCACTGTTTTTCGATCTCAATAAAATTATATTCCATTTTGTCTATCGTTATAAAAAATACATGGTGGCAAAAGTACGAAAATTCACCCAATTACAAGAAAAAGAAGAGTTAAATTATACCCAAAAATCAAGTGGAAATTACCTTTTTCTAGATGGATAAAATTGACTTAACATTTTTTATAAGCTACAAAACCACGTTTATTGGTAACTTCGCAAAAAAAAGGCGATTTTGCTAATAATTTTTGTTTCACATTAAAACAAACATGCTAAAATTTTTAAAAAGATCTTATCCTTTCAACGACGACTTAAAATACAATGCAAAAATCATTTTCATTATCAGCATTGCTGTTTTCTTGTTTTTAATCATATTTCAACCTCTAGACTTAAACAAACTATCTTTTGACGATAAAGTAATATCCCTAACTGGAATAGTAATCGTTACCTTTGTATCTCTCACCATTAACCTAATGTTAGTGCCTTCTCTCCTACCAAAAATCTTAAATAATGGCAAATGGGTTATCTGGAAAGAGGTATTATGGACCGTTTGGAGTCTATTTCTTATTTCCATTGGCTACATCGTTTACTATCGAATTATTGGATTAGCTCTTTTTGATGTAGGTGTTGGAACAATCATTAAGATTTTATTATTAGGATCGTTACCCATAACCTTTTTAATTACCATCAATTTGGATCGCCTAAGAAAACACTATCGTAAGAATGCCCTTGCTTTAAATATTAAAATTGAAGAGAAACAAACTATTTCTTCTCAAGAGGTGGTGTTTGATTCGGAATATTTAAAAGATACACTTACAGTAAAGGTAGCTCAAATCATCAATATTAGCTCTGCTGGAAATTATATTGAGGTGTTTTGGATTGACGACAATCAGGAATTAAAAAAACAAATGGTTCGAACCAGTCTTCAAAAAGCAGAAGAGGTTCTTACAAAATATACCTTTATGTTTAAATGCCATCGATCGCATTTGATTAATATCAACAAGGTGAAAAAAGTAGAAGGAAATTCCCAAGGATACCGAGTTTTTTTAGATAATGGAGGATTGCCAATCCCTGTTTCGAGAAACTATATTTCAAAATTTCAAGACATGTTATAGCTTGAATTTCGTCCCTATTTTTAATTTCTTGTCCCTAAACAGCCTATTCTCACCCTATTATTAGATATACTACACTGCCTCCTTTTGAGATATAAAAACAATTATTATCTTCGCAAAAAATTAAAAAAAAACTTAAATTTTATTTATCATTGGGCGTTATGAATAAACTAACTATCGGGAATTTACAAGTAGATCTACCAATTATTCAAGGAGGAATGGGGGTTTGTATATCGTTAGCAGGATTAGCTGCTGCTGTTGCTAACCAAGGAGGGATTGGCATAATATCAGCCGTTGGGATAGGGATGACAGAACCAAACTATGAAAAAAATTTTAGAAATTCCAATAAAATTGCTTTAGAAAAACAGATCATTCATGCCAAAGAAAATTCTAAAGGATCAAAAGGAGCTATTGGCGCAAATATTATGATGGCTGTATCCGATTTTGATGATTTATTTAGGGTTGCAGTTGAACAAAAAATAGATTTGATTATAGTAGGAGCTGGACTTTTCTTAAAACTCCCCGACACAGTTACTTTCGATATGATTGACAAAGCAGGGACTAAGCTAGCTCCAAAAGTCTCCTCGGCTAAAGCTGCTCGCTTAATTTTCGACTATTGGCACACACACTATGGAAGAACCCCTGATGCGGTAATTTTAGAAGGACCTTTAGCAGGTGGTCATCTGGGTTTTAAATTAGAAGATTTGACAAATCCAAATTACTCTATTGAAAAACTAACCCTAGAAACGGTACTAGAGATTCAGAAATTTGAACAACTATACAACAAAGAGATTCCTGTAATAGTAGGCGGGGGAATATATACTGGTGCCGATATTTACAACATTATGAAGCTTGGTGCTAAGGGTGTAAAAATGGGATCAAAGTTTGTAACAACCACAGAATGTGATGCTTCCATTGAATTCAAAAATATGTATATCCAATCTTCTGTGGAAGATACAATCATTATTAAAAGTCCTGTAGGCCTTCCTGGAAGAGTGATAAAAAATAAATTTGTGGATGAAATATTATCTGGTCAAACAAAACCGATCTCTTGTCCTTGGAAATGTTTAAAAACATGCGATTACAAAAAAGTTCCCTATTGCATTGCTAAAGCACTTTTCAACTCAGCTCAAGGGATTATGGATGAAGGGTTTGCTTTCTCAGGAACCAATGGACCCAAAGCTACTCAAATAATATCGGTTAAGGAAACCATCGATATCCTAAAAAGAGAGTATAACTTAGAAGCAGAAAAAAATCTATCTTTGTAAAAAAAACATAATGATCGTTATCGACGAAACTATAGTCAGCGAAGACTTGCTCAAAGTTCGCTTTTCTTGCGATTTATCCAAATGCTTAGGGGCGTGTTGCATCGAAGGCGATGCTGGAGCTCCGCTAGAGGAAGAAGAAATTAGTGTGATAGAAGACGCTCTTGAAAAAATCAAACCTTACATGACCCCCGAAGGGATTGCAGTAGTGGAAGAATTTGGTGTTTTTGACTACGATATTGCAGGCAGTTACGTAACTCCATTGATAAATGACAGAGAATGCGCTTTTATTATTTTTGAAAATAATATTGCAAAATGTGCCATTGAAAAGGCATTTTTTGAGAAAAAAATCAAATATCGCAAACCATTATCGTGTCATTTGTACCCTGTTCGCATTACCGAATACGAAGAATACGATGCCGTAAACTACCATAAATGGGAAATATGCAAATCCGCTTGTAGCAATGGGCAAAGATTAAAAATGCCCTTATACCAATATTTAGAAGAACCACTTACAAGAGCCTATGGTAGAGATTGGTATAAAAAACTAGATGAGTATGCAAACGATCATAAAAAATAAATCTTTACTCTTCTTTTTTCTGTTTATTTTTCAATCCTTACAATCCCAAACTTTTGATTTTGGATTTGAAAGACAAGACAGCATATTAGTTGTAAACGAAGATGGGTACCACTATAATTACCCATGGGCGGGAGGTTTAAACAACTGTCAATTTTTCCAGATAGATTTAGATTTAAATGGAACCCTCGACTTAGTAGTATTTGATAAACATGGCAACAAAACCCTCCCTTTTCTAAAATTCAACGATTGTGGACATACAGGCTATTTCTTTCACCCTGAATACAACGACTATTTGCCAAAATTTAGAAGTTGGGTAAATAGTTTTGACTATAACTTAGATGAAAAATACGATATTTTTACCTATACCATTGGTGGTATAAAAGCATTTTTAAACACCAGCGAAAGTCAACTTGAACTTACCGAAGTAAAACCAAGACTCTATAGTAATTATGGATCAGGGATTCCTATCAACTTATACACAAATGAAGCTGATTACCCAGGATTTGCTGACATTAACAATGATGGAGCAATGGACATCGTCAACTTTTGGGCACTTGGCAAATACGTTGAGTTGCACAAAAATACGGGCATTGATATCCATGGTTCATACGACAGTCTCTCCTTTAAATTAGAGTCGAGTTGTTGGGGAAATTTTGAAGAAAACGAATCCTCCAACGTATTGGAACTGAATAGCAATTGCGGATCCAAAAATATAGCTCTTAATCCTCAACGACATAGTGGGTCTACCATGTTGATAATCGATTTAAACGGCGACAACACAAAGGATATCATCATTGGGGACGTAGATTATCCTCATTTAATCAGCCTTATTAATGGTGGCTCGGCTGACACTGCCATAATGATTTCTCAAGATACTATGTTCCCATCTATTAGCAAACCTGTAAGACTATACTCTATGCCTGCAGCTACATCAATAGATATTGACTTTGATAACGTCCCCGATCTATTAGTTTCTCCATTTGACCTTTCTAGAGATAAGGCCGAAAACAAAAACAGTATTTGGCTCTATAAAAATATTGGAACTAGAACCACACCAGAATATAGCTTTGTATCTTCAAATTTTCTTCAAGACAACATGATTGATCTTGGAAGTGGCGCATATCCTACCCTATCAGATGTTAACGGAGATGGCCTTTTAGACTTAATTGTAGGAAATTGGGGAACATACGATTCTTCAAATTATATAGGATCTTTTCTTCACAGCTATTACACCTCGTCGCTAACATTGTTTATAAACACGGGGTCACCAGCAAATCCAACGTTTCAATTAGCAGACACCAATTTTGCTGGTTGCCTTTCATTGAAAAAAAGAGGGTGCTATCCTGCCATAGGAGATCTAGATGGAGATGGAGATAAAGATTTACTCGTTGGCGATGAAACTGGGAGGATTACCTTTTTTAGAAATAATACATCTGCTAATATCATCCCAAATTTCGATCCTCCAATAGCAAACTATCAAAATATTCAAGTACACTCCTATAGCGCTCCCCAACTATTTGATTTAAATAAAGATGGACTTCTGGATTTGTTAATTGGTGACAGTCTGGGAAAAATACACTACTACAAAAATATCGGCAATGCGAATATCCCCAACTTTACTCTTATCACAGACTCTTTAGGAGGAGTAAATGTTAGGAATTCAGATGTCTCCTATTTCGGCTATAGCACTCCCTGCTTTTTTAGAAAAAACGACACCACATACTTAGCTTTGGGTAGCGAAAGTGGATTTGTTTATATGTATAAGAACATTGATGCAAACTTAAATGGATCCTTTACACTTATCGACGATTCCACTTTTTTTGTTAGAAAACAAAAAAGAGTCCCATTGTATGAAGGAATTAGAAGCGGAGTAGCCATTGAAGATATAAATGGAGACTTATACCCCGATTTATTTTTGGGCAATTACTCTGGTGGACTCACTTTTTACAAAGGAACCACGCCGCCTGCTTTAAATGTAGGAGTAGTTGACTTTCAATCAAAGAACAATTCCCACATTCTAAAACCAAATCCAGCTAAAGACTTCGTACACATTGAATTAAAAAATGACACAGAAAATTCAACTTATAAAAAAGTAATTGTTTACAACCAACTGATGCAAAAAATGGATGTCGAAGTTCTTGAAAACACACTTTACATAAAACATCTGCCAACAGGAGTATATTTTGTTAAAATAGTCAATCAAAACAACGAATTCAGCCTTTTAAAACTGGTAAAAACAGAATAAGTATTTGTATATAAAAGAGAATATCAAAAGACATTTTATGCATTAATTTACAAAAAAAAATAGTCAAAATTTGTTGATAATATTCAATAAAAAATTTCTCAAATAATCTATTTCACGACTAATCAGAACATTAAATCCATCAACTGATTTTAGGTTTTTTAGTAATTTGAAGATCTGTGTTATTTTGTGTTAAATTCATTGACACCAAACTGAAATTGTATTAAATTTGCACCATTATATGCCCCCAGTGTATAATAACCCTATACGTTCTTTTAATTGTCTGTTTAGGTTTTTATACTTTAAGCAGACTAACCCTAAGAAGGCTACAATCCCATTGTAGCCTTTTTGGTTTTTAGAACAGTTTAATTACTTAAAAACCATGTACTTTTATAACACAATATTCTCTATTTTTTTTGGTTTTTAGAAGAAAAAATAGTACGTTTGCATTCATATTTATTATTTAAAAACATTAACCATGTATTCAGAATTTCAAAAACACCTAAGTACAGATTTAGAAGCTATCAAAGCAGCTGGCACCTTTAAAAACGAGCGAATTATCGTTTCACCACAATACTCAAAAATAGTACTCGACAATGGAAATGAGGTATTAAATTTTTGTGCGAACAATTATTTAGGCTTATCAAATCATCCAGAGCTAGTAGAAGCATCTATCCAAACACTTAAAGAACGTGCCTATGGCATGTCTTCTGTTCGTTTTATCTGCGGTACTACCGATTTACATAAAACCCTAGAAGCAAAAATTGCTGAATTTTTCGGAACCGAAGACACCATCCTTTATGCTGCTTGTTTTGATGCTAATGGCGGTGTATTTGAACCTCTTTTAGATGAAAAAGATGCTATCATATCAGACTCCTTAAATCATGCCTCAATTATTGATGGAGTAAGACTATGTAAAGCACAACGTTTTCGTTACGAAAATGCAAACATGGAGGATTTAGAAACTCAATTGAAAGCTGCTAGCCACTGTCGTTTTAAGCTTATTGTAACAGATGGTGTATTTTCGATGGATGGAAATGTAGCCCCAATGGATAAAATACTTGCTTTATCAGAAAAATATAATGCTATGGTAATGATTGATGAAAGTCATTCTGCCGGTGTAGTTGGAGAAACAGGGAGAGGTGTTACCGAATTATACAGTTGTAGAGGAAAAGCAGAGATTATTACTGGCACCTTGGGCAAAGCTTTTGGTGGAGCTGTTGGAGGTTTTACCACTGGTAAAAAAGAGATCATATCTATGCTCCGTCAACGCTCACGCCCTTACTTATTTTCAAACTCTTTACCTCCTATGGTTGTAGGTGCAAGTATCAAAACTTTTGATTTATTAAAAGCAAGCAATACCTTACAAGACCAGCTTCATTCAAATACTGATTATTTCATAGAAAAAATGAAAACTGCTGGTTTCGACATAAAACCTACTAAATCTGCAATCTGTGCTGTAATGCTTTATGATGCAAAACTAGCAGGATTAATGGCAGAAAAACTTTTAAATGAAGGAATTTATGTTATTGGCTTTAGTTTTCCAGTAGTTCCCAAAGAACAAGCTCGCATCCGGGTTCAAATTTCAGCTGCACATACTCCCGAACAACTGGACAAAGCAGTTACTGCATTTATTAAGATTGGTAAAGAGCTAAATGTCATTAAATAAGACAACCATAAAAATTAAAAAAAAAAAAAACGGCTGAATTTGTTCAGCCGTTTTTTTTTAATCAATGGTAAAAAGTTTTCCAATATTATCAAACTTATTATGGTAATCTCTCATGGATTGTTTTATAATTTCAAAAGCTTCCTCTGCACCGTAGATATGTGTAATTTCAGTGTTTTTTGCAAATCCAGGCATATCTTTATAGGTTAAAAAGTAATGTTTTAAACGTTGAATAACCAATTCTGGACAATCAGAAACATCTTTAAAATGGCCATAAACAACATCGTTGTCAAGAACAGCAATAATTTTGTCATCAGCTTGATTTCCATCAATCATCCTGAATCCACCAATAGGTCGAGCAGTAACCAAAAGATCACCATGTGCAATATCTTTCTCTGTTAACACGCAAATATCAATAGGGTCGCCATCCCCTAAAATATCTTGTCTGCCTGTTTTCTGGCAACAAAATTCACCAATTAGCGTGCCGCAGTATGTTTGTGGGATAAACCCATATAGCGCAGGAATTACATTAGAATACTTTTGAGGTCGATCTATTTTCAGATACCCACTCTCTTTATCAACTTCAAACTTTACAGTGTCCGTAGGCACTACTTCAATAAAAGCGGTTACTGTTTCTGGTGCATTTTTGCCAATATCAATGCCATGCCATGGGTGAGATTTATACCTTAAACCCATTAATCTTCCAATTGGATCAGAGAATTTATCCATACTTTTTCGTTTTTTTGCAAAGATAGCATAGTTTTTTTTGTACTGAAAGAAAGTGTTTTGTATTTTAACAATAAGATAAAAATATCGTGGTAAAATAGTAACTTTGCAAAAAAAAGAATTTTATGAATTTTGTAGAAGAATTAAAGTGGCGGGGAATGTTGCACGATGCCATGCCTGGAACAGAAGAGTTATTAATGAAAGAGAGATCATCTGCTTACGTAGGTATAGACCCGACGGCCGACTCATTGCATATTGGTCACCTAGTAGGGATTATGATGTTAAAGCACTTCCAAAAAGCTGGACACAAACCAATTGTTTTAATAGGTGGTGCAACTGGGATGATTGGCGACCCTTCTGGAAAATCTGAAGAGCGAAATTTATTAGATGAATCGACTTTACGACACAATCAAGAAGCATTAAAAAAACAAATTTCCAGATTTTTAAATTTCGATGAAACTATAGAAAATCCTGCCATCATGGTAAATAATTATGATTGGATGAAAGATTTTTCGTTTCTTGACTTTATTCGAGATATTGGCAAACATATTACAGTAAACTATATGATGTCTAAAGACTCTGTAAAAAAGAGATTAACAGGGGAAGCTCGAGATGGAATGTCGTTTACAGAGTTCACGTATCAGTTAGTTCAGGGGTATGACTTTTTACATTTGTATCAACACTACAACTGCAAACTTCAAATGGGAGGATCGGATCAGTGGGGCAACATCACTACCGGAACCGAGCTAGTGAGACGAAAAGTTTCGGGAGAAGCATATGCTATTACTTGCCCATTAATAACCAAAGCAGATGGTGGAAAATTTGGAAAGACAGAAAGTGGTAACATCTGGCTAGATTCATCTAGAACATCTCCCTATGCTTTTTATCAATTTTGGCTGAACTGCTCCGATGAGGATTCTAAAAAATACATCCGAATCTTTACTTTGCTAGACGAAAAAGAGATCATAGAACTAGAGAAAAATCATGAAGAAGCTCCTCATTTGAGAATTTTGCAAAAAAAACTAGCCGAGGAACTCACCTTAGTAGTGCATGGCAAAGAAGAGCTTGAAGCATCCATTGAAGCGTCTCAAATATTGTTTGGAAAAGGAACAGCCGAATCCTTATCCAAATTAAAAGAAGACACCTTACTCTCCATTTTTGAAGGAGTTCCACGATGTAATATTTCAAAAGAAGAACTCACTCCTGGATATCCTATCGTAGAATTGTTAGCGCAAAAAACAAATATTTTCTCCTCCAACGGAGAAGCACGAAGGATGTTAAAAGAGAATGGAGTTTCGATAAACAAAGAAAAGGTAAACGAAGCATATGTTGTTACTACAGACTCGTTAATAAAAGAGACTTATATTTTAGTACAAAAAGGGAAGAAGAACTACTATTTGGTAGTTGCAAAGTGATAACATACCCTATACATTTTCTAAATGAATTATGAAAAGGTGTTCTGATTGAAGTTTTAGTATAATCTCCGTTTCGTATCCTGATGTGGTTAATAAAATATTTTTCTTTGGCACAGTATTAGATTAAACGCTCCCTCATAAACATAAAAATAAAAATATTATGAAACGCATATCCCTTATATTCACTGTCCTATTAATTGGAATAACCTTTGGGTATTCACAGGGGACAAAGGTTAACAACTTTGCTTTTAAACGCGGTGAAAAAATGGTATTTAGAGTATATTATGATTCCTTTTTAACAGGAAAGGTCACAGCAGGAGAGGCGACTTTAGAAGTAACCCCAGATCAAAAAGTGGTTGGTGGAAAAACTACATATCACGTAATAGGAACCGGACATTCGAAAGGCGCGTTTAATCTTTTTTTCAAGGTAATTGACCGTTTTGAGTCCTATTTTGATGAAGACAGCTTTTCTCCGCTGGTTTTTGTCCGCAGAACAAGAGAGGGAGGTTATAAAAAAGATGATGATGTTACTTTTGTGAGAAACAAAAAAATTGCCATTAGCAGAAACAAAACTACCCCTATTTCCGATGATGTTCATGATTTTTTATCTGCTTACTATTGGGCTCGAAACTTAGATGTAACCAAATATAAATTTGGAGAAAATGCATTTTTTTCCTTTTTCCTCGACGATACCACGTACGCATCAAAAATTCAATTTGTCAAAAAAGAGAATGTGAAAATTGGATTGGGAAAATTCAAAACTATAAAAATAATGCCGGGGGTAGCTAAAGGAACCGTTTTCAACGATGAATATCCGATTGAAGTTTGGGTTTCGGACGACAACAACAGAATTCCAATTCTAGCTCAATCCAAAATTATAGTGGGCAAGGTAAAGATGGAATTGGTAAGTTACACTGGATTAGCAAATCCGTTGACGTCAAAAATAGAGTGATCGAAAATGCTGTATTTCCTTTTATCTTTTTTTAGGTCGATATTCAATATATTGACCTAAAATTATGATGGTAGTTGACACCAAAGCACTTAAAAAAACTCTTCCCAAGGTGATTCCAAAATCATGAAAAGAAAATTTTTCCAACAAGAAATAATAGAGGTGGTGGATGAGTGTAAACAACAATGTATAACCCAGAAACCAGCTAAATCCCATATCTTTAAGAGAGGGTGTTGTATTAGAGTCAAACTCTCGTTGAGAGGATAAAAGCCGTATAAGATAAGGTCTAACAAATGAGGCTAGTGTTGCTGAAGCAGCGTGTAGCCCAATTACTCCACCCGAAAAGAGGTCTATTATTAGTCCTAAAGAAAACCCAATTATGAGAAGCCAAATTCGATCGATTTGAAAGGGCAACAGTAAAATGATGAGCAAATATATAAAGGGATTAATATATCCACTTAAGTTTACATTGTTTAATACCATTACTTGAATAAATATTAAGATTATAAATCGTAAACTATTTTTTAGATTATTGCTCATATTTTAAATCGAGATTTTAAGGTGTCTAATTCCGATTTATACTGGTTTTTAATGATATAGACATGATCAACTCGATTAAAATCATTAAAAAGTTTTACGGTTATGTTATAAAAATTATCGTTTTTATTAGGCTTAACGATAGTAACTGTGCCAATTTTTATACCCTCAGGAAAAATGGTAGAGTAACCTGAAGTAACTACTGTATCCCCAAAACGAACATTTAAATGGCAAGGAATATCTATTAACTTTACGTATCTGTAGTCCATCCCATCCCACAACACAGTACCAATGAAACCTGTTCTGGTAATTTTTGCATTTACTCTAGTTTCTTGGTGAAGCAATGAAATAACAGAGCAGAAATTTGGAGATACATCTTTTACGATACCAATAATTCCAGATGGAGATACAACCGCCATCTCTTTCTCAACACCCATTTTAGAACCTTTATCGAGTATTAGATAATTATTTTGTCTGGTAACGCTATTACTTATTACTTTAGCCGTTGAGTAGGTGTATTGATGTCGATACAAAGAATCGTTATAGGAATATTCCGCTTTGTCGGTGACTATGTATGCATTTTTGTTCTCCGATAGCAGCTTTGCATTTTGGGAAGATAGTGCTTCGTTGTTATACCTCAAATAAAAATATTTTTCTACGCCATTATAAAGAGATAAAAAAGAGCCACTTACATTATTGGAAGAGGTTATAATAGCTGTTCGTTGAAAAATGGAATTATCTACAATCAACCAGATAGAGATAAACTGCAATATCCCAAAAAGGAAAAAATAGTTATTTCTCCAAATAAAATTGATTAGATTTTGCATTGACCTGTTGTTGTTTTTGCAAAAGTACTATTTTTTTAGGTAATTTTTCACAATTATTCCATCTCTAATAAAAATTGATTTGTAGATTTAACTAACAGATAAAAAAATGGATTCAGTCAAACGGTATTTAACAATTGAAGATTAATTTAGAGTAGTTTTTAATTTGTTTTTACAAATATCACACAATGATTTTTGTTCTTTATCTACTGCCTTAATCGTTCCTTCAGCATCGCGCATGATACAAAATGGCCTAGGACAATGGGGCAGTCCGAAGTTATGACCTAACTCATGGATTACTACTTTTGAAAATCTTTCCTGAAAATGAGCCTTTGATTTACAATTTTTATTCAGTCGAAAAGTAGAAATAACACAACTTTTACCAGGCAAAAAACCTAGCCCAAACACTCCCCAGTCGTAATGATTTCCGTTTGTGCAAGAGATATCTTGATGGGTAATTCCTACAATGTAGTTTATATTTGCAGGTTGAACCTCTAGTAAATAATCTAACAATTTATCTGCTCTATATCTATTTCTTGGTTTATAATACGTTTTTCGAGGCATTTCTGCACCTTTAAGAACTACAACAGAACAACGCCAAAAAGTTTCGATTTCTTTCACTAGGGTTTGTAACAAAGCATTTTCTATTTCTCCCAAAGGATAGAGACCTACCACTATGTTTGTTTTTTGTTTTATGATAGAAGGTCCTTCCATTTTAAAGGTGGAAGAAAGAAAAAGAAGAATTGTGATCAACAAAAGGAAGAGTCTTACATATTTATACTTCATAAGCTACCCGAATATGTTTTGATTACAAATATATTAAAAAAAACAAACGAATCTATTCAGAACTGTTTAAACGAAAATGTGAAATTGAAGAGCTATTACATAAAAAAGGCCAGCGAAGTGGCCAGCCTTTTTTTTTAATAACAATTTTTCTATTTGATTAAGAAGGGATATTTGTTAAAATTTTTCAGAGCGATAGCAGTACCTCTAGCTACTGCTTTTAGTGGATCGTCTGAAATATGAACTTGAAGTTTGGTTCGTTGAGCAATTCTTTTATCTAGACCTCTCAGCATAGCACCACCGCCAGTAAGATAAATACCTGTGCGTAAGATATCTGCTGACAGCTCAGGGGGAGTATTTTCTAGGGCATTAAGAACAGCCATTTCGATTTTCTGAACAGATTTATCGATAGCTTCGGCGATTTCTGAATAGTTAATCATTACTTCTTTTGGAATACCGGTAAGCAAATCTCTACCGTGAACAGCAACATCTTCTGGTGGATTTTCGAGAACTCGAAGCGCTGATCCGACTTCAATTTTCACTTTTTCAGCCGTACGCTCACCCACGTATATATTGTGTTGTTTGCGCATATACTCTTCGATATCTGCATTAAAGTCGTCGCCAGCCGTACGAATTGATTTATTACTGATAATACCACCTAGGGCAATTACTGCAATTTCGCTAGTACCACCACCAATATCGATAATCATATTTCCAGTAGGTTCTAATACGTCAATTCCAATTCCGATTGCTGCGGCCATTGGTTCGTGAATAAGTCGCACCTCTTTGGCGCCAGATTGTTCTGCTGAATCTCTTACCGCTCTCTCCTCCACTTCGGTAATACCAGATGGGATACAAATCACCATTCTTAATGCGGGTGGAAAAAGTTGTTTGTTAGGGTTCATCATTTTAATCATTTCTCGAAGCATGTGTTCTGCAGCTTGAAAATCGGCAATAACACCATCTTTTAAAGGACGAACTGTCTTGATATTTTCGTGCGTTTTTCCATGCATCATTAGGGCGCGTTTCCCAACTGCCATAATTTTTCCAGACGACCGCTCAATTGCAATTATAGAAGGCTCATCCACAACTACTTTGTCATTGTAATAGATAATTGTATTTGCTGTTCCTAAGTCGATTGCAATATCTTTAGTAAAAAATGAAAATAATCCCATTTGTTGTATAATTTATAATGTTTGCAAAATTACGATTAAAAATGTAATCACTTGGCTTATTAAATGTTAATCTTTTTCGTGTTTTTACGCATTTTTCTTTTTTTTGTTACATTTATATGTAATTTTTATCTGGATAATAAAAAAAAGCGCCATATCTCGATTGATATCAGCACTTTTTTCTAAAAATTGAACAATTTCTATTAGTGTTTAAAATGTCGTAATCCAGTGAACACCATGGATACGTTATTTTTATTGCAATAATCGATAGATTCTTGATCTTTAACAGAGCCACCCGGTTGAATAACACTGGAGATTCCTGCTTTATAGGCTATTTCAACACAATCTGGAAATGGGAAAAAGGCATCCGAAGCCATCACAGCATCTGTAATATCTATTTCAAACCGATTCGCTTTTTCTATTGCCTGGTTTAATGCATCTACACGAGATGTTTGTCCAATACCACAAGAGATCATCTGTCTATTTTTCACTAAGACAATTGCATTGGAACGAGTATGTTTAACCAAACTTATTGCGTATAATAAATCGTCTATTTGTTCTTTGCTAGGTGCCAGATGGGTGACCACTTTAAGGTTTTCTTTTACCTCTTGAATTAGGTCTTTTTCTTGACACAAGACTCCATTTAGCACCGACTTATACTGAAATTTAGAAATGGGTACTTGTTTGCGTTCCAGAATAATTCTATTTTTTTTGCTTTTCAACAATTCTAGTGCTTCTGGTGCGTAGTTTGGAGCAATTATCACTTCAAAAAAGAGATTGTTAATCAAGGATGCTGTTTCCACATCTATTTCTCTATTCGCAGAAATTACTCCCCCAAAGGCTGATATAGGGTCCGCTTCGAGAGCTTTAATCCAAGATTCTTTGAGCGTTTTCCCGCTGGCTACGCCACAAGGATTTGTATGTTTAACAATGGCAATTGTAGGTTCTGCAAATTCGTCGGTAATATTCATTGCCGATTCCATATCGACGAGGTTGTTATACGAAATTTCTTTCCCGTGTAGCTGTGAAAAATTGGCCTCTAAGTCGCCATAAAAAGTCCCTTTTTGATGAGGGTTTTCTCCATATCGGAGAATTTTGCCTTTGCTATGGTTTAATTTTAGGGCATCTATTTGCGCTTTTTGGTTGAAATAGTTAAAAATAGCAGAGTCGTAATGCGAAGAGACATTAAAAGCCTGAGCTGCAAAATAATATCTATCGGCAAGAGTGGTAGAACCATAATTATCTTGTAAAATGGATTGAAGTTTTTGGTATTCATTTGCCGAGGCAATACAAACCACATCTTGAAAATTTTTTGCGGCAGCTCTAATCAGTGAAATCCCTCCGATATCAATTTTTTCGATAATTTCACTTTCGTCATTGGTTTGTTTAAGAGTTTCTTCAAAAGGATACAGGTCTACAATTACTAAATCGATTTCAGAAATTTGAAAATCTACCATGTGTTTGATATCTTCTTTGTGATTTCTACGACTTAAAATTCCGCCAAAGATTTTTGGGTGAAGTGTTTTTACTCTCCCACCCAGAATAGAGGGATAACCCGTGACACTTTCGACGCTTTTTGCTGGAATACCTAGCTTTTCGATAAACTCTAAAGTGCCACCAGTAGAGATTATTTGAACATTATTTTGATGTAAAAGTTTTACCAATGGTTCTAAACCATCTTTGTAATAAACGGAGATAAGTGCGCTTTTGATTTTTTTTAACATGAAAATTGACCTTTATATCGATTAATTAATTGAATGCATTTGATTTTTATCTATTTTAGCCACTCTATTTTAGTGCAAATTTAGGAAAAATCGCAAAACAGAATAAAAAAAAAGCATCATGGTTTTTTTAAAATTGATTCGGGAAAGCTATTTATTTGCAATACAAGCAATTATAGTAAACAAACTTCGAACTGTATTAACACTATTGGGGATTACCATTGGGATTTTTTCCATTATTTCGGTATTAACAGTAGTAGACTCTTTAAAAGACAAAATAAATGAAAGCATCTCTTCGTTGGGGAGCAATGTGGTATATGTACAGAAGTGGCCATGGGAGTTTAGCCAAGATTTTGCTTGGTGGAAATATCTAATGCGACCACAGCCAAAACTTTCAGAATTAGAGGAAATAATGTCAAGATCTCAACTTGCAGAGTATTTTTCCTTTATTATTTCTACCAGCAAAACGATACAATCTGGAGGAAAATCGTTAAATAATATTGGCATCATTGGAATTTCGCACGATTACGATAAAACATGGTCGTTTACCATCGACAATGGCAGGTATTTTACACCGAGCGAATTACGTACTGGAACCAACAATGCAATCATTGGTGCAAGTGTTGCAGAAGAGCTTTTTCCTGGCTCAAACCCAATCAATCAATCCATTAAAATATGGGGAGCAAAGCTGAGCGTGATTGGAGTATTCAAAAAAGAGGGAAATAACATGTTTAGCAACAGTTCGGACAATACGGTAGTACTTCCGGCACTCTTTATGGCCAATTTTGAGGATATAAATAGCAATGGTGATATGTTGAATCCGCTGATAGCCATAAGGCCGCAACCAGGGGTAAGCAACAAGGATTTAATTGCTGAACTCAGGGGTATAATGAGATCTATCCGAAAAATAAAGCCACATGCTGAAGATAATTTTGCCCTAAACGAATCGGACATGATAACCAAAGGGTTTGAGCCTGTGTTTACCGTATTATCGATGGTAGGATGGTTTATAGGAATTTTTTCGTTGCTAGTGGGAGGTTTTGGCATAGCAAACATTATGTTTGTCTCGGTAGTAGAACGGACCAATCAAATTGGGATACAAAAATCATTGGGTGCAAAACAGTTTTTTATCCTATCGCAATTTCTTTTTGAAGCAGTATTTTTGTCTCTAATAGGGGGAATAATTGGACTTATCATTATTTTTCTGTTGTCGGTAATTGCATCTGCTATGTTAGAATTTTCGTTAGTATTATCGATCAAAAACCTAACGTTGGGTCTATCCATCTCTTTTGTAATTGGAGTATTAGCAGGAATTATTCCGGCAATAAGTGCTTCTAAGTTAGACCCCGTAGAAGCTATCCGACAAGGAAATTAAAACCAAAATCAAAATTGGGATTAGAGTAATCCCAAATCCAACATCGCTTCTTCCGACATCATTTCAGTAGTCCATGGGGGATCGAAAGTAACCTCAACGGTTACATTTTTAATACCTCCGATTGTCAACAATTCATCTTTAACGGTAGCGGGTAATGTCTCTGCAGCAGGACAATTGGGTGCAGTAAGAGTCATCACAATAAGCACGTTATTCTCTTCGTCTTGATTGATTTCGTATATAAAACCCAATTCCCAAATGTTAACAGGAATTTCGGGGTCGAAGATATATTTCATTCGAGCGATAATCTCTTTTTGGATAGGGGTTGGATTTTCTATGGTTATCATCTATTCGTTATTTTTAAGTTTATACACCATTGCATACATTTTCATTTGCTTAATCATAGATAGGAGTCCGTTTGACCTAGTAGGAGAAAGATGCTCTTTGAGTCCGATTTGATTGATATACTCTAGAGGTGCATCAATAATTTCTTGAGGTGTTTTATTGGACAACACGCGTATGAGAAGATTTACAATTCCTTTGGTAATAATGGCATCGCTATCGGCAGAAAAGACCACTTTCCCATCGACAAAATCGGCCCACAACCACACTTTAGATTGACAACCAGTAATTAGGTATTGATCTGTTTTGTATTTATCCTCGATTACGGGCAATGTTTTGCCTAGTTCGATAATATAATTGTATCTATCCATCCAATCTTCAAAGAGGCTAAACTCTTTAATAATCTGTTGTTCTGCTTCTAAGATATTCATAACCTTGTTTTTTATATTAATGTAATCTACCACCAATAATTTTCATAAATTCTTGTCGGGTATTGGATTGATTTAGAAAAGCACCCGTAAAATCGGAAGTTGTGGTAACAGAATTTTGTTTTTGCACTCCTCTCATCGACATACACATATGCTGTGCTTCTATTACTACGGCTACTCCAAGTGGGTGTAATGTATTTTGGATACAGTCTCTAATTTGTGTCGTTAATCGTTCTTGCACTTGGAGTCGACGTGCAAAAGCATCTACAATTCGGGGGATTTTACTTAATCCGACGATATGTCCGTTTGGGATATATGCTACGTGAGCTTTCCCGAAAAAAGGGACCATGTGATGTTCGCATAAAGAGTAAATTTCGATGTCTTTTACCACTACCATTTGTCGGTAATCCTCTTTAAACATGGCCGATCGGAGGATCTCTTCGGGGTTTAGGTCGTAACCGTGGGTAAAAAACTGCATCGCTTTCGCCACCCGTTTGGGCGTATCTAAAAGTCCTTCTCTGGTTGGGTCTTCCCCGATGAGTTTTAGAATTTCTATATACAAAGGTTTTAACTTTTCTATGGTTTCCATATTATAGTTATCTAGCCTTTTGTATCCATCCATGTTGTTCTCTTCAAACATGTTGTTTTCAATATCTTCCATGGTTATTTTCGTTCTTCCCATTATTTTAAATTATTATCCTTTATATTCCACTGAGTTATTCTCTGTTTCGTTAATTTTCACACTATGAAGGGTGGCTCCTAGGTTTGCAATCGGATGATACAGCTCTTCAAATATTGCTTTTGCAAGATTTTCGGTAGATGCTAATTTGCCTTTCATAAAATCCACTTCGAGGTTGATATTTTTATGATCTAGCTTATCGATTACAAACTTATTAATCATTTTGCTAAGAGTTTTCAGATTAACAACAAAACCAGTAGAAGGGTCAATATCGCCCTCCACAGTAACAAAGAGTTCATAGTTATGACCATGCCAATTGGGGTTAGAGCACTTTCCGAAAATTTCGAGATTTTTCTCATCGGAGTAGTCGCTTCTAAACAGTCGATGGGCAGCATTAAAACGTTCTCTTCGGGTTACAAACATCCTTTTTTTATTTAATCAACACCATTAATGCAAATATGTTCTCCCGATTTTAAAAAAAGGGGTTTAATTTTTTTTCTAATTCAATGGTAGTAGCTTCTCCATGACCAGGATAGACTTTAGTTTCGTTGGGCAGCACTAGTAATTTTGTTTGAATACTTTCTATAAGCAATGAGTGGTTGCCTGTAGGCAAATCGGTTCTGCCGATACTTTGTTGGAACAACACATCTCCAGTAATTACCCATCCATCCTCTTTAGAATATAAGCAAATACTACCTTCTGCGTGTCCGGGTGTATATAACACTTGCAGCGAAGAGTTGCCAAAATATATCTCATCCATATCCTCTAAATAGGTATCTGGAAGGAAATTTTTGACTCTATCAAAACCGTAAGCAGTGGCATATTGCTCCGTTTGATTTAAGATTTCGGTTGATTTATGGTGAGCCATAACCGGAATTGAATAAAAATCTTTTACGTTTTGTACTCCTGCCACATGATCGATATGAGGATGGGTAAGTACGATTGCATAGGGTTTTAATTGTTGCTCTTCGATAAATCGGGTAAGTGTTTTTAGTTCTTCCGCAGAATAACAACCGGGGTCTACAATGATACAATCTTTACTAGGAGTGTAAACAACATAGGTATTTACTTGAATAAAATTAAAGACAAAAACTGCAACTTGAATCATAATATTAATGTATTTTTGCAAAGATAATGAATAACGAAATTGGAAATAGAAATAGAAACATAAAAATTTATATTACTTTAGCATATTATATTTACCATTTATGATTTTAAAGGGAGACTTGAGCAAATTAAACCGGATGTGGATGATCGTGCCAATGCTTTTTATGCTATTTGGCCAGAATCTGCATGCACAGTTTTACAATGGTTCAAATCTTACTTTTGGTCAAAATAGGGTTCAATATCAAAAGTTAAATTGGTTTTTTTATCGCAACAATCGATGCGATGTTTATTTCTATCCTAAAGGGAAGCAAATTGCTCAATACGTATTAAAGTATGGGAATCAAGAGATAGAGCAATTTGAGCAAAATTTTGGAACCGGGTTAAGCGAGAAGATTCAATTTATCATTTATGCTAATTTTTCCGATTTCAAGGAATCCAACATTGGCTTAATCAACGAAAACCTTTATAACACAGGGGGTAATACGTTGATTGCTGAGAACAAAGTCTTTTTATATTTTAACGATGGTTATCGCGATTTAGACAAGCAGATACGAGCTGGGGTAGCTTCTATCTATATCAATGAGTTGTTTCAGGGCTCTTCTTTGTATCAAAAGATGAAATCGAGTGCCATTTTATCTTTACCCGACTGGGTTTTTAGGGGGTTAGTCTCTTATTATGCAGAGAGATCGAGCGATGAAATGGACAACAAAATTCGGGATTTAGTGGTAAGTGGAAGGTATTCGAAGCTGAATTTGCTAAACAAAAATGAATTAGAGATTGCCGGTAACGCAATTTGGAGCTATTATGCTTTAAAATACGGAAGCAATTCTATCCCCATCACCCTCAATTCCATTCGATCTTCAAGGTCGGTTGAGAGGGGGTTCATGTATGGAATAGGCCTCGGATTTAAAGATTTTTTTTCTCAGAGTATTGCCTATTACACAAACAAATATGTAACCGACAACATTCGCTCCATGCCCGATTCGGCTACGGTAGTGAAATACAAAAAGGAGACCCAATACTACGGGTATAAACAATCTACCGATGGTAAAGCCTATGCATATGTTTCCAACATTCGAGGCAAATACAAGGTGTGGTTGAAAAAACCAGATCGGAAGCGACCGGTAAAAATTTTCAAGAGAAACCATAAGATTGACGATAATCCGGATTGTACCATTCCTCTTTTGGCATGGAATCACAATGGAACTATTTTAACCATGGCTTTAGAGGAAAAGGGTAAATTGTTTTTTTACAATTATTCCTTGGAAGACGAAACTCTAAGTCGTTTTGAGATATACAACATTGCCAAGATAAACACGTTGGCATACGCTCACGATGGCAAAAACATTGTATTTTCGGGAGTAAAAGATGGAAACCCTGATATTTTTATTTACAATTTAACCTCGAGGAGTTACACACAAATTACGGAGGACAGATTTGATGATACCGATCCCGAATTTATCAACGAGTCGACACAAATCATGTTTAGTTCTAACCGAACAAACGACACAATCGGGGCAAAACAGGCATTATCCAGATCCAATTTAACTGGCACCACAAGGTTGTATATTTACGATTTAAAGAGCAAAAGCACAACCCTAAGAAAAGTTACCGACGGAAGATATGGCACCGAGAGCAAACCATTAGAACTTAAGAAAAACACGTTTCTCTTTTTAAGCAACAAAAATGGAATTACCAATTCGTATATTGGAAAATTTGACAGCACATTAAGCCACATAGACACAACTGTTCATTATCGCTTCTATTCGAAGATTAGTCCATATACCGATTTTCGAAGTTCAATTCTTGAACACAGTTTTAATAAAGCCACCAACCATTATAATACTACTCTATGGAACAAAGGAGTGAAGAAATTTTATTTTCAAGGGCTCACTTCCTCCCCTACCAATTATGGCAGTTTTCTTTCGGATGGAGCTAGCTTAAAAGAGCAAAAATATATTTTAGATACAACGAGGGTAGATAGTCTGAATAATAAGTCAAAACTAAAAACAAAAAAGCGAGTTGGCAAGCGGTTAGTATCCGTAAAAATGAGTGAGGCATATGTGGATTGTCCAGGCGTTATATTTTCAAGTGGCAATCAAAACTTCATTCAATTTGGCGACACGAATAGGAAGGAGATATCTATCGGAGAAGAGTTAAAGCCTGAGAGTATGGAGCAAAATGCTTACACGCAATATTCGATAAGTCAAATTGTTTCGCAGGTAGATTTTAGCTTTATGAACACCTCTTATCAGCAATTTACAGGGGGTGGCTCTCCCATCTATTTAAATCCTGGTTTTAATGCGTTGTTTATGGTGGGCACACAAGATTTACTAGAGAATCATCGATTAATTGGAGGGGTTAGGTTTACCTTAAATTTCGACAACACAGAGTTTATGTTAAGTTATGAAACTTTAGAAAAGCGATTAGATCGCCAAATGGTGTTTCACAGACAACAGTTAAAACAATTTAATGAATATTTTGGGGTAAAGCAATTATCCAACTCTTTATTTTACATTTTAAAGTGGCCATTTAGCAGAGTAAATGCAGTAAGGGGAACTCTTATCGGAAGATCGGATAAACAGATATTTTTATCCTTAGAGAACAACACCTTAAAAGAGCCAAATCAATATGGATTTTGGGGGGGATTAAAAGGAGAATGGATTTTTGATAACAGCAGAGAGCTAGCTCCTAATATATATGAGGGTGCTAGGACAAAGATCTTTGCAGAGTACTATCAATCGGTAGAGAAAACCAGCAAAAACTTATTTGTTTTTGGAGCAGATGCCCGATATTATTTCAGGTTGTATCGAAATTTTATATGGGCAAATAGAATAGCAGCATCTACCTCGGTAGGCAAAAACAAATTGGTTTATTACATGGGGGGGGTTGACAATTGGTTATTTGCAAAATTTAATCAGAATATCAATGTGGACATGGATCAAAATTATAGTTTTCAAACTTTAGCTACTAACATGCGTGGATTTACTCAAAACATTCGTAATGGAAATTCATTTGCAGTAATAAACAGTGAGTTGAGAATACCCATCGTAAAATTTATCTTTAACAAGAGCTTCAATTCTGATTTTGTCAACAATTTTCAATTCAATATTTTTGGAGATATAGGCACAGCTTGGACAGGGATATCGCCCTATTCGGATGATAATTCGTTGTATACCCAAATCATTCGGAGTGGCCCGATAACAGTAACGTTAAACAAGCAAGTAGAGCCAATTGTAGGCGGTTATGGTTTTGGTATTCGCACTAAGCTTTTAGGCTATTTTATCCGAGCCGATTGGGCCTGGGGTATTGAAAATTACAAAGTTCAACCACGTGTTTTTTACCTCTCTTTAAATTTAGATTTTTAATGTTTACCTAATGAAAATGAGCATACAAACAGTAATCATATTGATCATTATTGGTCTTTTAGCAGGATCATTTAGTGGCATGGTTGGAATTGGTGGCGGTGTTATCATCATTCCCATGTTAATCTATTTTTTGGGATTTTCGCAACATCAAGCACAGGGGACAAGCATCGCCATTATGCTGCCACCCATTGGATTAATGGCTGCATATCAATATTATAAGGCGGGGCAAGTAAATTTAATGTATGCTTTGGTTATTGCCGTTGCTTTTTTTATTGGAGGATATTTCGGTGCTAAATATGCAGTAAAAATACCGCAAGAATACCTAAAGAAAATTTTTGGTATTTTTCTGTTGCTTGTAGCACTTAAAACAATATTCGGGAAGTAATGACAAAAAGACTATCTACCGATCAAATCAACGATTCTAGGTTTGTAAAATTCATTCAGAAGCATCATGTCTTGACATTAGCCACCACCCTAGATAATCAACCTTGGTGTTGCTCCTGTTTTTATGCTTACGACCAAAGCACAGGCAGTTTTATTTTTACTTCTGATGATCACACTCAACATATTAACCAAATATTAACAAACAATAAAATAGCGGCAAATATTTTTTTGGAAACCAAAATGATTGGAATTATACAAGGGCTTCAAATAGTGGGCGAAATTCATCGGGTGGATGACCAATCTCCAGCTCATTTTAGGATGCAATATTTAAAAAAGTTTCCATTTGCAATACTTGCAAACACCTCATTATGGGCGCTTTACCCAAAACTACTCAAGTTGACCGACAATAAGCTGGGATTTGGCACAAAATTGATTTGGGAAAAAGAATTATAAACAATTAACCACTTTGAAAGTCATGATATTAACCCTCAATTGTTGATTATTAATTCTTGTACTTACTATTTTCATATTAAAAGAAATTGTAAATTCGCAATTACAAAAAAATCAAACTACAGATTTAAAAAATCACTGACAATCAACTACATACCGCTTGGGGCAAAGAAATTAGATATTTATGTACAGTAAATCAAAGGGTTAATAAATAAATTAAAAACGTACAAACTATGAACGGTACACTTGATTTGTTTTCATGTGTTGGCATCGATACGGATTCGAAACAAAATGAAAATGCATACTCTAAAATCATAGAAAATAGAGTTAGACCAGAAATGGGTACGTTGAATTCATTCGACAACAACGAAGAGGAAGAAAAAAAGATGGAAGATATTGAAATTATAGAAAAAGAGGAATTAATGGAGGCTATGGGAGAGATTGAAGTTGATCAAAATAAAGGGTTAAGGGCATACAGTTCTGAGGAGATAACGGCAGCATCTACCGAATATTTTAAGGGAGACGAGTTAGCTGCTAGTGTATGGATGAACAAATATGCGTTAAAGGATAGTCATGGCAATGTATATGAGCTTACACCGAAAGACATGCATCTTCGTTTGGCCAAAGAATTTGCTCGAATAGAGCGTAATTATCCAAATTCGCTTTCAGAAGAAAAGATTTTTGATTTACTAGATGGTTTTAAATATATCATACCACAAGGTAGTCCGATGGCTGGAATTGGCAATGATTTTCAAATTGCGTCCTTGTCAAATTGTTTTGTAATTGGCAACAATGGTTCCTCCGACTCGTATGGTGGCATTATGAAAGTAGATGAGGAGCAAGTACAGTTGATGAAACGCAGAGGTGGTGTAGGCCATGATTTATCCCATATCCGACCTACGGGAAGTCCAGTAAAAAACAGCGCACTTACCTCTACCGGAATTGTTCCATTTATGGAGCGATATTCAAATTCTACCCGAGAAGTTGCACAAGATGGTCGTAGAGGAGCTTTAATGCTATCTATTTCTGTAAAACATCCCGATGCGGAGCGATTTATCGATGCAAAAATGACGCAAGGAAAAGTTACTGGAGCAAATGTATCGGTAAGAATTGACGATGAATTTATGAGATGTTTAATCAACGACACACCTTACAGACAGCAATATCCTATAGAATCTACAAATCCCACTTATACTACCGAAATCAATGCTAAAAAGCTTTGGGATAAGTTAATTCACAATGCATGGGCATCTGCAGAGCCTGGTATCTTATTTTGGGACACCATCAGCCGTGAGTCTGTTCCAGATTGTTACTCTGATTTAGGATTTAAAACTGTATCCACTAATCCTTGTGGAGAAATACCTTTATGTCCCTACGACAGTTGCCGGCTTATTGCATTAAACCTTTACAGTTATGTAGAAAATCCATATACATCCGAGGCGTTTTTCAACTTTGACTTATTTAAAGAGCATGTACAATATGGTCAACGATTGATGGATGATTTGATTGATTTAGAGATGGAAAAAATTGATCGGATTCTCGAAAAAATCGAAATTGATCCAGAAACAGAGGATGTAAAAAGAGTAGAATTAGAGTTGTGGAACAAAATTAAGACAAAAACGCTTCAAGGCAGAAGAACCGGACTTGGAATTACTGCAGAGGGCGATATGCTTGCAGCCTTGAATTTACGTTACGGCACTGAGGATGCTAATGCATTTGCGATAGAAGTCCAAAAACAGTTGGCTATTTCTGCCTATACATCATCGGTAAAAATGGCTCGTGAGCGTGGTGCTTTTCCGGTGTACAGTAATGAAAAAGAAAAAAACAATCCATTTATACAACGATTAAAAGAATCGTCTCCTGAATTGTATAGCGAGATGATTAAATATGGACGTAGAAACATTGCTCTTCTCACCATTGCACCAACGGGGAGTGTAAGTATTTGTACTCAGACAACATCGGGGATTGAGCCAGTATTTATGGTATCCTACAAACGACGCAAAAAGGTAAACCCTAATGACAAAAACAGCAAAGTTGCATTTGTAGACGAGATGGGGGACTCTTGGGAAGAATTTAATGTTTTCCATCCAAAGTTTTTAAAATGGCTCAAAGTTAACAACTACGACTTAGAGACTGTTAAAACAATGAATGACAGCGATTTAAATGATATTATTGCAAAATCGCCATACTATAAAGCAACCTCCAACGACATCGATTGGGTAAGCAAAGTATCTATGCAAGGAGCAGTTCAAAAATGGGTAGATCATTCCATTAGTGTAACGGTAAATTTACCAAGCAATGTTTCGGAAGAGTTGGTAAGTGATATTTACAAAAAAGCATGGGAAAGTGGATGTAAAGGAATGACCATCTATCGTGATGGCTCTCGATCGGGAGTTCTCATCAGCAAGGATACCAAAGAAGAAAAAACTAAAATATTGGAAACGCAAGCACCTAGCCGACCTAAAAAGCTAGAAGCAGATGTGGTTAGATTCCAAAATAACAACGAAAAATGGATTGCTTTTGTAGGCAATTTGGACGGACGTCCATATGAAATTTTTACGGGGAAGGCGGAATCAATTTTTATTCCTGCATACCTCACAAAAGGATATATCCTTAAAGTAAAAGAGCAAGACAAAGAGACTAGGTACGACTTTCATTACAACGACAAGGATGGTTATCCACAAGTATATGCTGGATTATCGCGAACATTTTCGAAAGAGTATTGGAATTATGCCAAATTAATTTCAGGAATTCTTCGTCACGGGATGCCTATTCCAGATGTTGTGGACATTATTCAAAATATGAACTTAGATACCGACAACATAAATACTTGGAAAAATGGAGTTGTTAGAGCTCTTAAAAAATTCATCCCAGATGGAACCAAAGTTAAAGGAGCTAAATGTCCTGGATGTGGGTCGGAACATGGAGTAATTTACAAAGAGGGTTGCCTTACTTGCACCGATTGTGGATACTCAAAGTGTGGCTAGAAAATAAACAACATACCTATAAAAAAGTCCAGATTGCTTGTCTCTCTGGATTTTTTTTGCTATACTGGTGTCAGAAACATAAGAGAATAGAGAACTCGTTGCAAAGTTTCAAAATTAGGGTTCATAAAGCATTTAAACCTTCCATTATCCCTTAGCGATATTAGTGTTTTTCTAAGGACTTCTTTAGATGTTTTTCATGCCCAAATAAAAAAAGAAGAGCCACCCAAATGAGTGACTCTTCTAAGATAATTGTGTATTAGAATTACTTTACAATTTGAATTTTATTCATTGTAATTCCGTTTGCAGTTTCGATACGTAAGAAATACATACCGTTGGCAATAGAAGAAGTATTGATTGAACCTTCCATGTTGTTAATCACTGATTCAGCAACTACTTGGCCGTTCATGTTTACAACCGCAATTTTGTGAATGATGTTATCCATTTTTACATTTACAACATTGTTTGCAGGATTAGGATAAATGCTAACTACATTTTGAGCAGCTTCGTTTACACCCACATTTAGTTTAAATTCAACGGTTACGGTTGAATTAGCAGCTAAATTGCTGAGGGTATATGTGTTCGAGGTGTTTCCTGAAACAATAGTTCCGTCCAGTTTCCACTCTTTAACACTGTAATTTGCATCAGGAGTAGCAGTAAATATCACATTTTTACCAGCATTAACGGTTGCGGGAGAAGTAATAGAGGCAGCATCCACAGTTGCAGCTAAAGTTCCATTGGTTCCAATCACGTTAAAAGTAACGGTATAGGTTTGAACCGCAACGGTAAAGTTAACTAAATATAACAGTTGGGTTGTGCCATCTTGAGCAGTTACTTTTACACTATCTACGCCTGGAAGAGCGGCAGCATGAACGTAAGCAATGGTTGCATTTGCATCAGTTGCTACAGCAGTAACTGGAGGAACAGCAGTAGTTCCAGCAGGTAATACTACGTTATATAGAATAGATAGTTGGAGCAAATCCAGTTACGGTAGTTCCGCTTACTTGTAAATCAGATAAAGAAACAGGAGTTTCTTAAGGTACGTTTCCTTCATAATTTCTATTTATTAGTTAATAAATATATGGTCTTCTTTTGTTTTTAGTTTTTAATTCGGATTAAAAATAAAAACAAAAAGAGTGTAAAAGTACAAAAAAGTTTTATCGATAATCTAAATTTTGTAAATTTTTAAAAATAAATTCTTAATTTGACATATAACCAATTAGAAAATTTAAAATTAAATAATGTGTTCATCGAATGTTAAAAGCCCAACTCTATATTCTATTAATGGACAGGGCAAAAAGTGGAGAAAATTAGACCAACTACAAACAAATAACTTTTTTGTATGTTTAAAACCAAAAGCAACAAACTGCATGAGCAAGAAGATGTGTAAGAATAGTGCCGAGATAAAATCGGATGGAACGTATAATTTTGAGTGTGCTAAGTGTGGTCAAAAAGCAAAAAAGGAGAAACATCTTTGTAGGGCAAAACCTTTAAACAAGGAAAAGAGTCCTTAAATCACTTTTCGCATAAATACGCATAGATCAAAATAGGAGAATCGGAAGCTTATCTGCAAAAAAAACGAAAAATGGTAACCCAGTTTGGTGAAAAAAGGTTCTGTTTTATAACATTGTGGGCTTAAAATTTTTGCTTGTCACACTCCTGGCTTTGACACTGGGACACCCAAAATCATATCCCAAGATTCTTCCACAAAAAACATTGCCATTGATTTAAGTTTAGCCATTATTATCGTTTTTATAACTGATTTTTTATAACGCTATTTCGCGGGCTGAAAGCCCAGCTTAATTTCACCTGTGGCAGCGCCTTAGGTGGAAACAAACCTAATTTAAAAATACGCACTGAAAGGGCAACTTAATTTTTTACAAAAAAACTCCCATTGTGGTGATAAAGATTATTTGGCATTACAGGATTTATATACGATAGCTATCGTATGAGGATATTTATTTCATTGTCACCCTGAGTTAATCGAAGGGCATCCCAAAAGCCCTTGATATAATGCTTCGATAAACTCAGCATGACAATGGTTAACAGCTATAGTAATATTGCAAAGTCCCGATTGCCTTCGGAGACTGGATGACAATTTCAAATATTTTACTCTTAACTCTCAAAAATGGTATTAAAAAATAAATGAAACACCAACATTATTGCAAAACATAACCTAAAAAACTAGTCTAATGTTTCTTTTAAATCGAGCAGGAACGTTTTAATTTTTTTCAATTTAAAAACCACTTCCATTTCTACATCGGTATCGGGTTTTTTGTTCCCCAATTTTTCTTTAGCTCCGGTGAGAGTATAGCCAGACTCTTTTACAAGATGATAAATAACATGAAAATTATCGACATCTTGCTTGGTAAAAAGCCGATTCCCTTTTTTGTTTTTGGCTGGCTTAATGATATCAAACTCTTTTTCCCAAAAACGAATAAGCGACGTATTTACATCGAACATTTTGGCAACTTCGCCTATGGTGTAATATAGCTTTTCGATTGGTTTGTCTTTTACTGGCATACTATTTTTTTATAAATCCCTCGGTTTTATTGTCATAGTTTACAAAGTAATCACCCGGCGAAAGAGTTTCTATATTTATCTCTTTGCCTTTGCCCGAAATTACAATTTTTCCTTTGGTGTCGATGATTTCGAAACGAGTAAGATCAGTAAACTCCAATACTTTAGATGCTTTAACATTTACGATAAAGACCTCTTTTGTACCAGGGCGAATTTTTATGGATTTGGTATAAGAGGAGTTTTTGGATTTAGTTTCGTATTGTTTTAATCGAAAGAGATTCAATCCAGAGTTATATATCGGTGTATAACAAGAGGTTGAAACAGTATCGGTAAGTCCAACGGTATGAACCTTCAACCATTTTCCCCATATAAATTGCTCGATGTCATAAATTTTCCCTTTTTCCAGTTCTTTCACATTCCAATTGAGGTTATTGTCCTTTTTGTTATATTTAAAGGATTCAATGTTAAAATCTTTGGTAGGTGCAATTGCCTCCGGGTTGGTAACAACGGGTTCGTAATTGTTTAAATGTTGAATGGAAATAATGATAGATTGTCCAATTGAAAAATTCATTTTAGTTAAATCCACCACATACGAATTAGATGTAAATACTGAATCTAGGACATGGTTGTTAACCGAAATCTTGGAAATGGAAGAGACTCCATCCACAAAAGGATTGAAAATATAGATGTTTTTTCCCCAATAGTTACCCTCAAGAAGCATATCTTGTTGTGAAAAACTAGCAAAAAAAAGAAAAAAGATTCCAACCGTAAGTACAATTTTTTTCATTACAAATTTTTAAATAACTTATTGAATATTATGGGTCAGTTCAGGTTTTCATATCGCCATGAATCAGACTATTAATAACTAAAAAACAAATCTCGAACAAAAACACAAAGTTAATATTTAACAACAATTAACATTGTTATCTAACTGCTAGACATTTGAGTTGCAATAATAATAAAAAAATTCGACAAAAACCGTTTATTGAAAATTATTTTAATGTATATTTGTGAGATTAAAAACATCAAAAACGATAAACATAATGGGGAAAAATTATTATTTTGGCAAAGTTTTGCTCACGGGAGTAGTTTTTATCTTTGCTTTAGGGATTATGTTTTCAACACAAGTGTATGCACAAAACAGTGCACAAACAAAAGTTAAAGTGCTTGAAAACTCGAACAATAAATTGCGTATAAAAATCAACGCAGGCGACTTTGTTGCTGAAACGGTTTACCGCAACAAGGCCAGTTTTGTAAAAATTGCAGTAGAAGGCATGGGCACATCTACGGTTGCTGGTTTTCCGGAATTACCACAATACCAAACACTTATCAACATACCTGTGTGTGATGGAATGACCTATCAATTGATAAAAACAGAAGAGATAACCATGCCTTTGCATACATCCGGTTATCCATTGTTGCCAGCACAACCATCGCGTTCGAAAGGGGACAAATCTCCGATAGTTTTTGTAAAAAACGCCCAAGTATATCAACAAAATAGTTTTTGGACTCCAACTCCAGTAGTTGAGAAACTTGGAGTGATGCGTAACACAACTGTTGGCAGAATAGCAGTTTCTCCATTTAGTTACAATCCAGTTACAGGGATTATAAAAAAGGTAACCTCAATGGAATTAGAGATAACCTTCAACAATCCAAATACGGAAGCTACAGAAGAAATGTTTGCAAAATACAACGATGTTTATTCAGGAGGAATTCAAAGTACAATGTTGAATAGTAAAGTAGAAACTACCTCCAAAGATGGGAATACATCAGGACCACTTCATTACGTAATTGTCTCCGACATTGCCTTTCAAAGTGCGATACAACCATTGGTTACCTGGAAAAAGAAAAAAGGTTATATTGTAACTGAAGCATATACGAACAATGCAGCCGTAGGCACCACCACTACTTCGATTAAGAATTATTTAAAATCGCTATATACTGGTGCTACAGCCACCCTACCCGCTCCTACTTTTGTATTGTTTGTAGGGGATGTTGCTCAAATACCAGCCTATGCCGGAACCACTTCTGGTAATCCTTCGGCAGACCACGTAACCGATTTATACTATTGCGATTGGACAGGGGATTATCTTCCAGAGTGTTACTATGGCCGTTTTTCTGGCACAACAGCACAAGAGATAACCAATCAAGTGAGCAAAACCGTAGAATATGAAAAATATTTAATGGCAGATCCTTCCTTCTTAAATAAAATGGTTGTTATTGCAGGACAAGATCCTACTTATGGCCCTACTCATGGAGATGGACAATTGAACTACTTAAAAAATACCTATTTTACTACACCTCCTTATACTACCTATTCATATCCTTATAATGTTTCAGGAACTTCTGCTGCGGATATTATTGCTAAAGTAAATGCAGGGGTATCTATTGCTAACTACTCTGCTCACGGTAATTGGGACTGTTGGGACAATCCAAGATTTAGTGTTACAGATGTTGCATCTATGAATAATGCTGGAAAATATCCTGTCATGATGGGAAACTGCTGTTTAACAAATAAATTTGAACAACCTGCCTGTTTTGGAGAAGCCTTATTACGCGGACAAAACAAAGGAGCAATCGGCTATATTGGCGCTTCAAACAGTACTTATTGGAATGAGGATTATTATTTTGCTTGTGGTTTTAAATCAGTTACCTTGAACTCTCCATATTCTGCTACTGGGTTAGGTTCATTCGATCGTCTTTTCCATACACATGGAGAAACTTATGCCGACCAATATATTACCACTGGTCAGATGGTTAGAGCTGGTAATATGGCGGTTACACAATCAGCAGCAACATACACCAAATATTATTGGGAAATTTATCATTTGATGGGCGATCCTTCGTTGATGCCATATTTAGGTGTGCCAACTACGATGACTCCAACTTACAATGGAATTCTTCCTTTAAACAGTTCATCCATTACAGTTACTACCACAGTTCCATATTCTTATGTGGCGGTATCGATGGGAACTACCTTACTAGGAGCTACTTTTGCAAATGCCACCGGAATTGCCATTGTTCCACTTTCGGGTGTTACCACTCCAGGTACTGCCGATGTAGTAGTAACTGCACAAAACAAACAACCATTTTTCGGCACTTTGGTAGTTCAAACGCCTACAGGCCCATTTGTATCTATGACAAGCGAAGCCATTGTAGATGCTACTGGAAACAACAACGGCCTAATAGATTATAGTGAAAATGCAGGTTTTTCGATTACGTTAAAAAACCTTGGAGTTGCTACTGCAAACACAGTGCAAGCTAAGTTAACCACCACTTCCCCTTATATCACGATGGTTGACAGTATGGAAACTTATGGAAACATAGCTGTAGACGCAAGTGTTCTTAAAACGAATGCATTTGCATTTCAGGTTTCAAACTCGGTGCCAGATGGAACTTCTGTTACCTTTAATTTAACCATCACGGATAATGCATCTCATAGCTGGTCATCCACAATTACCAAAACCATCAATGCACCTGTACTTGAAATCAACAGCATGAGCATCAATGATGCTACAGGCAACAACAACGGTAGATTAGATGCTGGAGAGACTGTTCAACTTACCATTTCTGGAAAGAACATTGGGCACGCTGCCGCAACAGCTGTTAACGGATTATTAACTACATCTACCCCAGGCATCACCATCACAGGATCGCCTGTAAACGTTGGAGCAGTAGTCGTTAACGGAAACATCAATGCAACCTTTACCCTTTCGGTAGCGTCGGATGTACCTACTCCTACGGTAGTAACTCTAAATGCTCGTTTCGAGCAAGGAGCATATTTCGCAGAAAAAGTGTTTGGGCCTACTACCGGACTTGTAAGTGAAGACTTTGAGACAGGCAACTTAACTCGATTTGATTGGGTAACTGGTGGTAATTTGCCATGGACTGTTGTTAATACAGGGCAATATGAAGGCACTTATTGTTCGAAATCGGGTGCTATAACCAATAGTCAAACTTCAAGAATGCAGATAACCATGAATGTTCTTACCAATGATTCCATTTCATTTTGGTTAAAAACATCTTGCGAAAACGATCCTGACAACAACAATTGGGATTACTTAAAATTCAGCATAGACGGTGCAGAAAAAGGAAGATGGGATGGTGAAACTGCATGGCAAAGAGCCTCATATCCTGTAACCGCTGGGTCACATACGTTTAAATGGGAATATATCAAAGATTTTTCTGTAGCCGATGGAACGGATGCAGCATGGGTTGATTATATTGTGTTTCCTCCTATCTCTTCCCCTGGTGTTGATGTTCAAAATGTGGATAAAAACATCAACAACATTGTATTGTTCCCAAATCCAACCTCTAATAGCTTAAATATTGCCTATCGTTTAAATGACAATCAAAATGTAACCATTCAAGTATTTGATTATAATGGACGATTGTTGAACACACTTACCGAAAACGAAATGCAAATGCAAGGGGCAAATTCAGCTACTTTAAACACCTCCTCATTAAGTAGTGGAATTTATTTTATCACCATTAAAACAGACAAAACAGTAATTACACAACGCTTTAGTGTTGTAAAATAACATTTTTAAATGAGATATTAAAACCGCACTTTCTTAAGTGCGGTTTTTTTCGCAAATAATAAAAAAATAGATGAAAAGATTTACATTTTTTTTAGCCTCCATACTATGGATACAAGGTTTTGTGATGGCACAGAACACGGCAACAATGATTGACTCAGACTCTAAGGGAGTAACTCTCAAATTTTCATTAACAGATTACCGTTTGAAATCGGTAACAACTCAAAAAGGGGCTGCAAATGTGGTAGTTGCAAATAATTGTTATCCAATAATGCAAAAAGGGATGCCAGATATGCTTAAAATGGCTACAGCTATTGCGTTGCCAAACAGTGGTAGTTTTACCACAAAGGTTATCAGCGAAAAGCATAAGGATATCTCTTCGGCAATCATCGCTCCTTCCAAGGGAAACCTAAAACGAAATGTAAATCCAGAAACTATTGGCTATGAATATGGTGCAGCATACCAGCAAGATGCATTTTTTCCAAAAGACATCATCACCTCCAACACTCCTTATATTGCAAGAAGTATAAGAGGTTGCGCTATCGACGCCAACATGATGCAATATAATCCCATTCAAAAGGTTCTTCGTGTTTATTCCGAAGTGATTGTAAAAATTGAGTTTAACACCAACCGAGGAGAAAATGAACTCACCAATCCCAAACCCATAGATGCAGAGTTTGAGGCAATATACAAACGACAGTTCCTTAATTATAATACAGCAAAATATACTGCGGTGAACGAAACTGGTGAATTGCTGATTATTTGTCACGATGCATTTATGACCGCCATGCAACCATTTGTAGTGCACAAACAAAACATGGGAATTCCAACTACTATGGTAGGAACTAGTACTGCGGGCACAACGGTAGCTGCTATCAAAGCCTATATCAGCAATGCGTATGCAACAAAAAACTTAAAATATGTTTTGTTAGTAGGCGATTATGCTCAAGTTACCACTACGATGCTTACGATAGATGCCACCCCAAGTGGGTCGGACAACAACTATGCATATTTATCAGGAAACGATCATTATCCTGAAATTTTTGTAGGTAGGTTTTCTGCTGAGACAGTTGCACACGTAAGCACGATGGTGCAACGCACAATATCCTACGAAACCAATCCTGCTGCTGGTAATTGGATAACCTCAGGCATTGGAATTGCTTCTTCCGAAGGACCAGGAGACAATAGCGAGTACGACTATACCCACATCCGCAATATACGCACAAAACTGATGGGATATAACTACACTAATATTGCGGAAGAATATGATGGAAGTCAAGGTGGAGAAGATTTATCTGGAAATGCTTCTGCTACCCGTATTTCAGACTCGATAAATCGTGGTGTTGGGATTATAACCTATTGTGGACATGGCGACTGGAATATGTTTGTATCGAGTGGTTTCAACAACAACAACGTAGATGCGCTTCAAAATACCACCAAATGGCCATTTATTTTCTCCGTTGCATGCGTAAATGGGAATTTTACATCCCAAACCTGTTTTGCAGAACATTGGCTTCGTGCTAGCTACAACGGTCAACCAGCTGGAGCTTTGGCTACCGTAATGTCAACCATCAACCAACCTTGGAATCCCCCAATGAAAGGGCAAGACGAAATGGTAAATATTCTTACCGAAACATATGCTTCTAATATAAAGCGTACCTATGGCGGGATAACCATGAATGCCATGATGTCGATGTTAGATACCTATTCTTCTAGCTCATACGAAACGATGGATACGTGGAATATTTTTGGAGATCCATCGGTGATGGTTAGAACCGCTGAGGCAACACCTATCACAATGTCTCATGCTAATAGCACGTTAATAGGCACAACCGCTATTCCAGTTTTTTCACCAGTGGAAGGAGCTAAAGTTTCATTAAGAAAAGATGGCGTTTTATTAGGAATTGGAACTATATCTGGAGGCTCAGTAACCATTGCTGTAGACACCATTCATACCACAGGAATCATTGAGGTAACTGGAAGTGCATACAATAATAGCCCATATCATGGAGTAATTTATGTTATCGATGGAACTACGCCATTTGTTGCAATGTCAACGGTAACGTTAAATGATATCCAAGGCAACAACAATCAATTGGCCGATTACGGAGATACTATTTTACTAAATGTTACATTGAAAAACATGGGATTAGTTGGGGCAAATAATGTTTCTGCTACTCTTACCAATCCAGGAACACATACCTCCATTATCGACAATAGTGGAACTTTTGGAAGTATTTCAGCCACAGATTCAGTCACTATTAACGGAGCTTTTAAAGTAGCCGTCTCATCTTTGGTTCCCGATCAAACTATGAATACATACACCGTTTCAATAACAGATGGAAATGATAACTGGACCTCATATTACACGGTGTGGATGAATGCTCCTAAATTAAAAAATCAACCCATCAGTATTAATGATGCTGGCAATGTACTCGCTAATTCTATTTTAGATGCGGGTGAAAACGCAAATATTGTGGTTCCTGTGAAGAACTTGGGTCATGCTAATTGCAATGCAACTACAGTAACTCTCACCACCACCTCAACGGATGTAACTATCACAAATTCTGTGGTAAATTTCACTTCTCTCAATACAGGGTCAACTCAAACTGCTTCTTTTCCAATTACCGTAGGTGCAAATCCAACCAATGCCAATGTTCAATTTAAAATTGTAAGTGGATGCGGATCGTATACAGACACCACTATTTTCAATACCAGAATTGGCGCAACAGTAGAAGACTGGGAATCGAACAACTT
The DNA here is from genome assembly GCA_964653595.1 of uncultured Lentimicrobiaceae bacterium. Lineage (GTDB taxonomy): Bacteria > Bacteroidota > Bacteroidia > Bacteroidales > WCHB1-69 > JBAXTE01. The sequence goes on from CAZZHH010000010.1 coordinate 70,474, forward strand.
CAGCAAATATACTTGGACTAATGATGCTACTAATCCATGGACCATCGTAAATACATCGCCACAAGAGGGTGTATATTGTGCTAGATCGGGTGCAATTTCAAATTCTCAAACTTCTACTCTTCAAATATCGATGAATGTTGCTGCAGCCGATTCTATCTCTTTCTGGTATAAAGTTTCCAGTGAATCTACGTATGATTTTTTGAGATTTTATATACTTACCGTTAAACGAGGAGAATGGAGTGGTGAAATTGGATGGACTCGCGCCAGCTACCCTGTTACTGCCGGAAACAAAACTTTTAAATGGATATATAGCAAAGATCAAATGGAATTAGCTGGTAGCGACTGTGCGTGGGTTGATTTTATCACTCTTCCCCAAGTAGTATCTACAGTTGGCGTTGAAACCGAAACCGTCGATACTCGTTACTCGGTATACCCAAATCCAGCTATAAACGAAGTAAACATAAATATTTTAGCTCCAAAAACTGAAGATTTTTCGGTTTCGATGATAGATATTACCGGAAAAGTGGTAGCACAAACAATTACCTCTGTAACTGCAAACATGCCAAATACGGTTCGTTTTTCAACGGCTGAACTTTCAAACGGAGTCTATTTTGTAAAAATGAATTCAATAAGTACCCAAAAGACCATTAAGGTCTTCGTGGTGAAATAATACGAGACACCAAATTACTACAATAGGGATCGCTTCGGCGGTCTCTTTTTGCTTGACAAACATCCTCGTTATAATCGTTCGAACATCTCTAATTTGCAATTATCACATAAAATGACTAATATTGCACAAGAAAAAATTCCGATGATAAAACAATGGTTACATACAATTTATAAATTCAAAATTCCCTACCTCGGAATTGCTTTGTTGGTGCCGTTGCTCTTAGTTAGGGATAAGTTGCTCTACTCCGATCTGTCCATTTGCAAATTCGATGCGCTGCTACCCGCGATTGCCACTTTTGAAAACGTTGATATCTCTAAACGGGTTTGGCTTTTCTACGGTTCCTTTTTTATTCTATTTGGTGGGATTTTGATATTGTCCTTCTTGGCTTTCGTCCTCAGGAGAAGGTTCAACATGCTGAAATTTCCATTGAAGGCCGTCAATTAACTCTCCTTTTTCGGGATCCTGTTCCTATTTTACGAGTTAATCGGCTTTCCACAGATCATGGGGCTGAAATTGATTTTTAGCTTGATCACATGCGTTATTGTTTATTACACTGCGGTTTCCGCAACCAAAAGCCGGATCATCCGTGCTGACCAAAATATCCTTTATTGGCTAGGAACCTTGTCATTTAGTCTTTCTTTCCTTATTCGCGAAGTGGCTTTTTGGCTAGGGTTCCAAGACATCTCTATCATGCTTGTTTTCGTTATGCTGTTTTTTGTATTGATCACGATGCTCCTTATCGCTTTGGAGGTTTTCAGGCTCAAGTTCAAAACACTTTTCAACGGCTCATTGCCCCTTTTTTTCATCCCATTCTTGTCTGTTCTGAGTGATGAAACCTACCTGATACTCAACCAACGGAACATCCATCTGCTTTCCCCAAACCTATTTTATTTGATCTGGATTGCGTTACTGGTCACATTTCTACTTGTCTGGCATAAAAAGAAAAGGCAAACCGACCGCTCCCTTGAGCAAACGCTGAATCTCTATATTTTCCCCACTTTATTGGCAGGTATCCTTGTCTTCGTTTTTTACCAGCCCTTTATCAACCAACCCACAGAGCTATTCGAGCTGGCTAATCCCGCAAATGGAATGATGCGACTTTTCGAATTTGGTCAAACACCAATATTGGAGGCGTTCGGCTCCCACGTATTGTCCGATTTTGGGCTCATGCCTTTATATTCGTTGCTCAACGGGTACGATGGCTCGCTCTCTTTCCTAATCTATGGGGGCATAGCAGACATCGTCTTTTGGCTGATTTTCTACTTTTTCCTGTGCCGCATATTCAGGAGTGGAATCCTCGCATTTTCAACCATCTTGCTGATTCCGTTCATCCATTATTTCTTTATGAATTCCTATTTTATGATATTTGCAATCACATTCCTGTTTGCAAAATTATACCGTACAAATTCGATCAAGACCATGGTATTCATCGAACTTGTTACTTTGTTTTCCTGCTTGTGGAAGATAGAGTTAGGAATTTCCGCCATTGCCATCACCACCATCCTCTTTACCAGCTACCTCATTCATGGGCGCTTCCGCAAAAAGCAAATGCTTGATTTCGTAAAATCCATCGCATTGATCCTCGCCGTATGTGCCACAGCTGTCATTGTGCTGATTGCATTCACCCGTATCGACATCCATTCCAACTTCAAGCAGGCCTTGGACTACCTTGGCGCCAGTCAGGCCCATGGTTTGCCAATCGTCACCTTGTCCTACAACCGCATCTATTATCTTCATTACTACCTCTTTCCGGCTATTTCGACTCTACTGCTCATCTTTTACCTGGTTCGGCTTAATGTCAAAAAGGTGCCAAAAGGGCTGTTTTTCGATATCTCTATGGTCTCCATGCTCGTTTTTTATTTCATGAACGCCCAACGAGGGCTGGTGCGCCACTCCTTGGCCGAAACCAACGAATCCTTCATCAGCTCGTTCTTCTACCTGATAATTGTCTTGTTTGTCTGGGACATCGCGAAACAGAACAGAAAGCTGTTGATCCTGATTCCGTTTGTAATGACCCTTGTTGTGTTTGTATTCAGAAAAGGGGAAGACACCGACCTAATCAGCAATTACACCCAATTTACATCGAAATTCCACGCCAATGATTCCGTGCAACGCACCAATTTCAGGGTGAAAAGGGTGAAAGGGACGGAACCCTTTGCAAAGCAACAATATGCGGATTTAAAGGAATTCATGGACACGAACTTCAGCCCAAAAGCAACATTCCTAGACTTTTCAAACACCCCGATGCTCTACTTTTACACCGGAAGGAATGTGCCCTCCTATTTCAATCAGTATATGCAGAATACGGTGATGGAATCATTGCAGCGTGAGAATATCGCCCTGCTGGGAAAACTTGATATTCCAGTGGTCGTTTTCGCAAACGTCCCCGAAAACTGGTTTGACTACACCGATGGAGTTCCAAATACGATGCGTTATGCGCTCATCTCCCAACACATTTTTCAAAATTACAAACCCTTCGATGTGATAAGCAATCACCTAATATGGATAAGAAACGACCTCGACTTGAAGGGCGGCAAGCCGCTAGACAGTAGCCTGATTTATGCTCCGAAATGCTATACCCTCAGACAATACCCGCACTTGTGGTCAAAAAGCAAGGATGCCAAAGCCCTTGTCCCGGTTGAAAAAGAGGATAGACCATCCGCCGATAGGACACGGCGTTTTGGGAATTTTGCGGTGATATCGTTGCCAAAGCAAGCAGAATCGCAGGAGTTACTGTTTCATTTTGCCAAAGATTCAATCACGCTAGGCTCGTTCAGCTTCATTACCACCGTTTCACACAAGGAGGAGGCCTACTGCTTCCCATTGAGCGCACACTACAACTGGATATACTACGACTGCAACCGATTGTTCGTCACAACAAAAAACATGGTTCCGTTCACCCCATCCAAAATAGAAATCTGCAAACACCCGGAAAAATGAAAACAAGAACAAAAATCCTGTTGGATGAATATATTGTAGGCCCATTTGTCAAGGCAGTCAATCTATTGGTCATTCCGCTAGGTAAAATCATGAAAATCGACCATGACCTGCACAAGTCCTTTTCCACCATTGCAATATGCAAATACAAGGGCATGGGTAGCATCATCCAATCCACCCCCCTGATCAAAACGCTCAAGAGAAACCATCCCCATGCGAAGATTATATTTGTGACCTCCATCGAGAACAAGCAGATCATCAACTTGATCGAGGACATTGACGAGGTGATTTACATTAACGACAATTCTTTCTCAAGTTTGACCCTTTCGATTTTCCCTTTCGTGAGAAATCTGATGAAACGGAAGATCGAGGTCTTTATAGATTTGGAGGTCTACTCTAATTTCAGCACCTTGGTCTCGTTGCTGAGTATGTCCAAAAACAGGCTGGGATTCTACATCAATTCCAAACATTACCGAATGGGGAACTACACCCACATGATGTATTACAACACCCGAAGCAGTATTTCGGAAACCTACCTTCAATTCGCAGGGATGTTGAATTGCCGTACAAAGACAACGGGTCTTTACAAGTTCAAACCGTTTCCCCTTCCATCAACATTGAAAGGAACAAACCTCAATGGCCTTATCGTGATAAACCCCAACGCAAGCGACCTGCGGATAGAGCGGCAATGGCCGAGGGAGAAATACATCCAATTGATACGAGATATTTACAGCAACTATCCCGACAAGACGGTTGCGCTGATCGGCTCGAAGAAGGAGGCCGACTATGTGAAAGGCATCATGTTAGAGTTGCCTAGTTGCGGACAGATCATCTCATTGGCCGGCAAAACCACGATTGCGGAACTTGTCGCCGTCATACAGCGCGCCCAGGTGGTGGTTACCAACGATACCGGCCCTATGCACATCGCCTTCGCCACGGAAACGCAAACCATCGCACTTTTCGGCCCCTGCTCGCCAACCCAGTACGGCAACAACAAACACTGCATGGTGGTCTACCAGAACCTCTATTGCAGTCCCTGCGTACATGAATTTGTGACCCCGCCGTGCAACAATAACAATCACTGTATGAAATCGATCGATTCGGCAAATGTGTTCAACCTGTTGCAATCATACCTCGACGGGACAATGGAGCAGACGTCCATCACAGGCGTCCGAAAGGAGATCCTTTTCGATTATGACGATTTTACGATCGGGACGATAGGCAGGGGAAACGGGTGAAGATTGGCGCAGTCGAATCCAAAGAGGTTAACAAGTAGCTAAGTGGCAGAGTAATCTGAGGTTCATGCGAATAGCTCCTCTCTCATATACAGATCCCGAAAAATGGACATTATTTCAATCTACTCAATGTCGGGACAACAATGTAAAAAATGGGGTTTCTAAATTTGCCTTTTTTACATAATTTGGGTGATTTCGATCCGCCGATTGGCGAAAACCACCCTTGTGTGTTTTTAAATTAAATCCCAAATTAATCCATAAGAGATTTGAAAAAATCGAACTACTTGATTTAGTTGGGCATGCCCTCGCCTTCAAGCGGGGCTTAATCCCGATTTAATGTTTGTTTGATTCGTGTCAACGAATTGATTTAGAAACATTTAATCGTTTCAGCGATTGTATCGCTGATTTAGGGTTAAATCCCAAGAAGTTGACTGCGATGCACTTAGCTACATCAACGTGAAGCTTTTAGCACTGAGCTTCGCCTGCTTGCCACGCCATGGCGTGTGCCTGCCACGCCTTAGCGTGGCCTGCCAGGCTCCAGCTTGGTGTCCAGCTTAAGCGGGATCGAAGTGTCGAAGGCACATATTATAAATAACGAGTATTGAAAATTAATTGGAAATAATCACTATTTTCCGATTAAAACGTAATGAAACAAAATCCTTAAAGATTTCTCACTTCGTTACCAATGACAGAATTTCGTATGATAAAAAGCCGCCCGTTAGACAGGCTCAGGGAGACCGGCTTTTTATATTAATATCACTACTGTCACTAACCCTTTCTTTTCAATTTTTTGAATGGTGTCTCGAAATGACTATCAATATGTTATGGATAATCGGGAGGGGGTTGTAGGTGGCAATGCCACCTACAACCCCCTCCCGCCATAATATTCACTCTACCCCTTGTCATTCCGACCATAGGGAGAAATCTTATATCTTTTTATCAGACAACAATAAAATTTAATTAAACAATAATATTTGTAATTAATTCGCAAAAAAGAATGGGTAAAGCCATCCTTTTTGCGAATTGACCCAATTATTAGTACTATAAACACGTCCATCAATTAGTTATGCTTCATTCAGAAAAACGCTTCAAATAAAACAATTGAAATAATTATAGAAAATTTGTATCTTTGTAAGGATTATAAATTGAATAAAAATGTATAGAACAATAGAAATAGACCGAAATAACCTAACATTAATGGGAGTGAAGTTTTCTGATCTTAAAACATTGGAAAGTACTGCAAATGCTATTGGTACAAATATGTTTGAAGGCTTTGAGCCGACAAAAGAATTAATTCAATTATATGTAGATTGGAAAACAGGTTTAATTTCTGAAACAGACTTTTTGACTAATTTATATACCATTTATGGAAAATAAATATCAGTATGTTGATCCTGAATATAAATACACCAATAAAGAGGGTGTGTTATATAATTTGGCAAATATTGATAATGACAAAATACTATTAGCTTATGAGAGTTTAAAAATATCTAAAAGAGTTGAAGAGTTATTTGAAAATCCTATTAAAATCAAAGACCATAGTTCTTTGCTGAATATACATCAATATTTGTTTCAAGATGTTTACGAATGGGCTGGAAAAGAAAGAACTGTAAATATCAGTAAAAATGGGAAACCATTTTTTGAAGGAGAGCGTTTTTCTTTTGCTTTTCAATATATTGATAATCTTCTTTTAGAATATCGAACTATTAGTAAAATCAATAAAGATGACCTTGCATTTAAGTTAGCCGAAATATTAGATAATATAAATTTCTTACACCCATTCAGAGAAGGAAATGGCCGTACACAAAGAGAGTTTCTAAGGTTATTGGCTTTAGAAAAAGATTTAAAATTAAATCTCAATCCGCCTGACAATATAAGTGTATATGAACGATATATGTATGGTACGATTAATAGTGATGTGAAAGCATTGACAGAATTGATACTTGAACTAATTGAAAAAAAATAAGATCGAAAGCATAACACACGCTAAACCTGATGGCAGTAAGTTGGGATCAGTTCAATTTTCTGAGGGAGAAGAATCTTTGTAAAATGAAAAGAACTTCTTCATACCCTTAAATTATTTGCGCTCTTGCTTCATCTCTTTAGCTGAAAAAATAATAATTTCATAAATTCAAGTGTTAAACCCAAATTAATCAATAGGGGATTTGAAAAAATCGAACTACTTGATTTAGTTGGGCATGTCCTCGCCTTCAAGCGGGGTTTAATCCCGATTTAATGTTTGTTTGATTCGTATCAACGAATTGATTTAGAAACATTAAATCGTTTCAGCGATTGTATCGCTGATTCTGGGTTAAATGCAACTTGTTATTTTTTGCAAATTTAATGATAAAGTCTTTGTGGCA
>CAZZHH010000011.1:0-75870 GCA_964653595.1 uncultured Lentimicrobiaceae bacterium
ATGGCTGATAAAACCACAAGATCGAAGGCCTAACATCCGCTGCATTTTATTAATTACAGAAGTCATCCCAAAGCCAGCCAAGATAATCACATCATCCTGATTGGCATTTACATGTTTTTTTATAATATTCTGAGCATGATGATACGACAATGTCATCATCACTCCTGTTTCCGATGTTTCGGTATGTGTATTCGCAACATAAGGTCCAAAATCTTTCACCATTTTATCCTCTATCCCTTGGTACAGTCTACCACTTGCAACCCAATCTGCATATATTACCTTTTTTTTACCATAGGGAGTATCAATGGTTAAATCATCGCCAATTATTTGACTTCTAAATTTTGAAAAATAAGATTCCATGAACCAGATGTTTTTTTTTGCAAAAATAGGAAGATTAATCATATATTCCACAAAAATTGAATTGCATTTATCGAAACATTAGACAATATAAAGGTAATATATATCATAAAATAGTGGCACCATAAAGTAATTTGTATAGCAGATTATATCAATAATTTTAATCTTCATAAAATCATTGATTTTTTAACACACCTTGAAATAGAAAAGTTGTGAACAACTATCCGTCAATCAAAAAATAAAAATTAAAGTTATTTCTGAGTATTTATGATTTATTTTGCAGAGTAGAACTTTAAATTTTCGAGAAAGATGAAATGAGCATGATTAAATAAATCACTTATTGGAATGATGTTAAAACTCATGCGAATTTTATCTGACCTTCATATAAAAAATAAATAATAACCGATGAAAAAAAACATAGCCATATTTGCAGGTGGAGATTCTGGCGAATACGATATATCGATCAAAAGCGGAAAAGTAATAGAAAAAAATATAGATAAAAAGTATTTCAACACTTGGTTTATCCATGTAAAGGGAAGAAGTTGGACGTATGAATTATCGGATGGAACTTTAGTAGAAATAGATAAAAATGATTGTTCGCTGAATCTGCATGATGGAAAAATTGTTTTTGACGCAATCTTTATAGCAATACATGGAACACCTGGGGAGAATGGCATACTTCAAGGTTACTTTGAGTTGATGAAAATTCCATATACTAGTTCGGATGTGCTTACTTCTGCCTTAACTTTCAACAAAAGTTTCTGCAACCGAGTTGTGAAGACCCTTGGTATTAAAGTTTCTCCATCGGTGCATCTCTTTTCGGAGGAAATATATTCAGAGGAAAAGATAATTGAAATCACGGGGTTACCGTGTTTTGTAAAACCCTGCAACTCTGGTTCGAGTGTAGGCATGTCGAAGGTAAACAGCATTGAAGAATTAAAACCAGCTATTCAATTAGCTTTCCAACACGATCGTCAGATATTAATTGAGCATTTTATCAAAGGGCGTGAAATTACCTGTGGAGTATTTTTAGCAAAAGGGGAGCTTATTGCACTTCCTATCACCGAAGTTGTAAGCAAAAAGGAATTTTTCGATTACGAAGCAAAATATACCACTGGTATGGCCGAAGAGATTACACCTGCACAAATAGATGAAGATATAGCTCAAAACTGCAGATCAACCTCAAAATTCCTCTATCGACGGCTTAATTGTAAGGGAGTAGTTAGGTTTGACTACATATTTAACAACGATGGACTCTTCTTTTTGGAAGTAAATACAATTCCTGGTCAGTCGGAAAATAGTATCGTACCTCAACAAGCACGTAGCATGGGTATATCTATTACCGATTTATATACCATGTTGCTAAACGAATTGTTTTAAAGAGTGAGAAATTCTCTGAAAATGATAATAGGGAATTTAGAAGTTATCAGCTAACCCGAATTAAATTTATAGACACTTTTTCGATAATCTTACACATCAACGAGGGTTGAGTTTTGGCGAAAAAGAGTTTTTGTACTTTTGGATTAGCCAGCGCTATTCTTTCTATTTGAGCTAATGCATCTTGTTTATTAATCTCATCAAAATCGTCTACTATTAGAGTATTCAATAATTTGATATTCAAACCAGTTCCAGAATATAGTTCGCCAAGACGTTTAGCAGTACCTACAACTACATCCGCGCCATGGTATATATCATCACGTTGACGTTCCAAGTCTTCTTCGCTATATGCACATTTTACTCTTAAATGGGCATGTTTGCCATAGAAATTTATCAAGTCTCTGAAAATAATAGCCTTCTCTTTTGTTGGCACAATAACAATAGCCCTAGGTACATCTTCATTTTCAAGTTCGTATTTTAATTTATGAAGAAGATAGATGACAGCCAAAGTTGTCTTCCCCGATTCATCAGGAGCCATAACAAAAACATTGGCACCACTTTTAATTTTTGGCATCGCTTTATTTTGAATTTCATTGGGTGTATCTATGCACAACGAGTTTATCTGTTTGGCTAGTGGAGGATACAATTTTTTGGGTGTAAACATCAGTAATTTTGTTAGTTATCCTAATTGAAAAATTTCAAAGGGGGCATGAAGATACTTTTTTAAATATTTTTCTCCTTTTCCCGAGGGTAGTTTATTGAAAAATGGAGTCCCCTACTCTCTTTCCGATCCATTGCTTGCTTAATTACCAGATATCCTACGTTGATTAAATTTCGGAGTTCACAAATTTCTGGAGTAAGCACCGATTTAACGTAAAGATCTTCTGTCTCTTGGTATAGTAATTCAAGTCGCTTAAACGCTCTATGAAGTCTTAAATCGGAGCGAACAATACCAACATAATGGCTCATAATCAACTGTAGTTCTTTTTTTGTCTGGGTAATAAGCACCATCTCTTCATTCAGGACAGTACCCTCGGCATTCCAATTTGGGATATCCTTGTTAAAGGTGATATTTTTAACCATTTCACGACCTAAAACGGAAGCACGATGAGAGAAAACCAATGCTTCGAGCAATGAATTTGATGCCAACCGATTGGCTCCGTGCAAACCGGTAGAGGCACACTCGCCAGAAGAAAAAAGATGATTTATGGAAGTGCGACCATGTTCATCGGTAGCAATACCACCACAAAAATAATGTGCAGCAGGCACTACTGGAATCATCTCTTTGCGGATATCAATTCCAATACTTAAACATTTTGCAAAAATATTTGGAAAATGATGCAAAAGGGTGTCCTGACTTAAATCTCTGGCATCTAGAAAAACATGATCATCGCCCGATATTTTCATCTCATTATCGATGGCTCGAGCTACCACATCTCGAGGAGCAAGCGAACCTCGTTTGTCATATTTACCCATAAATTCAATTCCTTTTTTATCCTTTAATATCGCGCCAGCACCTCGAAGTGCTTCTGTGATAAGAAAAGATGGACGTTCTGCGGGATTGTATAATGCAGTAGGGTGAAACTGAACAAACTCCATACCTTTAACAACGCCTTTTGCTCTATATACCATGGCAATCCCATCGCCTGTGGCTACTTCCGGATTAGTAGTGTTATAATAGACATTTCCTGCGCCTCCAGTAGAAACCATCGTTAGCTTAGCCAAAATTGTTTCAACTTGTTTAGAATGAGGATTGTAAACATAAGCACCATAACAAGTTATATCGTTATTTCTTCTAGTAACCTCTAACCCTAAATGATGTTGTGTAATCAACTCTACCGTGAAGAAGTTCTCAAAAATGGTAATATTGGGATGATTTAAAGCAGATTGAAAAAGTTTCTGTTGAATCTCTTGTCCAGTATTATCCTTATGGTGCAACACTCTAAATTCGGAATGTCCACCTTCGCGTGCTAAATCGTATTTTCCACTTACATTTTTGTCAAAATCTACTCCCCATTCTACAAGCTCCTTCACACGATCGGTAGATTCGAATATGGTTATCCTTACAATTTCAGGATCACTCAAATCATCGCCAGCAATCATGGTGTCTTTGATATGTTTCTCGTACGTATCGGGATGATACATTACTGCGGCAATGCCTCCTTGAGCATAACGAGTAGATGTTTCTCCTGCTTCTGCTTTTGTAACGATACAAACATTACCAAATTCTGCCACTTTTAAGGCATAGCTAAGGCCGGCAATTCCAGAACCTATTACTAAAAAATCAACCTGATGTTGCATGAAAATTATCTTATAATTAAGGACAAAGGTACATAAAAATTGCCAAACAAGCACATTTTCAACCTGGAACACATCTAAAATAGAATCACAAAAAAAGATTGTATATAGGAATAATTACTCCATAAAGTGATAGGAGATAATTTTTTTTAATGCCTTTGATACTAAACCAATAAAGATAATCAAAAGCGATGAGTAGAGAAAAAGAGAAAGATTAGGCGTTTCCTTTCGAAAAGAAAAAAAGACCAACAGAAGCAGGGAAAATATAAAGTAATAAATCTTGGTCAAAAACACCTGCAAATCCTCGAATAATATAATAAGCAGATATTGCAAAAACAAGAAGACCAGATACAACCGTTAAAGAAGCATTTTTGCGAAAGCCACCGATAAAAAGCAAGGTTCCAAAAAGAAAAAAGAGCAAAATGAGTAAACTATGAATACTATTTATTTCAAATTTTTTGAAAATATCCCAATAATGAGCAACAACAAACAGCAATACTCCAATACGAAGCAACCATTTAGCAGTAGGTTCTAATGACTTTACAGGTTTCATCTTTTGTTTATTCGTTAAAAATCAAAGCATCTGCAATAATACTAAAAAACAGGCAAGGATACAAATAAATCAATAAAAAAGACCGACAAAAAATATCGGTCTTTTTAAAAAAATGATTTTTTTCATTATCTATTTGCTTCGGCAAAACTACGTCCAGCTCTCAAACAAGCGATGTTAACATCAACAACTTCTTGTCCTTTACGAGAGAACAAAGCAGTAATTGCATTTTCTAAGCTACTATATTCCATGTCTAAAAAAGGGGAAGCAGCGCCTAAAATAACCATATTAGCAGAACGAGGGGAGCCTAATTCTTTTGCAATTTCATCTGCATCAATCGCAATTTTATTTGGAAGTTTATTAATTTCGGTTAATACATTATCTACTCCTCCATAATTTGGAATGTTGATGTAGGGAGTAGTATTTGTAACAACCCAACCATTGGGGCTCAACATAGGTAAATAGCGGAGCGCTTCCATTGGCTCAACGGAAATAATCATATCTGCTTTTCCCTTTGGAATTAAATCAGATGCAATTTCTTTGTCGGAGAGTCGTAAATTTGATTGAACATCTCCACCCCTTTGACTCATTCCATGTACTTCAGCTTGTTTTAAAAATAATCCAGAATTTACTGCAGCGTATCCAATAGCAGAGGCAATAGAAAGAATTCCTTGTCCTCCAACACCTGCCAATATTATATCTATTTTCATATTTTTTAATATTTATTGTTTTGTGATTAAATTGAATAATAGAAAGCGCTAGTGTCTTTCCTTATAATCAACATTTTTCTTTTTTAATTGTCTTTAGTTTTAAATTTTGCACGCATTCTTCGATTGAGAGTTTGAATACACTCACGAGTTGGAATAATCACAGAAACACCTTGATACTCGAGCTCTTTCGCAATGATTGCGGTATTTTCGGCATGTTGTTTAGGTAGAGGTTTAAGGATATGAATATGCTCTTCTTCAACACCTAAGCCAATACAAATATTTTTCACTCTTCCATACGCATTCGATGCTTGTCCGCCAGTCATTCCTGCTGTAGAATTATCTAAAATTAGGACAGTAATAGGAGTTTTATCCACAATAGCATCCAACAAAGAAGTCATTCCAGAATGGGTAAACGTAGAATCGCCAATAACAGCAACAGCAGGAGTAAATCCAGCATCAGCAGCACCTTTAGCCATAGTGATTGAAGCACCCATATCCACACAAGAGCTAATCGCATTATAAGGAGCCATCGCTCCTAAAGTATAGCATCCTATATCGGCAAAAACTCTACCTGGAGAATATTTTGAAAGTGCTTCACCTAGAGCTTTATATGAATCGATATGAGAGCAACCAGTACATAGAGCAGGTGGTCGTTGTTTAACCACATCTGGAATTGGAGCACCATGTTTGTCTTCCATTCCGAGGGCAACAGCTACCAAGTTAGGATTTAATTCGCCGGCACGAGGCAATGTACCATCCATGCGGCCCATAATTTTTTTCCCATTATCCATCACACCTCTCATCATCTCTTCTATAATAGGATATCCTTCTTCTAAAACCAAAATGGTATCGCAGCTATTGTATACATCGGCAATCATCTTTTTAGGTAAAGGATATTGAGAAATCTTTACGATTGGAAATGGGCATATTCTATCTGGATAATTTTCCATTAAATAGTTATACGCGATTCCACTAGCGATGATACCCATAGACTTATCTTTGCCAACGACAAACTTGTTGTACCCAGAAGTTTCAGCATCCTTTTCGAATAACTCTTGTTTATCGATCAACTGTTGATACTGAACACGAGCTATTGCTGGTAACAGAATAAATTGACGTAAATTTTTGTGAAGTAAAATTTCATTCTCTTTTCTAGTTTCAGCAGTTTTTACTCCTGAACGAGAATGGGCCATACGAGTGGTGATACGAAGAAGAACAGGAATATTAAATTTTTCGGAGTAATCAAATGCGTATCTTGTCATATCATACGCTTCTTGTTGATTAGAAGGCTCAAACGTTGGCATTAATGCAAATTTTCCGAAATAACGTGAGTCTTGTTCATCTTGAGAAGAATGCATCGAAGGATCATCGGCAACAACGATTACCAAACCACCGTTTGCGCCAGTAATTGCGCAATTCATAAATGGATCAGCAGCAACATTTAAACCCACGTGTTTCATACACACAAGGGCACGTTTCCCAGCATAAGACATTCCAATTGCACCTTCTAAAGATGTTTTCTCATTCGATGCCCAAGTTCGATGAATATTTCTCTCGATGGCAACTTTTGAATGTTGAATATATTCTGTAATTTCTGTGGATGGAGTTCCTGGATAAGCGTATACCCCCGATATACCTGCATCAATTGCAGCTTGGGCGATAGCTTCATCTCCTAATAATAAAAGCTTTTGCATTTTTATGTTTATTTTTATTGTTTCTTATTTGATTTACAAAGCTAAGCATTTTTTTTATTTTTATAATCCCAAGAATTCATTTTTTAGGGATTAAAAATGTTAAATAAAACCCAAATTTACCCGATATATGAGTAATACAATTATAATCAGCACTAAAACACCTAAAAAACGAATAACTGAAATGACATTTTTAAATTATTCATCACCAGCTTTAGATGTTTGACAAAGAAACTTATCCTTCAAATTCAAATTATGTAGTCCTTTTCAAACATCAATCAAATTATTTTTCATCAAACCCTTTGTTCACTAATTAATTTTATTAAATTTGCCGAGATAAAAAGGAAAATATTAAAAATAAATATATTATGGAATTTTTATCACAAAGAGTTATCCAAATGGCAGAGTCTGAGACCCTAGCCATGACTCGCATTGCACGCGAGATGAAAAGTCAAGGCATTGATGTAATAAGTCTGAGCATCGGTGAGCCCGACTTCAACACTCCGGAAATTGTTAAAGAATCTGGGAAAAAAGCCATCGACGAGAACTACTCACACTATGCGCCAGTTCCTGGCTATCTTGATTTACGTCAAGCCATATGTGCGAAATTAAAAAGAGACAACAATTTAGAATACACTCCCGAACAAATTGTAGTTTCTACAGGAGCAAAGCAGTCTATCGCTAATTTGGCACTATCGGTAATCAACCCTGGCGACGAAATTATTATTCCAACACCATATTGGGTATCTTACAAAGAAATTGTAAAATTAGCCGAAGGGAAACCAATATACGTTCGCTGTTCTATTGAAAACGATTTTAAAGTTACCGCACAACAGTTAGAAGAAGCGATTACCCCAAAAACAAAAATGATTATGTTTAGCAGCCCTTCTAACCCTACAGGGATGTTATATTCACAATCTGAGTTGGAAGCATTAGCTAAAGTAATCGAGAAACATCCTCATGTATTGGTAATGGCAGACGAGATTTATGAGCACATCAATTTCGAGGGCAAACATCAAAGTATTGGTCAGTTCAGCTCGATTAAAGACCAAGTAATCACCATCAATGGAGTTGCTAAAGGCTTTGCCATGACTGGATGGAGAATTGGTTACCTTGCTGCAGCACTTCCTATCGCAAAAGCATGCGACAAAATTCAAGGACAAATCACTTCTGCCACTTGCTCTATTGCACAAAGAGCTACCATTACTGCTATGGAGATTAACCCAATAGAAGATAATTATATTCAAACCATGAAAAACACATTCATGGAGCGTAGAGATATTATGTATAAGTTGCTTAAAGAGATTCCAGGGATGAAGGTAAATTTACCTCAAGGTGCTTTTTACTTTTTCCCTGAAATAAAAAGTTACTTTGGAAAATCGCATGGCAAATATTCTATTTCAAACAGTAATGACTTATGTATGTACCTTCTCTACGAAGGACACGTAGCTCTTGTTCCTGGAGATGCTTTTGGCGATCCTGATTGCATTCGTCTATCGTATGCCGCAGCTACAAACACCTTAATAGAAGCTATCGAAAGAATAAAAAAAGCATTGGCATTGCTTAAATAGTTAACTTATAACCATAAAAAAACCGCAACAATAGAATTGTTGCGGTTTTTTTTATTTTACTTATTAATAACCAAAAATATCCTGTTGGCTTAATTTGATCACCTCTCCATATTTTGCAAGTGCATTAAAATCGAAATCTTTTTCGTTGCCCAAAATTAAATATGTTTTAGTTTTATCTTTTAGATATTTATTTGAAAATGAAACGACGTCTTTCAATGTCATATTAGGAATTTTTTCAAATAATTCTTTTCTATTATCAGAAGTATATCCCATTTTTTGAGCATTCAAATAAGTCCAAATTATACTCATTTTAGCAATACGTTCGGTTCTAATCTTATTTAAAATTCCCTCTTTGGATAAATTAAAAGACAATTCGCTCTCTGGCATGCTATTATACAACTCGTTGTATGCATCAAAAGCGTCAATTACTTTATCATTTTGAGTAGCAATAAAAGCATTGTTAATATAAAAATCAGTAGGTTTATCGGGAGTTTGAAAAGTTGCTCTAGCTGTATATGCTAACGATCTTTTTTCGCGTAACTCTTGAAAAACAATTGCATTCATACTACCTCCAAAATAACTATTAAACAACGCCACTGATGCTGTAAGATTTACATCAAAAGGCACACTTTTCATAATTTGTTGAATGTACGACTGTTTAGCGTCATAATGAACAAAATACACTTTGTTTTTATCTGTATTTTGTGGCACAAATTTCGAAATCACTTCAGGTTTTCTCATGGTTCTCATGATAGAATGATGAGTATTAATGATTGTTGTAAACTCATTAGCTTTTACTGGACCATAGTACAATACAGAGTGTTGGAATTTTAACAGATTTTTGATAGCTTGAATTAAAGTCTCTGGTGTAAGAGCTTTCAACTCAACATCCGAAAGAATGTATCTTGCAGGAGAATTTGGTCCATAAGTAGCATAGCTAACCAATCTATTAAAATTTTGTTGTTGATTTAATTTTGCATTTTTTCTCTCTTTAAATACATCTTCCACCAAATTAGTAAGCGCTTCTTTATTTGGTTGCATGTCAGAAAGAATTAATTCAGCTAAGTTGATAGCTTTCACCATATTTTCACTCAGCCCCGATAGGGTAATATAGGTTTCATCATCGTTAGAAGAAATTCCAAAGCTGCAAGCCAATTTATAAAACTCTTGTTGAATTGCTTCTGCCGACATTTTGGAGGTTCCTAAATAAGGGAGATAAGAGGCTGCTAACTTCAAATTTTTATCATGTAATGTGCCAATTTTGAAATAATAATAAAGAGTGAAGGTATTATTATCTACGTTTTGATTATATAAAATTTCGACATTACTTTTAGCAGTTAATTTCACCAAATCTTTATTGAAATCTACAAATACAGGTTCTATCTCTTTAATTTTAGAAGCTTTAATTTTTTTAGAGAAATCAGACTCTGCATTTCTGTTGATCACAATAGGAGTAATTTTTGGCTTAGAAACTTTGTCTACATCTGCAGGTTTACCTTGTCTCTTATTTACAACAACATAATTGTTGTGTAAATTTTTATTTGCAAAATCAACAATATCCTTTTTTGTAATTTTTTTAAGTTCATCAAGCCACATCACTTCATCTTTCCACGATATACATTTTAAAAAGGCAGAGTTAAGAGCCATCCCTTTTCCTTGAATCGTCTCCAGCTGTTTGATTTTTCTTAGTGTAAAGTTTGAGATAGCTGCATCCGTAAGCCAGTCAGCAAAATCCCCTTTTTTGAGTTTTTCAACTTCGGCCAACAATAAAGTTTTTAAATCTTCCAAGGATTGTCCTTCTTTTGGTTTTGCAGATAGGATGAGAGAAGAATAGTCATTCAAAATATATGCCGATGATCCAGCATCTAATGCAAGCTGCTTTTGATTGATATCAATATCTATCAAGCCCGCTTTCCCGTTGGAAAGTATTTCATCTATCAAAGTTATCATCATTGCATCGCGACTAGAAGCTCCGTCAAAACGATACGCAATACGCATATTTTCAGCATCTAAGCCAATTACTTCCCGAATGATTGGAGCCTGGATTGGGGTCTCCTTTTGAAAAGTAAATGCAGGTACTGAAGATGGTTTTAATTTTCCAAAAGTTTGATCTATGATTGCGATTGCTTCATCAGAATTTACATCACCCACGATGGTAACTGCCATATTATTAGGAACGTAGTATTTAGCAAAAAACTCACGAATATTTTTCATGGAAGGATTTTTTAGATGCTCTTGTTCGCCCAAAGTAGTCTGTTTTCCGTAGGGATGATTTGGGAAAAGTGCTTTAAACATAGCATCGTTGGCTTTTCTTCCATCGTTGGTGAGAGACATGTTTTTCTCTTCATACACTGTTTCCAATTCTGTATGAAATAATCGCAATACATTATTTCCAAAGCGGTCTGCTTGAATTGTTGCCCAATTTTGTAATTGATTGGAAGGAATATTCTCAATATACACTGTGTAGTCGTTGGATGTACCAGCATTTGTACCTTGAGAGCCAATCGCTTTCATGAGCTTATCATATTCATTGGGGATCGCTAATTTAGAAGCCTCATACGACAAACTGTCAATCTGTTTATAAATGGCAGCACGCTTTTCTTCATTTTTTTCATTTCTATAGATTTCAAACAATGCTTCTATTGCCTCAATCATGGGTTTTTCTTTTTCCCAATTAGTGGTCCCAAAACTGGGTGTTCCTTTAAACATCATGTGTTCAAAATAGTGAGCCAGACCGGTAGTCTCAGCTGGGTCATTTTTACTCCCTGCCCTCACCCCTACGTATGTTTGAATCCGAGGAGCCTCTTTGCTTTCAGAAATAAAAACTTTTAGACCATTAGCTAGAGTGTAAATTCTAGTTTTTAATGGATCATTGGGTACCGTTTCGTAGGTATACTTTTGCTGAGCAAACGATGTTGTAAAACCAATCATTACAACGAACAGAAGAAAACGAATCATTTTTTGCATACAATTATTTAGTTATTTGATTATTAATTACATTGACAATAGCTCACAAAAATAAGAGTTTTCTTTAATATACAAAAAGTTATTAGCCAAAATCACACTTTTTCCAACTGTCATAACCTTTAATCTCGATTAACAACCACATTCATACTTTTTTTTAAGATAATGCGTTAACTAATTTATACCAAACATCCACAATTATGAAACGAGCCATATAAAATCATTACAATCAAGGGAATGTTTATTGGCGTTCTGATAGCTATCGGAATCCTAACGACCTTATAATAATAAAAAAATAAATGTATGAAAAAGATAATGCTAATGACACTTCTTTTTTTGACTCACATTTGTGAGGGTCAGGGAATGCCAACCAAAAATTCAGATGCCGGAATCTTTTCACTTGGTGTAAGAAGTGCCATTGGCATTGTAAACGATGGTAAATGGCAAACACCGGCATTTGGTACCGGGGGCAATTTCGGTTGAAATTTGGAAATAGAGTCAATACCGAATGGTTTGCCGACTTTTTAACGGCTGATTTAGCTGATTTTGGCTACAGAACCGACATTCATATCGGATGGAGCGTTATGTACTATTTATTAAACAAACCTAACTCCTTTTTTAAACCCTATGTTTTGGCAGGCCACTGTTTTGAATATCTAAAATTTTCGGACAACCGCGATGAGCATAATTTTGCAGAACGATGGAGTTCATCTATACAAGGAGGAGTAGGCACACAAATCAACCTTTCTTCGAGCGTAAACGTGTCCCTTTCTGCACAATACATGTTGCACTTTGGGACAAAAATTGCCTACATTAAGGAGGGAAACAACTCAATCCAATTTTTGAAATCCAAGAATTCGGGAATACACGACCATATTTTAATTGCATTAAGTATTAACTATAAAATTGCTGACTTATGGTAAGAAATATTTTAATAATATGCTTGGTTGCATTTTCAGAAATTGGTATTTCGCAAAAAGATACTATTTTATCGAGAATACTACCCATAAAATTCAATGCAACATTAGCACAAGGGTTCATGATATACAACAAAACTCAAAATGTATATCTAGATGCATCTGCGGAATATTACACTCAACAAAATGTAAGTATAGGTACAAATTTACTGAATTACATAGATTCTAGGGGCTCATCGCCATCCTTAAAAAGCAGTCAAACATTTCTTATCGGGACATTCTATCATATCGTCAACCATTCCCACGATATATCTATAGGCATTCAACCTGGATTATCGTATTTGCTTCCTACTTACAATATCCCATTAGAAACTAATATTTCTCAAATTACAATTCCAACACATTATAAATCAAGAATAAATCCTGTGTTTTCCATCGGTGCGGGTTACTCGTACTCCTTTTCAAAATATTGCATTTTTTTCATCAACGGCAGATATTTAATCTCCCGATTTCGATGGAATAACTTAAAATTTGACGAAATAATGATTATGGGAGGACTAGGATTTCAGATTCCTCAAATAAAAAAGAGATAACACTAATAAATTGCTGTTGCTTTATCGTAGTTGAGGTAGGCTTTGTAGTGTTTTTTTGCATTCGAATAATCACCTATTTGATAATATGCATAAGTTAGCAACCTTTCATTTTCTTTTAACTCATTAACAGCTCCTAGAGGTAATAATACTTCAATGCTATGCAAAAAATAGTTGATTGCTTTATGGTACTGATTTTGAAGACGTAAATTTTCGCCTATATAAGTTAATCCAATAGCGGTTTGCCTATGATCATCAAACTCTTCTGCAATTTTTATCACCCCCGTATACATTTGATTAGACAAATCATATCGTTGTTGGGAACTATACACACTACCAATTACGCCCATGGTAACCATCATTCCAATTCGATCGTTTAATTGTTCCTTTACAAAAATCGAGTAGTTTAAATACTCCAATGCTTTATTATATTCACCCAAATTCGAATAAGAAAAACCAATATTATTATAGCAATTGCTCATAATCCGGAGGTTTTTAAATTGCTTAGCCATAAAAAGGGCAATGTTATGCAATTTAATGGAAAGCTCATGATATCCTAAATCGCTAATTATTGAGCTTATGCTAACCATTGTTCCATTAAGTACTTTAAAATCATGAATTTTGTATAATACAGTGGCAGAGTTTAAAAAATAGCCCAAGGCTTTTTTGGGGTATCCTTTATAATAATATACAATGCCAATGTTTTCGAGGGTTTGGGCAATTCCCAATTGGTCGTCTAACCAAATCTCTAAATCCATATTCTGTTTGTAATAATACAAAGCACTATCAAATTTACTGGTAAGATTATAAGAGTATGCAATATTATTTAAGCAATCTGCAACCCCTCTGAGGTGGTTTTCCTTCTTGAAAACACTCATGGCCATTCGGTAATTAGCAATTGCTAAATCGATGTCGGATTGAAACATCAACAAGGTTGCTCTATTTTTTAAAGCAAATCCAACACCTTGATTGTAATTGCATTTTACGGCAAGAATATAAGCCTGATCCGTTAACAGTTTAGATTTCTCTGCATCTATTTGTTTTAACTCTTCTGCCACTTGAATCAACGAGTCAATTTTCATCTTTTCGTAAGCAGTTTGTCCTTGTATACAAGAAGAAATCAAGATAAAAAAAAGGACACAAAACAAAAAACAAACTCTTTTTATACAAAAAACGGTTTTCAAAATCTTCATATATGCTTAAAATTAATACAGTAAATACCCGACATTAAAAATGATAGTAAAATAATTTATTGTGTTGTTAAATAAGGAATTAGCTTTTGATATAATTCGTCGTAAATAAGTGCAGCATCTCTTATTTGTGTGACGGATGTGTATCGTCCAATTTTTTTTCGATGTACCACAATAGATTTAGCCATATATAGATCTAGATATGGATGTTTTACCATATCCTTTACTTCTGCAGTGTTGATATTTAATAACTTAACTTTTGATTTATCGAGTGTAAAATAGGTTCGAATTTTTGAGAATTTCAAACTATCAATTCCAAAGATCTCTTCTAGTTGATTTACATTATAAAAGCCGCCAAGTTTTTCTCGATGTTGAACGATGCGACGAGCTAATGCCATACCAATGCCTGGAATCTTTTGAAGTTCAAGAGAGTCGGCACTGTTGATTTCCATAACAGCTTGCGCAAATTTAATTTTTTTCACACTGCTTTTAGAGATTGTATCAACAGGGATAGTGATATATGGTTCCAATATAGCAAACTCCTCGGCAGAAATGGAATACATCTTTTTTAAATCTTCCTTCGTTTTGAACTTGCCTCCTTTTGACTCAAAATTTTTAATTGATTTTATCTGTTTTTCTGTAAGTCCCATCTCTTTCCACAGCTCCACTGATAAATTATTAGGATTAAAGGGAAAAGGAGTTAACTCATTTTTCATGATCGATTTATCAACTTCAAAAAAGGATACCTCGTCGTACTTTTTATTATTCCAACTTTTACGAGCCAATGCAATAGAGTCTTTTAAGAATTGTTGACGTATTTCAAAATTAGAAACTTTCTTTGCAAAAGTTGGGTCTGAATAATCATCCTTTCGTGATACGTTGGAAAAAACAATATTTAGCATCATGATTAAAGTCAATATGATTAACAAAAAAACGACTCCTCTGAACTCAGATTTTCCAAACTCAAAAAAATTCTTGAACTTATGCATCTTTTTAATCGTCTATTTGTTGGGTTTTGCAAACAGAACTTTAAAAAAGAAGTACAAAGTAAAAGCTGTAACAACAACTTGTACGGTTATCATCCAATAAAGTGCTTCGTTATTCATATTATATATTATTTGTAAGTTTTTTTGAATATTTTTTTGCAGCACCATACACTAATATACAGAACCCAATAAAGGTAAAAAGCAAAATCAACCGCGACATATCAATAAATAGAATGTTATTTACAATATTTCCATCATAAAGTGGGTCTCCTACTTTAAGAACATCACCCTCTTTTATCCTAAGCATGCAATTACTAGGAAACTCTATATTGGTTATCGTTTCGGTTCCATTCATATTTTTAGCAATCATGATAAAATTGCGTTCATTTTTGGATTCGAGACCTTTATACACGCCTTCCATTTCGGAATAATAGGTGTTTGCAAAATAGGCACTATTTGGGCCAATATCTTTATGCATGATTTTTCCAACCACCGATTCTTTATCCAACGACCACCCGGAGAGACTAATTTTAGTCCAGTCATTATCTTTGGGACTAATAAGTGCACCTACGAATATTATTATCAATAAAATAGGAGTAATGAATTTGATAATATACTTATAACAGACGGGAATTTTTAATTCTGCGGCGTAGGTAATTTCTATCCATCCTTTTTTCATCCCAAAGAACCAGGCAAACAGAATAGTCTCAAGCATTGCAAAGGTAAAGAGAGCAACAGTACCTCCCCAATAATCATATTCGTCAAAAACCCCTTTTTGAAAAAACAATACGGTTGGCAAACCTAGGGCAAGTATTAGAAATCCAAAAGCTCTTGCTGCTTTTTTTCTAGACCATCCATATTCGTCTTGAAAAAAGCCCAAAACAGGAGTCCCCATGGCGAGAGAAGAGGTAATACCTGCAAAAAACAGCAAACCAAAAAAAGCGACACCAGCTATAACAGACATTACCTCACCCCATTGTTGAAATAAAAATGGCATCGTTCTGAACCCTAATCCTAATCCACCCATTTTTACGAGTTCAGTAACTTTATCAACGCCCAAATAGCCAATAGCGATAGAAGTAATGATGGTTCCTCCCAATACAATCTCCACAAATTCATTCATAAATCCGGCTGACATAGAATTAAGCGCGATATCATCCTTTTTTTTCATATAAGACGCATAACATTGAATCGTTCCCATGCCAACGGAAAGAGTAAAAAATATTTGACCAGCAGCTGCAAACCATACTTTGGGGTCGAGTAAGGAGCTATAATTGGGTGTCCACAAAAAACTCAAACCAACCCAACCATCGTTGATGGCATTGTTCTCGCCCTCTCTAATCATTACCCCTTTGATAGCCAAAAAAAGACCAAATATAATCAACAAAGGCATTCCAATTTTTACAGCTTTTTCAACGCCGTTGCTTAAGCCCTTACTCAGAATCCACACATTTAAGGTCAAACAAAGAATATAAAAAACAACTGCCTCGTATGGAATTCCGGATGTACTGTGAGCTACGTCTAAATAAGAGTCGAAAAAGGATGAAATCTCATGTTGGTTCATTCCTTTAAAAGTTCCAATTACAGAATGCCAAATATAAGATATTGTCCAGCTTTCTAAATAACAATAATAAGCAGCGATAGCTAGGTTTGAAAAAATTCCAAAAACGCCCACATACTTCCACACCTTTTTCTTATCCATTTTATCTAAAATAAACGGAGTAGAATGATGTCCTAATGCACCGCCAAATCTTCCGGTAGACCATTCAATCAGCAACAAAGGAATACCTAATAACAAAAAAGATACTAAATAGGGAATTATAAAAGCTCCACCTCCATTATTAATGGCCTGTACTGGGAAACGTAAGAAATTCCCAAAACCTACAGCATTGCCGGCCATAGCCAAAATTAATCCAATACGAGATCCCCATGATTCAGTTTGTAAGGTCTTATTCATAAGCGCATTCTTTTAATCATGCTAAATTATGGATAATAAAAATGTTTACAAAATAATTTTTAATAAAACCTTTTCTCCTATTTCATAATAACCAGTTTTTTTTCTTACACAAAAGATAGAAAAAATAGGTAGCTATCATCCCAAAAATAGCTCCTGCCAACACATCTGTAAAATAATGAACACCACAATGAATTCTCGAATAACCAACCAAAAAAGCCCAAACAATGAAAAAAATATTTAAATAGCGATTTTTGAAAAGTAAATATATTGCAAATGCCAATGTTACAGCCGTCATAGTGTGGCCCGAGGGAAAAGAAGAGCTGCCTCCTACGGATATTTTTTCGACAAAATCAAGAACTGCAAACGGTCTAACACGATCAAATGTATTTTTTAACAAAAAAGATAAAAACCCATTAATTATCAATACTATAAGCAAAAATAGACCTTTGTTTTTAACTGTTTTATCTTTTCGATACCATCCACAAATTAGGACGCTCAAAGGAATGATGAAATGAATATATTCTGCCGAAAAACTAGTGGCAATAAAAAAATCATCCAACGATTTTATTCTATTCCCATTAATTTGTCTAATAATCTCTACATCTAAATTTGCAGCATATACAAAGATCAAACAACCTATCAATATGGATACAAAAATCACTCTCTTCATACACATTTTTTTTGCAAAGGTATTGAAATTAACTTTGTTTTATTGTTTTGGCCAATGGCTTTTTTTCACTAAGTTTGCATCCGTTAAAATAAACCAAACAAACTCGGTAAAAAGTGAATTCTAGAAAAAAAACACATAGTCCAGCCAGCAATCTACTCCTTCTGTTAACTGCCATTATATGGGGTTTTGCATTTGTTGCTCAGCAAATAGGGATGGATTATGTAGGTCCTTTTACCTATAATGCTGTAAGATTTGCGGTAGGCGCCATTTCTCTTTTTCCGTTAATCTATTTTTTAAAACGAAGAGAAAAAACAGATCATACATCGGTTGATGAAAAGAAGTATAGTTGGCAAAAAAAATATGGTGGTTTAATCCTGGGCATAGTCCTATTTACGGCTGCTTCAATGCAACAAGTTGGTTTACAATACACTACTGCCGGAAAATCAGGTTTTATCACCGGTTTGTATGTTGTGTTTGTGGCAATTTTAGGAGTGTTATTTCATCAAAAATCTTCCATCTATTTATGGATTGCTGTTGTTTTGTCCACCATAGGCATGTATCTCTTGAGTGTAGCAGACATGGGAATACTCTCTTTGGGAGATATCATCACTTTTATTAGCGCGTTAGTTTGGGCTATTCATGTACTTCTAACTGGCTATTTGTCGCCAAAAATGAATTCAGTAGTTTTGGCCCAATACCAATTCGCGGTTTGTTCAGCACTTAGCTTTATCGTTGCATTTGCAATAGAAGATATTGTTTTCAGCAAAATAATGGAAGCCGCCATCCCAATATTGTATGGAGGATTGCTCTCTGTGGGGGTTGCTTACACCTTACAAGTAGTTGTTCAAAAACATGCTCATCCAACTTATTCTGCAATTATTCTAAGCTTAGAATCTCTATTTGCAGTTATTGGCGGATGGCTAATTTTGAATGAAGTACTAACCATGAATGCAATGATAGGGTGCGGGTTGATGTTGGCAGGTATGATTGTAGCTCAATTTAAACAACACTAACTTTTTTTCCCATAACTAAAAATGCAAACGCCCCTAACGGAGCATTTGCAAAGTTTTCAAATATAAGATGTAATTTTACAAAATACATCAATTGGTCAATATACAATATTGGTTTTATTAAGCTTTATTAAAACTACCTAATACATTTTTTATTTTATGAATATAGAGTGATTTCAATTGTTCTCTAGCAGGACCTAAGAATTTTCTAGGATCAAATTCTGCTGGACTATCTACCAATACTTTTCTAACAGCAGCAGTCATTGCTAATCTACCGTCGGAATCGATGTTTATTTTACAAACTGCAGAGGCAGCAGCTTTACGTAGTTGTTCTTCGGGAATACCTACCGCATTTTTGATATTTCCTCCATAAGTGTTGATTATATTTACTAAATCAACTGGAACAGAGGAAGCACCATGAAGAACAATTGGAAAACCAGGAAGGTGTTTTTCAATATCAGCTAAAATATCGAAGCGCAATGGAGGCGGAATAAGCACTCCATCTTCATTTTTTGTACACTGATCGGGTGTGAATTTGTTTGCACCATGCGAAGTTCCTATTGAAATTGCCAATGAATCTACCCCTGTTCGTCCTACAAAATCAATAACCTCTTCTGGTTTTGTATAATGTGAAACTTCGGAAGCGACATCATCTTCAACTCCAGCTAAAACACCTAATTCTCCTTCCACACTTACATTAAACGGATGAGCATATTCAACTACCTTTTTTGTCAAAGCAATGTTCTCTTCGTAGGGTAAATGTGAACCATCTATCATTACAGAGGAGAATCCAGAATCGATGCACGACTTACATAATTCAAAAGAATCCCCATGATCTAAATGTAAAACAATAGGAATGTTACAACCTAGCTCTTTCGCATATTCCACCGCACCTTGGGCAAGGAATCGCAACATGGTTTGATTGGCATATTTTCTTGCACCACTCGAAACTTGAATGATAACAGGAGATTTTGTTTCTACACACGCTTGAACAATAGCTTGTAGTTGCTCTAAATTATTAAAATTAAAAGCAGGGATAGCATATCCTCCACTGACGGCTTTCGCAAAAATCTCATTGGAATTGGATAGCCCTAATTCTTTATAATGAACCATAATCGTTTTGTTTTTAATATCCTTAAATTTTGTTCAAAGATAAACAGTTTTTTTCAATCAATCGAACAATTAATAGAAATTCTTACTACTTTTGTTCCTATATCAAAATCAAATATAGAAGCAATGACATACGATCATCATATTGCCCAAGAGGATGAAGTGTTAATTTTAATGGATGCTGAAATATATGACAGAACTGTTTTTTATTCCATTTTCAATCCTTATATAGAAAGTATCGATGCATTTGGTGGCACATTGATATTTGATGGATCTATATCCCAATCTATCCTTGGAGACTACCGACCTCGAACCACTTTATTTATTTTAAAGTGGAGTTCCTCGGAACTTTTTTTCAAATGGTGGAATTCGTCGCAAAATTTCAGAGCGAAGCAGAACTTTCAAGATTGTTCGGATTTAAAAGTCACTTTGGTGCGACAAAACAAAAAACAAACACTATTAAAAACAAATGATGGCATAAAAAAAGGCGTTTAATAAACGCCTTTTTTTATGCCATATCAAATTTCAATTTGGAACTATTTTTTGCTAAATTTAAGAGAAATTCTCTCTCCGTTGTCACTTATAAAGTTCACAAGATAAAAACCGTTAGCCAATCCACTTACATCCACAGAGTGTTTGAAAGTGCCAATACCTGAATTTATTTGTGAGGTATATACCACTTTACCAGTAATATCAAGAATATTTACATTTCCTTTAAAATTATCTTCCAATGCCATTTCGATATTCAATTGAGAAGTAACAGGATTTGGGAAAAGCATAATGTTTTCCACCCCTGAAATTTCGTTGATGCCTGTTCCAGAAGAAGTCCAGTTAGCAGAAAAACCATTTGCTATGTTTTTATTATCCGCTTGGAAA
The DNA here is from genome assembly GCA_964653595.1 of uncultured Lentimicrobiaceae bacterium. Lineage (GTDB taxonomy): Bacteria > Bacteroidota > Bacteroidia > Bacteroidales > WCHB1-69 > JBAXTE01. The sequence goes on from CAZZHH010000011.1 coordinate 20,825, forward strand.
GTAAGACCCAATCTACCAGAAGGACAGTACACAACTGCTGGCAAAGAAGAACCAGTTAATACTGAAATTAAACTTGGATTAGTAGTATTTACTCTATTAAGAACATATAATTGATCATCAGCAGATAAATCAAATTCTGTAAAAGTTAACGTAATATTTGCGGTATTTGCTGGTTGAATAAACCATTTACAATAGGTGTTGTTATGGTATTTTTCAGTTGCACTACCATCAGTAACAGTTCCAGTAGGAGTGGTGTAAAGTTTAACCGAAGAACAATAGTTACTAGCAACAGTGCTTGAATAATTGATCAACCAACCATCGTCGTTATTTGAACTATTTGTGATAAAGCGAACCAATGTTTTAGGGTTGTTGATGGTAAAAGCAGCAGGTAAAGTTGTTCCCGAGAAAACAGCTACAACAGGGCTTCCGGTAGTTTCACCAGCATAAAAGACAATACTATCAGCACCTAACTCGGTAGCAATTCTCGAGAAAGTAACGGTAATAGAAGTAGCATCATCAGGAGCTATTAGCCATTGACAATCAAGATCGTTTGCATAGTTAGCAGAGCGGCTTCCATCTTCGAGGGAACCATTACGAGCAGTAAGAGTAACATTAGATGGACATGCAGCAGGAGCAACATCAGGATAAATGTTTATGACTACTTGTTGATCATAATTAAAATCACTTCCATTTGGATTCAAATTAGAAAGTAAAAACCAACCATTACCATATCCACCCCAACCCCAGTTGAAGTGAAAATAGTTTTGATCGTCGTATCCATCGCAGTTATATGCGTGACCTCCACTACCATCTTCAGCACGTCCGGAGTTAATCATCGGATGACGAGCATCTAATTGACCTTTAAAAAGAGCAATCCAGTCGTTTAAAACAGGATATTGATCTTTGCTTTTATAAGTACAATTGGCGCTATATCTAAAGTATTGTTTTAAAGCCACTGCTGCATTGGTTGTTTGAGAACCAGATCCATCTACCGCATAATCCATGCTAACGGAAATTCCTAAATGAGCAATCAATTGTGCAACGCTAAAATTGTAATTGTTGACTACATCCGTCATTGCATCCCAGTGGTATGTTGTAGCGCCAAAATTAGCAGACAACACCCCATATTCACATTGTCCATTGTCGCCCCATGAGTTGCTTTCGTTGTATGTTTTTGAACCATTTCCAATTTGAGGATGGCGATTGTAAAACATTACTTGAGAAGTAGATAATGCAACACAACCATTAGGAACGTGAAAATCGTATCCATTAACCGACATGGAATCAAAAGGACATTGTTCGTTATAATATTGATCTTGATTCCATGTTGTAGTCAAAAGAGGGCCAACAATAGGAGCTCCCACTTTAGAATTATCCACAACAGCATCTGGATTTGTAATTCTATTCCATTCAGATTTTGCTTCTGCTGTAGGACTAGCATTTGCTTTAATTACCTCTTTCAAAGACTCTTCGTACCCCTTAAGCCAATCTAAAAGAGCAGGTGCTGAGTTAGATTTATCAAGATTTTGATCGATAGAATATCCTAATACTGGGACACTTGCATCCTCAGCAGCAATTATCACAAAGCCTTTAGGATCGAAGTTTACAATATAATAGAGAACCGAATTACCACTTTTCTCCATATAAATAGATTTAATAGTGGGTTCGGTAGACAAAGGTTTTCCGAATGCGACACATCGCTCTTTGAAATAGAAAGTTGCGGCCTTAACAGCAATGTCCCTAGGAACCTCTTTTGCTATTAATGTGATACTAAACAGTACCAAAATAAAGGTGCTAATTTTTTTCATCTAAATTTGTTTGTTTTTATTTGTTTTTGTTATTTACATTTTTGCTCCCCAAAGATAAAGGAATTTATTATTCTAGAAACTTTTTCTGAGGACTTTTTATTGCAAATAACAAATTTATAACATTTTGTTTCTCAATTACAAGATGGGTTTTACTACTTTTGCTAAAAAAAATAAAAACATGAGTATATTAATTTCGAACATAAAAACATTAGTTCAAGTTGAAGAAAAACCAGTCTTATTTAAGGCAGGAAAAGCCATGCAAAATTTAGCAACTATCGACAACGCTTGGCTATACATCAAAGGAGATAAAATTCACTCTTTTGGATGTATGGAGTCGCTCGATTATACCAAAATCAGTCCCAACGCAACCATTATCGATGCTAGTGGCAGGATGGTATTTCCTTCGTTTTGCGATTCACATACTCACCTTGTTTATGCTGGAAGCAGAGAAATTGAATACATCGATAAAATTAAAGGCTTAAGCTATGAAGAGATAGCTAAGCGTGGTGGCGGGATCCTTAATTCCTCCATTCGATTACATAATGCCTCGGAAGAAGAGTTGTTTGACTCTGCTTGGCAACGATTGGAAACGATTTCATCCTATGGCACAGGTGCTGTTGAAATTAAAAGTGGATATGGCCTTAGCGTGGAAGATGAAATTAAAATGCTTCGAGTAATCAAGAAGTTGAAAGAGAAATCGCCCGTTACCATAAAATCTACTTTCTTAGGTGCACATGCAGTTCCTTTAGACTACAAGGGGAGACAATCTGAGTTTGTGGATTTAGTGATTAACGAAATGATGCCCATGGTAGCAGCAGAAGAGTTAGCAGATTTTGTGGATGTATTTTGCGATAAGGGCTTTTTTACGACAGAGGAGACCGAAAAAATATTGATGAGTGCCATGAAATACGGGATGAGAGCGAAGATTCATGCAAATGAGCTAGATTATTCAGGAGGAATTCAAGTTGGAGTAAAATACAATGCTCTCTCCGTAGATCACTTAGAATATACAGGCGAGGAAGAGATTGCATGTTTGCTTAATTCCGAAACCATGCCTACACTTTTGCCAGGTGCTGCTTTTTTCTTAGGAATGGTATATGCGCCCGTAAGAAAAATGATTAACTGTGGTTTGCCTGTTGCAATGGCAAGCGACTTTAACCCAGGCTCCTCGCCATCTGGGAATATGCAACTAATCCTTTCGATGGGTTGCATCAAATACAAAATGCTCCCTTCTGAAGCAATAAATGCTGTAACCTTAAACAGCGCTTATGCGATGGATGTTTCACGTGAATTAGGATCCATTGCTGTTGGAAAAAAAGCAAACGTATTCATTACTACACCCATCCCATCGATTGAATATTTACCATACTCTTATGGTGACAATAAAGTTGCAACTGTGATATTAAACGGAAAAATTTGCTAGCAAATGATCCTCTGAAGAGTTATTAGCGACAATCTAATATAAATAAGGCTGTTTTGGTTCTCAAAACAGCCTTATTTATTATGCTAAAATTCAAAATTTACTTCAAATAATTGACATGAAATAAAAGTCAAACTTTTTTATATTTTATCTTTAATTGGTCAATTTTTTATAGTATTTCATACCTGTAAATGATCCTTGAATAAAAACAGTATCACTATTTGGAGGTAATGCCACACATGTAGCGGTAAAATTGCCGTTGATAGATTTTTTAATAGGATTGCAATAAGTCACGTTAACACTTCCAGGCAAACCATTATCTACAACATAAATATAATCACTGGATAAAGAGTAGATTAAATAGGGTTTATCGCTGTAGGTTGAGTCTCCTAAGGTAATACTCGTTGTTGTTGTATCCACTGGTCCAAAAATATAAGCTTTAGGCACAACTCCATCTGGGTGACCTCCATTGCCCTCCCAATTGGTAAGAACAATTTTCAACTTTTCTAATTCATTTAATTTTGACTCAAGAACAAGTCTTCTCCCATTCAAAATAGTGCCATTCAACGAATCTCTCTCAAGGGATTGAACAAAGTTATCGAATAACAAAGGAGTATAAACGCTGTTTTTAATAGAAACAGTCATGCTCATACCGTCGGTTAAGGTTAAAGGATCAGAATGATCAACATCCTCCTTACATGAAATCAGCATGGTAGATAAGCTAATTACAAAAACTGCAAAAAAAGAGATTCTTCTTTTCATAGATTTATTTTTTATATTAATTTTTCACTTCTTTTATTTAACCATTTATATTCCGATGTCTATAAAACAAAATGGACATAAAGTTTTTTTTGACATTTTAATTAACTACGGTATATTTTTGATTTTTAAATTCACCTAATATCGATATTGAATCATTCGCATTGGCAAGATCTTTAACTGTAAATATAAATTTTCCACTTACTTTCTTAGAAATTACATCACAAGAAGATATTTCTATAAATTCACTATTATTAACAGAAGTAGAACTAACATAGGATTTAGAATTAACAAACCAGATAGCACCTCCAAAATCGGATAAAGGGCCATTAGCAGTTTGAATAGAAGTAGCAAAGATAGGATTAGAAAAATATTTTTTAGTTTTCACCCCTCCATTGGGTGGATTTTGAAAATCCCCACAAATGGCTGTGAGAGTAAGTTTATTAGCACCTGAATTTGCAACGATATCCAGTTGTTTGAATACCCGCCCTTCCATTATCTTATGCGTTAACGAGTGTTTATCCATAACCGTTTCAGTAGCGGCGCCATTGATTAAAAATGAAAAAGTGGAAACGGTATCTTCCAAAACATTTTTATCTACCTCCTCTTTTTTACAAGAAGTAGAAAAATTCGTGACAGCTAATATTGAGAATAATGCAAACAAAAAGTATAAATTTTTAAATTTTACAATCATGTAATTATGCTTTCGGTTATAAATTTATAAAAATAAAACCAATAATTGTACGATTTAAAAAACAAAAAGTTCCAAAAAAAATTAAAACATTGCATTTCAGATATATACAAATTTTTAAAGCATAAAATTTAAGAAAAAAGGATTAAATAAATAGACAAAAAATTATGTCATCAATTTATTTATGGTAATTGGAAACCAGTCTTTTTCTAAAAGATGAATTTTTTCAGCAAGAGTTATTGGGGTGTCTTTGGAGTCAATTGAGCAGGATTTTTGTAGAATGATTGCACCATCGTCGTAAAGTTCTGAAACAAAATGAATGGTAATACCAGATTGTTGATCTTTGTTGGAAATAACAGCATGATGCACGTGCTCTCCAAACATTCCTTTACCGCCATATTTAGGGAGAAGAGCAGGATGAATGTTAATAATCTTATGTTGGAATTCATGCACGATATATGGAGGAATCAACAGAAGAAATCCTGCTAAAACAATTAAATCCGGATTAATTTCTTTTAGTTTATAGAACACGATGCTAGAAGATTCGGACAAAAGGTCATTTTTATCGAAAACAATGCAAGGGATATGAAGCATTTTAGCACGTTGGATAACGAATGCATTTGGGTTATTGCAAAAAATAGCTTCTACCTTAAAGACGGATTGTGGTAATTTAGAGAATTCAACAATATTTTGGGCGTTAGTACCACTTCCAGAGGCAAAGATTACGATTTTTTTCATATAATTTCAAAATTCACAAAAGCAGATTAAGTACAAGGGCAAAGGAACAAAAAAAAAACAAATTTGAGAAATAAAAAGGAAGAATATATTCATTTAATGAATTTTAACATTTTTAATCAATTGATTATGTGCAGGTTAATGAAATAGCAAAAGCTTAAAAAAAAAATTGGTAAAAAAACAGATTAAAAACATTTAATTTTGCTCCGATTTAATCATTAAAATTAAAATAATATGTCAGAAATTCAAGCAAGAGTTAAGGCTATCATTATTGATAAACTTGGCGTTGACGAAAAAGATGTTGTAGCAGAAGCTAGTTTCACTAACGACTTAGGTGCAGATTCATTAGATACCGTTGAGTTGATTATGGAATTCGAAAAAGAGTTTAACATTGCAATAGCCGACGATCAAGCTGAAAAGATTGGTACTGTTGGTGATGCAGTTACATTCATCGAAAATAACGTTAGCAAGTAATTTGCTTTTAATTAGCTAAAACAACCATTTATGGAGCTAAAAAGAGTAGTTGTTACTGGCATGGGAGCACTTACTCCAATAGGAAATTCAGTTCAAGATTATTGGAATGGATTGATTAATGGAGTAAGTGGTGCCGCCACTATCACTAAATTTGATGCGGAAAAATTCAAGACACAGTTTGCATGTGAAGTAAAGAACTTTGACATCTCACAGTATCTTGACCGCAAAGAAGCACGAAAATTAGATTTGTTTTCTCAATATGCAGTAGCTACTGCAGATGAAGCTATAAAGGATGCTCAAATTGACTTATCTGCTATCAACTTGGATAGAGCTGGGGTAATTTGGGGTACTGGCATTGGTGGATTTACTTCGTTTATTGCAGAGGTAACAGACTTTGCGAAGGGAGATGGAACACCAAAGTTCAATCCATTTTTTATTCCAAAAATAATCAGCGATATCGCTGCTGGGCATCTATCTATGATATATGGATTTAGAGGTCCTAATTATTGTACTTCATCTGCCTGTGCATCATCTGCAAACGCAATTGCCGACGCATATAATTTAATTCGATTAGGCAAGGGGGATATTTTCATTACAGGTGGTTCGGAAGCTGGTGTTAATACAGCAGGAATTGGTGGATTTAATGCATTGCATGCATTATCAACCAGAAACGAGGATCCATGTACTGCGTCTCGCCCTTTTGACAAAGACCGTGATGGTTTTGTAATCGGAGAAGGTGCAGGAGCTTTAATTTTGGAAGAGTATGAACATGCGAAAGCACGTGGTGCAAAAATCTATGCAGAGTTGGTAGGCACAGGTCTTTCTGCAGATGCTCATCATCTTACTGCCCCTCATCCAGAAGGATATGGTGCAATGATGGCGATGAAATCGGCAATAGACGAAGCTGGAATAACACTAGATAAGATTGACCACATAAATACACATGGTACATCTACCCCAGTTGGAGATATTGCTGAACCAAAAGCAATTTTACAACTATTTGGAGATCATGCATACTCTATTAATATCAATTCAACAAAGTCGATGACGGGTCATTTATTAGGAGCTGCCGCTGTAATTGAAGCGATTGCTACAATTTTAGCCATTAAAAACGATCTAGTTCCTCCTACTATCAACCATTTCACCGACGATCCTGAAATTGATAACAAGTTAAATTTCACATTCAACAAAGCACAAAATAGAGTTGTAACGTATGCACTTTCCAATGCTTTTGGTTTTGGAGGACACAACACCTCTCTTTTGTTTAAAAAGTCAGAGTAGTTATTTTGAATAGATTTATCAATCGATACAGGATACTATTTTCTAAGGATAAAGAGCTTTACAGCTATTTAAAAAATATTTTTGGGATTAATCCCAAAAATATTTTTTTATATAAGTTAGCTTTTACTCACAAATCGGGCAATTATCAAACAAAATCTGGTCAGCGATTTAACAATGAGAGGCTAGAATATTTGGGAGATGCCATATTAGGTGGAATTGTTGCCACTTATCTTTTCAAAAAATACCCCACTGCGGATGAAGGGTTTCTATCAGAAACACGATCTAAAATTGTGAAAAGAGACCATTTAAATAAATTATCTGCAAAAATTGGACTCTCCTCTTTTATCAATAAAAAAAATGACAATTTATTCTACAAATCTATAAATGGGGATGTTTTTGAGGCATTTATAGGAGCATTGTACCTAGACAGGGGTTACAACTATACCTATAAAATTATCACTTCCCATATTATTCCTAAGTGGGTAGATATTGAAGGGTTGTTGAAAACGGAGACAAATTATAAGAGTAGAATTATTGAACATACTCAAAAACACAAACAAACCATTGAGTTTAAAGTTGTTGACATTAAAGAGATTGGCAAGCGAAAAGAGTATTGTGTTGAGGTGTTGATAGATGGTGAAGCAATTGCTACTGGTATTGATTTGTCAATAAAAAGCGCTGAACAAATAGCAGCCGAGCATGCATTTTCTAAATTATATTCGCATACCACCACCAATCAAGAATTCTTATCAACAGAGCTCTCTTCATAATTATTCCCTATTTACAAAATTTCCATTAAAAAATTTCGGTATTTTTGGATCATTTAGCAAACAACATCCAAAATGCGTCGTACAATCAAATTTGAACCTGGTTTTCAGCATGTTGCGATTCTATTTAATTCCAATGCAGATATTATTTCGTTAGCATCTACGTTGAATAAATTGACTCACAGCGCGCTAACACTTACGGGTGCTCTTAAATCGCGCGATAGTATATTGGATAAGGAGCTTGAGTTTATAGCTTTTTCGCACGAAGACAAGATTGCCAAAGCAACCATGTTTTTGATTAAAAACAAAACCGAGTTTAAAATTCAAAAAAAAGCGTACGATCTGTTTTCTGAAGAGCAAGAGGAGATTATCCACCGACAACTGATTGGCTCATCAAATAGCATATACACTCACAAATCACTGATAAACAGCGACTATTGCATCATCTTGTCATTTCCTTTTTGTCAACACAAACCACAAAATATCATTTCTGGTATTAAAAAGCACCCTCAAATCGCTTCCTTTATTGAAATAGACTTTGAAAACTACTCTAACCTTAAAGATTTATCAGAAGAGATAGAGATTTATATTACAGAATATAATGTGAGTTGTGAACAAAAAGCATGTGCACTAAAAAGAAGCAAAATTCTATCTAAAAGAGAGAAAGAAGAGGTTAAAGAGGAGGTCAAAAGCAATAGAATTTATTATGGAGAGTTTTAAAAATGACAGATAGCAAAGAGTTAATCATTTCATTTGTCCAATTCAATATCATTTGGCAAGATAGAGAGGCAAACATCCGAAAAGTAGAAGAATTATTAGAGTCAACTTCGATTGAAAGCGATGTGATTATACTTCCAGAAATGTTTACTACAGGATTTTCCGTCTCTGAAACAAGCCTCTTTGAAGACATAAACGACTCTCCTACCCTTCTTTGGATGAAAACAATAGCCAAAAGAAGGAATAGTGCTATTTGCGGGAGTTTTGCCATTCATGATTCCGGAAAGCATTTTAACAGGATGTTTTTTGTAGAACCTGATGGCAGCTTTAAAACGTATGACAAAAAACACCTTTTTAGATTGAGTGTTGAGCCCAAATATTACTCCTCTGGGACATCAAGAACCATTGTAGATTTCAGAGGGTGGAAAATTAATCTAGCGATTTGTTATGATTTAAGATTCCCTGTTTGGTTAAGAAACAGTTATAAAAAAGATCAATACGAATACGATATTTTACTAATTTCTGCCAATTGGCCATCTTCCAGAATTAAAATTTGGAAAACCCTTCTAGCTGCTCGCTCTATTGAAAATCAATGCTACACCATAGGAGTTAACCGAATTGGCAACGATGGAAATTCCATCCCACATAATGGGTTTTCGATGATTTGTGATTGGAATGGAGATACATTAGTTTCGAGTAAAGAAAAAGAAGGCCTGTTAAGCACAAAATTAACCAAAGCATCTCTTGAAAAACAGCGAATTACGAACACCTTTGCTGCAGATTGGGATTCCTATAAGATTTATTAATTCACAGTAATTACAACAAAAAATAAGACAATGAAAGTTTTTAAATTTGGAGGAGCATCCATTGCAAATGCAGAGGCCATAATGAATACATGCAACATCATTCTAAATAACAAAAACGAAGATTTAGTTGTAATTATTTCAGCGATTGGCAAAACTACAAATTTACTCGAAGAGATAGTACAACAATTTTTCAACCATGAAGATTACTCAAAGACACTTTATCAACTCCTTGACAATCATTTAGGGATTGTCCATACATTATTTGAAGGGAAAGAAGACAATCACCCTCAGACCGATTCTATGATTACGAATTTTAAATCGCAATTGCATCGAGAACCAAGTGAGAATTTCGACTATGATTACGACCAAATAGTATCCTTTGGAGAACTCATTTCAACCTCCATCCTTTCGGATTATCTATCGTATATTGGCATAGAAAACAAGTGGGTAGATGCCAGACATGTTGTAAGAACAAATAATAAATATAGAGAGGGGATTGTAAATTGGGAAAAAACTCAAAAGAAGATTTCGAAAACGATATTACCAATATTCAACGATTCTGCATATAAAATTGTCATAAGTCAGGGATTTATTGGTGGCACAGATGAATACAACACCACCACATTGGGAAGAGAGGGATCGGATTATAGTGCAGCAATTTTTGCTTACGCATTAAATGCAACCGACGTTACTATATGGAAAGACGTACCAGGATTGTTGAATGCGGACCCGAAATTCTTTGCAGACGCTATTAAATTAAATAAAATTTCGTACAAAGAGGCAATTGAATTGGCATATTATGGAGCAACTATCATACATCCTAAAACGATAAAACCTCTCCAAAACAAATCCATCCCTTTGCATGTAAAATCGTTTAAAGAATATAGGGAGGATGGGAGTATAATAAGCGATGAAACAGACTCGATGCATACTCCATGTTATATATTTAAACGAAATCAGGCTTTAATTTCTATATATCCCATCGATTTTTCGTTCATAGCAGAAGAAAACCTCTCTTTAATTTTTGGATTATTTGCCCATTTTGGAGTAAAAATAAACCTAATGCAAAACTCGGCTATCAGCTTTTCGGTATGTGTGGATTACAATCCAGATGCATTAAAAGGGCTTATCGAAGAGCTAAATACAGAATTTAAAGTAAAATACAACCTAAATCTGGAGCTTATTACGGTAAAAAATTACAATCAAGCTACGATAGATAAAATGGTGCGTGGAAGAAAAGTTTTCACAGAACAGAAGAGCAGAACAAATATTCAATTGGTAGTAAATGGGTAGAGTAAATTCCAAATTTAACTTACAGATAGCAATAAACGAATCAAACTAAAAAATCTTCGAAAGACAAAAACACAAAGCATCTAAAATCAATTCTCTTTAGCAATAAAAAATCCTGGACTTAAGACAAAGCGAAACATCAGCGCTTCGTTCAGCTTGAATGCATTATAATTTTCCAAATTGATTTGTTGATAATATAAGGAGCCATAAAGTTCGGCAGAGACGAAATTGGTAAACATGATTTTAATCCCACCATTCATATAACCTCCAAATCCAAGTCCCCCTTGGCGGATTTCATTTTCTTGTACATTGCTATCTGGAACATAATTTCCGGAATAGATATTGACTAAATTGTAAGATTGGTCTTCGATGGATATTTTGGACTCTTTTACGTGAGTATTAGTAAATACAGCTCCTAATTCAACAATTGGGCGAACTTTTTTGGTTGGATTCAAAGTCCTCATAACGCCAATCTGGATATTGGTTCGGGTTTCAATACCCCAAATTGGATATTGCAAATAGGAACGATTTTCGTTGTCGAAAGCTGGAAAAACTTCGATTGTGAAAAAATCTTTAGCCGTAAGTTTGGCTTGATTAAATTCGACGTTTAATGCCCATTCTGGGTTGAAGTTGTATCGCCCGCCAAAGCCTACATGCATAGTAGCACTATATTTCATATTCTTTGGAGTTTCACTTAATGCAAACGAATCTCTATTAATATTAAGGGTACTCAAAAGTATGTTCTTTATTTCGTTATGCCAATAATCGTTTGAAAAAACGTAATTAATATTGTTTACATTCGATTTATGGCCATTGTAAAAGCTAGCTTGGTATTTATTTCCCCAGTAGGCACCAAAATTTCCAACAAACTCCCAACCCTTGGGTCCAGCGGGTTTCTCTTTGTTGTAGACCTTACTGACTAAACTATCGGGATAATTAGCCAGAAGAACATTTGCACTAAGAGCGAAAAATATAAAAAGGGATAATTTCATCTTCATTGCTACAGAATAAATAAAAATCAAAAGTATGAAAAATTATTCAAAACAGGACTCAAAGGATAAAAAAGGATAAAAAACAGAAATTAATTTGGAAAGTATAAAAAAAAAATTGTATATTTGCACTCGAAATGGCCCCGTAGCTCAACTGAATAGAGTATCTGACTACGGATCAGAAGGTTTCAGGTTTGAATCCTGACGGGGTCACCAAAAAGAGGTTCGCAAGTACCTCTTTTTTTATATTTAAAAATCAATCACTTAAAATAAAAAAACGCATTTTTTTAAAAAAAAGTTGGAGATATTATAAAAACAATTATCTTTGCAATCGATATTCTTGTGCATCCCCTAAAAACAAGCAATATTGTTAATCAAAAACAGCGACAACAATCGACGTCGTTTCAAAAAAAATCATTTTGCATCATATAGTCATTAACAGAAAACTACTATTTAGTCTTTAAAAACCATTTTTTATGCATAGCATTAATTCGTTAAACGAGAAAATTCTCTCGGAATTAATTGAGATTGCTGAAGGATTGAAAATTCCAAAAGCCTCAAAATTAACTAAACAAGATTTAATTTACAAAATACTCGACCATCAAGCGCTCAATCCTAGTCAAGAAATTATCGATCAAGAGCGAAAAAACATACCACATAAGCGAGCAAGAAAGACTGAAAAGAGACCTATTGCTTCTTCCAGTAGCTCAAAAAGCACGAACAATATTGTAAAGACCTTACCACAAAAAGAGGAGACCTCAACTCAGAAGAAGCCATCCCCTTTGAAGGATTCAGAAAAACCGACTCTCTCAAACAATGAAAAACCGACAAGCAGAGCAGAGGAGAACAAAGAAGCTAAGTTTATAAAAAAAACCAACCCACAAATCCAAAAACCAAACGAACCAAAAGAGCAACCTAATATAGGGAAGGAAGAGATTGTTAAAAAACAAATCCCTGTTCATTACGACAAAAAGAAGATATTATTAGAAGATATTATCATTGACGATACAATCATTCTCGACGCTCCAACCAACTCTGGTGAATTATCAGATATTATAGATGACAACATTCATATTTCAACTTCCAAAGAAGATTTGATTATTGACCAACCGGTATCATCGGATATAATAGAGGATCAATCTTCCATTACAAATGAGGTAGTAGATTCACTTCAAGAGTCTGAGATAAAAACAGTTCCTATATCTGCTGTCAAAACAAACAACAAAAACAACAAACAAAACAAGTGGGATAAAAATCGGCAAAAAGGGAGTCAGGATAAAAGACGCGATCAAGACCAGACTTCCAAAAACGACAGAACTGCAAATGAGAATCTTCCTGCAAATGAGGACAAAAATAAACCTCAGCCAAAAGCAAGCTCAACGGAAGCTGAAGGCACCATTGCATCTGAAAACGAAAATTCTAAAGAAACGGTAACAGTTGTACAACCTGAGCAGGTTATAGAATTTGACGGCACCGTATATTGCGAGGGAGTTTTAGAAATCATTAATGAAGGGTATGGATTTTTGCGTTCTTCGGACTATATGTATTTGAGTTCCCCAGATGATGTTTATGTCTCTCAATCGCAGATTAAACATTTTGGATTAAAAACTGGAGACACTGTTCGCGGTATGGTTCGTCCACCGAAAGAGGGTGAGAAATATTTTCCGTTGATAAAAGTAGAAATGTTAAATGGCAGACTACCTGAAGAGGTAAGAGACAGAGTGCCGTTTGATTTTTTAACACCCCTTTTTCCAGATGAGAAGTTAAACTTAACGGGTCATCCTACCGAGACTTTATCGTCGCGAGTTATCGACCTTTTTGCACCTATTGGCAAAGGACAACGCGGATTAATTGTTGCTCAACCAAAAACGGGCAAGACAATGCTTTTAAAAGAGATTGCAAACGCAATTGCTTACAATCATCCAGAAGTATATCTTATTGTACTGTTGATAGATGAGAGACCCGAGGAGGTTACAGATATGGAGCGTAGTGTGAAAGCAGAAGTGGTAGCATCTACTTTTGATGAGCCAGCAGATCGTCATGTAAAAATATCCAATATCGTTCTTGAAAAGGCAAAAAGATTGGTAGAGTGTGGACATGATGTGTGTATCCTTTTAGATTCTATCACACGACTTGCCAGAGCGCACAACACCGTTGCTCCAGCTTCTGGAAAAGTACTTTCAGGCGGAGTGGAAGCAAATGCTTTACAAAAACCTAAGCGTTTCTTTGGTGCAGCTCGAAAAATTGAAAATGGAGGTTCTCTTACCATTATAGCTACTGCTCTTACAGATACCGGGTCAAAAATGGATGAGGTAATTTTCGAAGAGTTTAAAGGAACAGGTAACATGGAACTTCAATTGGATAGAAGGTTATCCAACAAGCGCGTTTACCCAGCTGTTGATATTGTATCATCTAGTACCCGTAGAGATGATTTACTTCACAAACGAGACACCTTACAACGTTTATGGATTTTGAGAAACCATCTTGCAGACATGAATACGACTGAAGCGATGGAATTTATCAAAGACAGAATGAAATTCTCGAAAGATAACGATGAATTTCTTTCCAATATGAACAACTAATTAGCGTAATACCAGAGTGTAATTACACTAAAAAATAAAAATTGTCGGCAAGGCCATATTCCTTAATTCATTAGAAAATTGGGAGTATGGTCTTGTTGATTGTACAGATAACAGCTTTGAAAATCATAGTTAAATTTGAACAAAAATCGCGATGGATTACCAACAGATAATCGACAAAACGTATAGTTTAGTGAGCAAGGAAGCGGATTTTGGGGAGATGGCACGATACATTCCTGAACTATCCAAAATAAATCCATCACAATTTGGAGTACATCTCACTACGATCGAAAATAAAGAGTTTGGTGTTGGCGACAACCTTCAACGATTCTCTATCCAGAGTATTGCGAAGGTATTTTCGCTGACACTAGCTTATCGATTACTCGGTGAGAAGATATGGAAACGGCTGGGTGTAGAGCCATCTGGCACCTCATTCAACTCATTAGTACAGCTAGAAACCGACCATGGTATTCCTCGCAACCCATTTATCAACGCAGGAGCACTCGTAATATGCGATATTCTGATATCTCACCTCAGGAATGCAAAAGCCGACTTTTTGACTTTCGTTCGAAATATTTCTGACAATCCAGAGTTAGAATACTCCATTCACATTGCAGAGTCTGAAAAATCAGTAGGATATCGAAATGTAGCACTTTGCAATTTCATAAAATCATTTGCCAATATTAAAAACGAGCCATCGGAAGTCATTGATTTTTACTTTAGCTTATGCTCTATCGAGATGAGTTGTCGGGAACTTTCACGTGCTTTTCTTTTTCTGGCCAACGGGGGGATGAAAGTCTCGGACAAACAGCAGATTCTCTCTGCCAGACAAGCCAAGCGAGTAAATGCCATCATGCAGACATGTGGTCTTTACGACGAATCGGGAGAATTTACTTTTAGAGTAGGGTTGCCAGGCAAAAGTGGTGTTGGAGGAGGCATCATCGCGATCCACCCAAATCACTACACTATTGCAACATGGAGTCCGCTACTTAACAAAAAAGGGAATTCGTACCGCGGAGTTCGATTTTTAGAGGAGTTTACTACAGAAACTAAGCTGTCTATTTTTTAGCATGATACTTTATTGAAAAAATTTAAAGTGATTAAAAAAGAGAAAATTGTATAACTTTGAGTAAAATATCAACTATAAATATCGATGAAAAGAGTAAGAGTTTCAAAAAAGATCACGATATATCCTTTGAGATATCTTTTCATTTCTTATTTTCTTTTCATTTCAAAGCCCTTAATTGCTCAATATTTTAGCATTGGAACCGATCCATCCTCAGTACGTTGGGAAATAATAAAAACCACCCATTATAAAGTAATTTTTCCAAAAGAGTATCGATTTAGAGCACAAGAGGTGGCTCGCAACCTGGAATACATTCACCAAAAAGTTGGGAGATCGTTAAACATGACCCCTCGAAAAACCACCGTAATTATTCACAATCGGACCATTGTATCGAATGGATTGACAACGTTGACTCCGAAGCGCGTTGAATTATTCACTACACAATCGCCCAATGGCTATGCACAACCATGGATGGACCAGCTCATAATTCATGAAATGCGCCATATAAGCCAAATGGACAAATTGAACAATTCCACTCTTCGATATTTATACTATCTATTTGGCGAACAGGTTATAGGATTAGCAGTTGGTCTCCACATTCCTACTTGGTTTTTAGAGGGAGATGCTGTTTTAACTGAAACCACATTGTCGAATAGCGGCAGAGGGCGAACCCCTCTTTTTACGTCTGAGCTAAGGTCGACCTTGCTATATCGTGGTCCAGATAGTTACAGCAAATCAATGTTCGGTTCTTACAAAGAGCCGGTTGCAGACCCTTATCAGCAGGGATTTTATATCGTTAAATCAGCCACGGAGCAATTTGGTTCCGATTTTTGGGCAAACAATCTCAAACAAGTAGCAGAAATTCCAATCATCACAAGTCCCTTCAAACGAAGTTTCAAAAAACAGGCAGGAATAAGCATTAGCAAGTACTATAAGCAGACCATGAAAAATTTGAAAGCAAGAGAGAAGCAACGGATTGCAGAGACTTTTATCAACGAACATCATGCGTTTACTACGGATACCAATCAATTTGCCGATTATGAATCCATGGCTTTGGTGGATGATTCTATCATCCTTGCAACCAAAAGAGAGCTCCATAAAACAACTCGAATTGTACAGATTACAAATGGAAAACAGAAGTTGATAGAAGAGAACAGCTTGATTGTTGGCGGCAGCCTTACCGTGTCAAAAAACATAGCCTGTTGGACAGAACGACGCTATCATCCACGTTGGGAGCAAAGTTCATGGTTTGCGCTAGTTACATACAATCTAAAAACCATGAAGCGTGATGTAATCATCAAGAACTGCCGACTTCAAGCACCATCCATTTCACATCGAGGAGATAAAATTGTAGCTATAGAACAAAATATCACCGACACCAATACCATGAATATATACAGTATAGATGGAAAATTGGTCGAAAAAATTGATGCTCCTGAATTTTGCAGCATCATGCAGCCAAAATGGTGTGAATCCGACACGGCCATAGTTGCCATATTATTAAACAGAAATGGGAAACAATTGGCTCGTTACTCATTTGGAGATAAACGATGGCAAAACATTGCTACTCCAACGTTTCACGACTTTCAATTATGGCAGATCAATGGAGATTCGGCATTAATAACAGTATCCCGGATCAACAACACTTGTGCATGCAAAGCATCTCTAGCAGATGGCGGTTGTGATAATGAGGTAACGTTGCCATTTGACATTTCGGCAGCTTTGAAAAGACCAGATGGAAAAATAATTTGTTTGCAAACTACAGCATTGGGGATAAAGCCATTTTTATCAACACCATCCTCCACCTCAAGCCCAGTGCTAACAAAAAATCAGGATGACGAATTCCATTCTCTTAACACCATTGATAGACCAATTTACTTTAATGCAGATATAGACACAACGTACAGGGTAGCTTCGTACAAAAAGATAGAACATTTGTTCAACATTCACAGTTGGGGGTTGATATCGGTTAACAGCAACAGTGGCACAGCAAATCCGGGGTTATCGTTGAGTTCACAGAACGATTTATCGACCTCTGTATTTGAAGGAGGGATGAGTTATTCCATTGCTGAAAAAAGCATACTTTACTATTCAAGATATAGTTATGATGGCTGGTTTGTTCAGATGAATGCAAGTTATGAGAAAATTAGGAGAGGAAACGAAACAGATCCTTCTTCCTATGATCAAACGGAAGCAAAAATAGGGATGCGAGTTCCTTTGGTGTTTCGAAAGAGAAATTATGATATTCCAATCACGCTTAACACAATCATTTCTAAGTTATCCTTGTCGAATCAAAGTGTGTATATTGGCGACATGAACGCTCTTCATGTACGTTTTTTTCAAGGAATCCTTAAGAGAAGTTCTAAACAAGCTTTAATTCCTCCATTGGGATATACTTTGGAAGCGAACTTTAAAGGAGATATTGGTGGAAAAATTCAAGCAGGATGGATAGGATCGGTAGAGGGAATAGCATACTTCCCTTCGGTTATTAAAAACCATGGATTTAAGATATACGCGGGATATCAACAAATTGAGCCAAAGCGATACTCTTATAGCATGATGATACAGTACCCTCGAGGGTATAGAGGTATTGTAAGAAGCAATGCTTTTGCAACCTCTGCCAACTACCACTTCCCGCTCTGTTATCCCGATTGGTCGCTGGGTTCGATTTTGTACCTGAAACGAATCAGAACTACACTTTTTCATGATTACCTAAAATATGAGAAACCACAGGTGTTAACCCAATTCCAATCCATTGGAGCAGAAATAGTGGTAGACAGCTTTTGGTTTCGGTTTATCGCACCAATAAATCTAGGAGGAAGAATTACTTATATTCAGACTGAAAAAAAGGTTGTACCAGAATTAATTTTTGGGATAAACTTCGGTTCACTCTAATATTTTTAGTAATTTTATACACCAAAACTAAACATATGGAAACAACATTCTCTCAAAAACTAGGGCGATATTTACTTCGGATTATCATCTCCTCATTTGCGGTAGCTATTTCTGCTTGGTTATTAACAGGTGTTCATATAGGCGAACCTCAATACATCAATGCATTAGTTATTGCCGTTGTTTTATCTTTTTTAAACAGTTTCATAAAACCTATTTTATTGTTTTTTTCGATACCCCTAACCATTTTTTCCTTTGGTCTTTTTTTGTTAGTAATAAATGCCGTGATTATCTTACTAGCAGGCAACATTGTAGATGAGTTTAAAGTAGATGGGTTTTGGTGGGCGATAGCTTTTAGCTTGATATTAAGTCTAACCACATCTATTTTAGAATCCATTGGAAAAGCAAAAGTAATTAGAATAAAGAGAGACGAAAACGACGATTTAAACAACCAAGAATTTTAACGATGAACAGTAAACCAATCAGCGACAAAAAAGAGATGCTACAAGTAATAGACGAATGTGATGTTTGCTTTGTAGGCATGTGCGACAACGATAGCCCCTATGTATTACCTTTTAATTTTGCTTTGGAAGGGGAAACATTATATTTACATTCGGCACCAGAGGGTAAAAAAATTACCATCTTAGAAAAAAACAACAATGTATGCATCTCATTTTCTACTGGTCATAAAATGTATTTCCAACACGAAGATGTTGCATGCAGTTGGGGGATGCTCTTTAAAAGTGTGATGGCTTGGGGTTTGGTGGAGTATTTAGAGGACATTAAGGACAAAGAACATTGTTTAAACTTGTTTATGCAGAAATATGCTGGCAAGGAGATGGGACATTTCAAATACTCCATGCCATCGCTAAAAAATGTGAAAGTTCTGAAAATCGATATCCGGAAAATGACCGGCAAAAAACGCGGGTATTAATTTTCAAGAAACAACCATGAACTTTTTAGAGATAGATAAATTATTATCGTTTGCCCCCATCCTGCAATCGGTGATTTTTTTCCTTCTGTTTATCTCACTTTACTTTGCTAATCGGGAGCGACATTTTTTATTTATTGCATTTTACAAATTTTTCTTGACTTTGTTTTTTGTGATGACATTTATGTTTTTTTACAAAATCCAGCAAGTGGTTGCAATATCGTTTTATTTGACCATCCCAGTAACTTTGGCATTGATTCCTCTATTATACATGTATGCCGACTGTTTAACAACACCATGCCGTAGTTTTAAGGCATCGGGGTGGTTACATTTTTTACCATCCATTGTTATGGCAATTGCAATGTTGCCCTATTTATGGGTTCCCTATCAAGAAAAGGTTTGGTTTGTAAGTGGAGGATATGGAAATTCTGAAAACGAATGGATCATTAAATACATTACCTGGATATTCAGATTTGGAGTTTTTGCAATCATTAATATTCAATTAATAGTATACTTATTTCTTTTCCAACGACTTATCAAGCAACACAAGAAAAAGATCCAACAACTATTCGCATACACCGAAAACATCAACCTAGCATGGTTATTTAATCTATTTCTAGGTTTCTTTATCTTTTTTATAATCCTTTATGCCTCGCGATTTTTTGAGATTCGTTCCGACATCAACAATCGAATAATCTTCAACATGGGTTTTATTGTCATTAATCTTTACATAGGGATAAAAGGAGTAATTCAGCCCAATGTATATAGTTTGATAAAGAGTGATGATCAGATAGTTGAAAGCTTTACCATCGCTGAATTTGATGAAAATGATAGCAAATTGGATGATTCTAAAGACGAAGTCTCAAAATATGCAACCTCAAAGCTTTCTGTTGATTTACGAAATCAGATAAAAGTTGAGTTAATGGAATACATGAAGCAAAAACCGTATCATAAATTAAATTTCAACATTGAAGATATAGCCGATGCTTTAAAGACAAACACGCGATACATATCTCAAGTAATCAACGAAACTTTTGAACTGAATTTTTTCAATTTTGTGAATAATTATCGAATTGAAGAGGCAAAAGAGATATTAAAATCTAAAGATTCGGAAAAATACACTATCGAAGGGGTTGCAAAAATGGTAGGGTTTAACTCAAAATCTTCTTTCAACAACGCCTTTAAAAGAAGTACCGGATTAACTCCCTCCGAATTTAAAAAGAACACATAAAATTCTTCCAAAAAACATTTTCTAAGATTGAATTTCTCACCTGAATTGGACATTTTTATTATTTTAGTGTTCATCGACCATGATTTCATAAACATTTGACAATAAACATATTGCATATAAATATTGTACAGATACAGAAACTCAAACAACCTTTATTTATATAAATAGTCAACATCCTCTAATTTTGTATAAGAAAAAACATTTAGCCTTAAACAAAAATTTTGGATAGACATGAAACGATTAAAACACATTTGGCTTTTATCATGTACAATATTTGCTCTTAGTATAACAGCACAAAGCTATGTAGAGATAGGTACAGGAACCATAAGCACTTCTTATCCCACTTATTCGGTATGGAACAATGGATGGTTTAGCATGATCCAACCACAATCGGCAGTAGGGCCAGCAAAAACCATTACAAAAATTGCCTTTAACTGCATCAATGGGCCTAAAACAAGTGTAAACCAAAAAATATACTTAAAACACACCTCTGCTTCCATTTTTGGGGATGCCAGTTACGAAAATCCGAGCACAAACGGATACACCTTAGTATATGATGGCGCAATCAATTACAATGGATGGACAGAAATTACCTTATTAACTCCATTTTCCTATAATGGCATCGATCATTTGATCATACATTATGAAAACAGGTCGAATTCGGCAAATTATGCCAATTTTGCATCCACAGCATCCGTCACAAACAACAATAAAGGTGCTGGCAATGACGCTAGTTTTCCGACTGGTTCTGGTTATTTAAACCCTTATCCTTCTAGTTTACCAAATGTTCGTTTATATTATGCTTCTACTGGACCAGCAACACCAGCAAACCCAATTCCAGCAGTGAATGCACAGAAAGTAAATTTAAATATTCAACCTACTTTTGAATTAGGAACAAATACTACTTCATACGATGTATATCTTTCCACCGATTCAGCATCCGTAGCATCTTCAAACAGCAGTGCTTTAGTAGCTTCAAACATAGCGATTTCAACAGCGGGAACCTATAGCTACACTCCATCCAATATTTTAGCCGCGTCTACTAATTACTTTTGGAAAGTAATTGCAAAAGATGCAACCCTTAGTGAATCTTCTATCGTTTGGAAATTTACCACCCAAAATGTTATTTCAACGATGCCCTACACTCAGGGATTTGAAGGTCAAGATGTAATTTGGGATGGATATTATGGCATTAGTGATTGGAGTTATCCTACCACTGGAAATGAGATGTTGTGGCATAAATCAAGTGTGGATTATGCCCGTAGTGGAAATAATTGCATGAAAGCAGATCCCTCCTCCTCGGTAGTTTCTGTATCATCTACCCTTATGTCGCCACGCATATTCTTACCAACCAATCAGAGAATCTCCTTTTGGTGGCTCAATGGACAGTTAGCAAAGACATCTGGCAAAGACACTACCTACTTTGAAGTGACTAACGATGGTGGCATAACTTGGACAACCTTAGAGATACTATCTCCTGCATCTGCACAAAATGCTTATATAAATGTGACCAAGGATTTATCATTGTATGCGGGAAATAACACCTATATCCGCTGGAGATATGTGAAATCGGCTCTTGCTTCTTCCCCTACCTATATCGATGATATCGTAATTGAGCCTATCCCATCAGGTGCAATAATGGAATTAAGCAACACAACTTATACTTACACTCCGATATACAAAAATGCGCATACCAAAACACGCGTGGCCATCCGAAACAACGGAACAACCAATTTAGTAGTAACGGGAGCAACCGTTTCCGCTCCCTATACTTGTACATACTCTGGAACAATACTTCCTGGCACATCCGATACTGCAACCATCGTTTTTGATGGAACAAATGTTGGTATTTTTAATCAACCACTCACCTTTAACAGTAATGGGACAGGTGCAAATACGGTTCAATTATCGGGTGAAGTAAAAGAATCTGTAAACTCATTTTACGAAACATTTGATGCAGTTTCGATAGGTCAGCTACCATTAAGCTGGAGTAAACTTCGAAGTGCTGATCCATATCAATCATTAAATGACATAGCAGTAAAATCGTCGAGTATAGATGCACATTCAGCGCCAAATGTGGTTAAAATGTACAACAACTCCGATTCAATTTCGTCCTTAATAATGCTCACTCCAGGTACCACAAACTTTGCAACAAACACATTTAAGTTTTGGGCTAGTAAAACCTGGGGCAACATAAATACAGTTGAATTAATTGTTGGATTAATGGACGATCCATATGATGCTACCTCTTTTGAGACAGTACAATCATTTACATTAGCAGACTCCATGGAGTTATTTTCATTAACTTTTAATCCTTCCAATTTAAAACCATACATCGCATTTAAACATGGCCAAAACAGGCAAATGCAAAGCATATGGGTAGATGACATTGAATGGCAAGGAATTATTAATCAACCTCCTTCTGCAGCAGCTGTTGTTTTTCCTGCAAACGACACCATCAATATTGAACAACTGGTTACACTGAAATGGACTGCTACGGGCGGAAACCCAACTGGATATAAATTATACGTAGGCACCAATAATCCTCCAACAAACATGGTAAACGGAGTTGATTTAGGGAATGTGCTTCAATACGCTATTTCGAATGAGCTAGATTATTCTACCAACTATTTTTGGAAAGTAGTACCTTATAACAATTTTGGAGATGCAACAACTTGTCCTATTTGGGAATTCAAGGTAATGGATGACCCAACTATCACTGTTTACCCATGGAACGAAGGTTTTGAAAGTGTAACTCCAGGAGCAGGGTTTAACTATCCTTTGGGATGGAGAGTTATCAACAACAACGATGCATGGGCATGTTGGGATGTAATAGCCAACTCGCCTAGCAGTCCACAAAATGCACATTCTGGAAACCTAGGAATGCACACTGCATTTACCTACCTCAACCCTCAAAACGACTGGTTGCTAACTCCTCCGATGATGCTTCAAAGTGGAACGACCTATCAATTTAGTTTCTGGTTGAAATCGCCATTCTATGTAGATAGCCAAACACAAGACACTACATTCGAAAAATTTGAAGTAATGTTTGGGAATGCCCCCATTACAGATAGTTTAAGCACGGTAATTTATCGCAATGAGACATTAAGAATACCAAATTACACTCAAATATCGCAAGTTATTACACCATCAACAACGGGGAAATATTATGTTGGTTTTCACACCTATAGTGAGCCATTACAATGGCTAGTAATTATCGATGATGTCAGCATGAGTATTCTTCAAGGGGTAAGTGAGCATACATCTTCAAATGATATTTCAATATATCCAAATCCATCAAAAGGTGTATTTAATGTACAGCTTAAAAACAACCTTGAACCAAATGCCACTTTAAGGGTATTAAATACATTTGGGCAAGAAGTTTACAAAAATCCATTAACCTCAACTAATCACACCATCAATATTTCTGGCTTATCAGATGGATTTTATTTCGTTAACATTCTAAATGGAAGCACCTCTTCCACCTTCAAAATCATCATCAAACAATAATCCCTATATTCCCTTTGTTAGATGAATGTAAGCGACCAAATACGGTCGCTTTTTTTTGTACTATAAAATATTTACCTAATCCGAAGAAGACTAGCCTCCAACAGCTTTGTCTTACAGAGCCACCCTAATGGTGGAGAAGCATCTGTACCGAAAAAGCAGGGTAAGAACATGGGTCTTCTAGTAGCGATTTTGGCATAAAAACCGCTTTGTTTCGCAGCAATTTTTTCGCCAAAATCGAGTTGGTTGTTGGCCTATTAACCCCACGCTCCGCGTGAGGTTAATAGGCTTCGACCCCTTCGGGGCCGTGGCTTCGCAAGTCGTACAACCATGTTCGACCCCTTCGGGGCCGTGTCTGGGCATCTTATCCAGACTTTTCTGCACCTTCGGTGCCCTGGGATTCGGAAGTTTGACCACTTTGTTCGACGCCTTCGGCGCTGGGGCTTTGCAACTTCATTGGGACTATTCTACGCCTTCGGCGCCATGGCTTCGCAATCTGAACGTGACCTGTTCGGCGCCTTCTGAGTCAGAGATTCGCAACTTAAAGCACCTGATTCGGGGCCATCAGTAATGGAAATTCACAACATGGATAAACACTATGGATGGCCTTAGATGGTCGGAGCATCTCAATAGGATTAAACCTATTATTTAGTATTCGGCACCAAGTATAACTTATAATGATTTTTTTAAAAAAGCAACAAACGTTAGAAATTTTTCAGTCAATACCGATAATGAAAGAACAATTAATCGCTGAAAACACACAATCTATGAGGAATATTGTTCTTTATTTTCGAAAAAATCCGTAAATTGCGTTCCAAAAAACTCAATAATGAATAAATTATCCTTTAAACATCTGACAATCATACTAATTATATGCCTTTTAACTTTTTCTAGCAAAGGTCAATCCTTAGATAACAAAAAGGTAATTAAATATAACAATTGGCATAATGCAGATTTGAAAAAAGACAAAAAAAATGGAGTTTCTACCGATCTGGCATATTCTGATCTATTATCCCACAAAAAATCAACTCCAATTATAGTGGCAGTAATTGACGGAGGAGTAGATATTTATCACGAAGATCTGAAAGAAGTTATTTGGAATAATCCCAATGAAATACCAGATAATGGCATCGATGATGACAAAAATGGGTTTATCGACGACATACATGGATGGAGTTTTTTAGGAGTTGGACCCAAAGGGAGTTTAATTTATGATAATTTAGAAATTACTAGAGAATATAAGCGGTTAAAGCAAAAATTTGAAAACCAAAAGTTAGATCGATTATCTAAGTCGGATAGTATAGAATACAACTACTTTTTGAAAATAAAAGAAAAGTACACAAAGGAGAGCTTGAATGCAGAAACGATGTACAATTTTTTTGTAAAAATTAAAGATGATTGGGATATTTCAACCTCAGATATTAAGTTACATTTGAAGAAAGATACGATCACATTAAAAGACGTAAAAGCCTTAAAAGCCGAATCAGGAAGTGCAATCCAATATTCCAGAGACTATTTGTTGACATTGATGAGACAAGGAGTAACTTCTGAGGAGATAAATACATCCTATAACCACTTTGAAGGTCTTTATAAATACCACTACAATCTCGGATATGAAGGCCGTTTGGAAGTTGGCGACAATCCATTGAATTTTAGCGACATCCACTACGGAAATAAGGATGTTAAAGGGAATAGACCTTCGCATGGTACTTTTATAGCAGGGATAATTGCAGCCAAAAGAGATAATAACATAGGGATAAATGGCATAGCAGATAATGTGAAAATTATGTCGTTGGTAGTGGTCCCCGATGGCGATGAGCGAGACAAAGATGTTGCTCTAGCAATAAGATATGCAACCGATAATGGTGCAAAAATCATCAACATGAGTTTTGGCAAAGATTATTCGCCCAACAAAAAAGAAGTGGTTGAAGCAATCGAATATGCAGCTGCACATAATGTTTTGCTAGTTCATGCTGCTGGCAATGATGCTACAAGTAATGACACCATAATCAAATTTCCTTCTCTGCCCCAAACGAGTGTAGCAACCAAATCCTTTATTGTAGTAGGTGCCTCAACAATTTATAAAAACAAAAAAATACCAGCAGATTTTTCTAATTATGGAATAAATAGTGTAGATATTTTTGCACCTGGAGAAGATATTTACTCTACAAACCCCGAAAACACCTATGAGATTGGAAGTGGAACTAGCTTTGCATGTCCAGTCGTTTCTGGCGTTGCAGCATTGTTATGGTCCTATTACCCAAATCTTAGCTCAAAACAAGTAAAAGAAATTTTGATGAAATCAGGGGTGAGTTTTGCAAACAAACAAGTGTTACTTCCTAACCCCTATGGACTAAAAAAACTTAAAATTGATTTTGGCAAGTTATCTATTTCTGGCAAAATTGTAAATGCCTACAACGCACTAAAAATGGCAGAAACATACTAGTAGTTATAATAATCAATTAAGAAAAACAGGAGCGATTAAAAAAACTTTTCAAACTACCTTATTTCATTGTTTTTTTTCTCATTTTTTCAATTTGAGAATCGCTATACCTCAACCCTTTAGGAATATTCTTTAGAAATCGAACCTCTTTTTTTGTCCTTTTATTCTCTTGATGTGCCATCTTACATGTTTTCACAAGATCCCCATTAGAATTTAACTTAGCGTATACGTATCCTCCCTTTTTATTAGAAAGCAAAGTATAGCCATCTATCGTTTCACCCCAATGTATATACTCGTCGCCCTTTAGGGAAAAAAGCAACATGGTGCCATCTGGCTGCTGATACTCGATAGGGTTGGGATTTGCAGGAGCTTTATTCACCTGGCCTTTAACCGCCAATACAGACACAAAGAATAAAATTAATAATACCCCAAACTTAAAATTTTTCATATTCAATTTTTTAAAATATAACGTAAACGATTATCAACTCATTATCTGAAAACAAATATTACCCATTCTTTCAACAAAAGTAATAATTCCAAATTACATTTGAAATAAACAAAGCAATCAAGACCGAAAATAAAATGACTGTACTATACGTGATACCTATAAACCACAAAAAGTGTTTCTCAATCGTTTTGTTTTTAGATAGAAAAATGGAAACAATATTGAGAACTATAAGTAAAACCAACACACATTTAAAAGCAGATAAAATCAAATAATTTGCAGATGGGATATCATTCACAAAAGAATCTACATACACCATTATTTCTGAGGCGAATATAAATGCAATTATTTGAAAAAAAATGGAAATAAAATTCCAAACAAAAACAAACAAGGTAACGATATTATTATTGCTCATTATATCCAATTTCAATGCAACAAATATACAAAAAAACTAAGATAATAATGGTTTAAAACGCAACTAGTGCATCTATCTTTGTTTAAATAGGATGGGAAAACAAACAAGCAAATATTGAAATAAAATGTCTTTGTATAATTTTATTGCAAAAATTGGAATAATTACGTGATCCATTTCAATTTGCGACATAAAAAACAAAAAAACGATTAAACAAAGTCCAAAAAAATGAGTTTAATAAAATATAAACTAAATTAAAACCATATGGACACAAAAGAAAACGTATTAAAGACTTTAAAATCCTCAAATAAGCCTTTGAAATCAGGAGAAATTGCAGAGTTAATGGGTATTGACAAAAAAGAGATTGACAAAGCCATTAAAGATTTAAAAAAAGAGGAAAAAATCATCTCCCCAAAGATGTGCTTTTATCAAGCAAAGTAAATAACAATTAAAAGGCATTAAAAAAGGTTTAATGCCTTTTTTGATAAATTTTTACGACATCATTTTTATTACGAAAAGCTCAAGAACCTTGTCATGGGGATTTGACCATGAACGATTTTCAATTTGAGGTACAAATGCAAGTTCATTTTCGGACAATTCGAAAACATCTTGTTCTACTTCAAGTTTACCTGCACCAGATTTTACGATAAAAAGCACATCGAAGGGGTTTTTATGTATCGGAATTGACTCTCCTTTTTGAAGTGTAAGATGAATTATTTCAAGCCCCAACTCACTAAAACATTTAATTGCTTTTGGAGAAGGTAACACCTCCTGATGATCTGAATTTTTATAAATTTTTGCCATATAATTAGATTTTAGTTACTTTATCTACCATGTAAATACTTATGAATGAACACATTACTTTATTAGTAGCTTTTTAAATGCAACACTGTCATATCGATATACATTTCTATCAAATGTGAAATCAATTCCAGGGATAACAAAGGAATCGGTATGTTGCCAAAAAACCCATTTTGTAGATGTATCTGGAACAGCCCTATAATCACATATCCAAAGAGGATATTCCAGGCTAATTTTACCTTTTAAATATTTCTTATAAAAACGCCATGGGCAGTAAATAATTGGTTTTACGCGATAATGCTCCTCCACTACCTTAATCCAACTTAATATTTCTTTGGTCACCTTTTTTACATTCGGCATCTTTTGTTTAAACTCCACATCTAATACCGGTGGCAAATCCCCTTTTGACAATTTAACTTTAGAAATGAAATACTTAGCTTGAAGACTACCAGCAGATTTATAGCTAAAGAAATGGTAGGCACCCCTCACAATTTGATGTTTTTTTAAAAAAACCCAATTCGAATCATACTCTTTATCCGATATGGTAACACCTTCGGTGGCTTTGATGAAAATAAAATTTGGCTTTGTAACAATTACTTTCGACCAGTCCACTTTTCCATTGTGATGAGAGATATCTAACCCCCAAATGGGATACATTTGTGTACTAACTCCATTTTCTTTAGCCTTTCGAGAAAAAAAATTAATACCGTTCTGCCAATTGGTAAACCAATAAAACCCAAAACCAAACAATAGTAATACAAAAACAAATATGAGAGCAGTAACTTTTCTTTTTCGTCGTAATTTCATATCTGTTTCTCTAAACTTAAATGACCAATGTTGTTTAGTTCTACTACAGAATAAATTTTGCGATCACAATCGTAATCAATAGATGTAACCCCAGTATTATGATGAGGATATTGGTCCATTTCGGAGAGAGGAGCTTGAAGAATGTGACACATTACAATTCGAAGAATACGTTGATGCAGGCAGACTACGATGGTATTTTGATTTTGAGTGTGGATAATTTTTTCAAATCCTCTTTCTACTCTTGTGAGTGCTTCAAATGGGGATTCACCACCTGGAAATTTGGAATGATAATCGCCAGACCGCCATTTTTCGATTATCTCTCTTAAAATAGAATCCCCTTTAGAATCAAATATTGGCAATCCCTCTGTCTCTCCAAAATTTAACTCATCTAAATCGGCAATAAAAGAATAGCCAACTCCCTTATCTATTATAGGTTTCATCGTTTGATACGTTCTTTTTAACGTAGACAAATAGATGTGATC
Source organism: uncultured Lentimicrobiaceae bacterium (assembly GCA_964653595.1). GTDB lineage: Bacteria > Bacteroidota > Bacteroidia > Bacteroidales > WCHB1-69 > JBAXTE01. Next base: position 50,158 of record CAZZHH010000011.1, read on the forward strand.
GATGGGAATTTTTAAAAATTTATGAGCCAACAAGTCTCGCTGTATGATGCCAGTTTCATTTAACTCCGAATCGATTCTTCTGCCCTGAACGATCCCTTCTACATTAAACCGAGTTTCGCCATGTCTAACTAAATATATTCTCTTAATATTCATCTGTTTTTTTTACAAAAATACAAATTATCTTAGTAATGAAACAGATCCATGTAGGTTATATTCTTTATTGTCGTAGCCTTTAGCAACATAAACATAATAATACACTCCTTCGGAGAGTTCTAATCCATCCTTGTCAATTCCGTACCAAGGTTCTGAGATGCTATTCGACACAAATACTTCTCTACCCCAACGGTTATAAATTTTCATCGACTCAAGGGCAATTCCAACAGATACAGCAAAAAAAGAGTCGTTAAAACTATCCCCATTTGGAGTAAACACATTTGGTATTTCCACATTCGATGGTGGTAGAACTTCCACCTTGATGGTAGTTGAATCTGTACAAAAACTAGGAGCTCCAGTGCTCACAATCAAAGTTACGGCATACACTCCCTGATTAGTATATGTATGAACTGGATTTATAAACGTAGAGTTTGAACCATCTCCAAAATCCCAAAAAAAGGTGGTAGCTCCGATGCCAATGTAATAAAATGACACATCCAATGGAGCTATTCCAACGCTAGGATTGGAGGATGCCAAAGAAGTGACATCATAAGCAGTGGTTATCGAAAATTGAGCTGTTTGCGAGCAATTATTTGAATCGGTTACCATTACATGATAATCCCCGCCACAATACTCACTTGCAACAGAAGAGATGGAGGAATTTTGCAACCATTGAAAGGTATAAGGCGGTGTTAATCCTGATGTTATCAAAGTAGCTATTCCATTACAAGCATTTTTACAACTTTCAGAGACAACATCCACATTTGTTATAATTGGAGCTTGATCCTGCATGGAATAGGTATTTGAAGCAGTGCAACCTAAAAAATCGGTAACGGTAACAGAATAAATTCCAGCACTTAGATTATTATTATTATCCATAGTAATCCCATTGTTCCACTGATACGAATATGGTTCTACTCCATTTTCTCCACTTGCAGTGAGTGCGCCCGTTGAAGTTTGATAACAAATGGGAATATTTATGAGAGATATCGATGCCCCAATAGTATAAAGATAAAAGGAATGAACGGTTGGCAACGACTGACATCCATTTTGAGAAACTACAAGCGACAATGGATGTAAACCAGACACAGATGAAGAAACTGAATGAGGCCCAATTCCAATTCCTGAATTTAAAGTAGCATCTGTTGTAGTCCATTCAAAACTGCTTAAGCTGCTTGCGTCTCCAGTATAATTTACAATAGCACTGTTGTTAGCACAAAAGGTATCTGGATTTATGGTAAAAGATGAGTTAGGAACCCAATTTGGGACAAATACGGAAGTAGTTGCAGAAACCCCCATAAGATCAGTAACCGTAACCGTATACGTTCCACTACAAAGTCCAGAATCCAACTGGTTAATTGGGCTACTACCTCCACTCCATAAATAAGAGTATGGAGGTGTCCCCCCCGAAGCAACAACCGTAGCGGTACCATTGCAAGTAATTGTAGGCATAGGTACACAAATGCTATTACAGGTCCCTTGGGTAGGTGAAGCAGGAACGGAACTTTGCCACGCACCTCCATCTGGCACCCTACGAAAAGTTAGACCCAGCGTAGGTGTATTCGTTGAAATATAACTCTTTTTTGAACTTGGAATTACATCGTAGGCTGGCAAAACACCAGTAAAAGAGCTTGATGGAGGAATACAAGGGGCACAGCTACTACATGAATTAGAAACGGATGCCCACGAAATTGCATCCTGTGGGTTGCCCAATTTATCGTAGAAAGCAAACCACCCACCACTATTCGGGAACCAAAGCCGATATCCGCCACCAATGCATGAGTTGGTATTGTTGACAACAATTTCAATGGTATTTCCACCGTTTTGCACCAAAAATTCAGATGAAACGGGCGTAGCATTAACCCCTCTGATAACACAAAAACCTCTACTTGGGATTATGGTATTAGGAGGAATAACAAATCCACCTCCATAATTTATCCCAGATTCGGGAGCATTGTTTCCTAACAAAAAACCAGAGATATCTTTTGGATAACAGTAATCCGGATTGTACAATTCTATCCACTCCCCAGAATTTGTGTTAGGAGTGAAACCAGGCCCATCGCCATAAATCGACCCATCAAATTGAGAAGGACATAGCATCACTTCATTTATCAAGATAGATGGTCCTGAATAATTACAACCAACTCCATTACAAACATAATTTTGAGTTACAGTATGCGACAAACTGATTTGACCCAATGCATTAGCAAAGAGAAAAACTGCGTTGATTGTAAAAAAAAACCTAAACCATTGTCTCATAACTCAATTTAACTAATAGTAAAGACAATACCAACAACCTAATCGTTGCAAATATATAATTTTTATTTAATACGGGAATGCTTTCCAATTAAAATATAGAAATAACATCCTTGATTTTCAATCACTATAATTTGAATATAGAATATTATATCAATGGAATAGGCGACTAAAAAGCATAAAAAAAGTTCATCAGATAAACCAATGAACTTTTTTGAAAAAGGATAAAATAAAATATTATCTAAATGAAATATCTCTCCAACAAGTAGATACAGCATCATAAATCAAAGTTATCGAATGATTTGGTGGTAATAAAATGTCCGCAGCAGTACTAAACATGAATTGATTTGGAACAAGGCTCGACATGTTTTGATGTTGTAAATTAACATTATTGACACCAACGTTGGTAATAATTAATATTTTTCCATCACTACCATTGGTTAGTCCAGAGATATTTCGTAGTGCATCACTCGATAAGCGAATAAAAGACTTATCGTCTACAAAGAAATTATTAACATCTGCAGTTAACTGAGCTAATGTTTTTGCCCTTAAAGCGACATCTCCATTTACGTCCAATTTTGCATTTGGTGCATTGGTTCCGATACCTACTTTTTGGAAATCATCTTCATAAATTTCGGAACATATTGCAACGGTTCCATCATTTTTAATTAAGAAGTTTGCGTTATTGCAACCCACAGGACCTACATCTCCTTGAGGGCCTTCATTTCCTTGAGGGCCTTGAGGACCAGCGGGACCAGCAGGACCTTGAGGACCTTGAGGACCTTGAGGTCCATCTACCCCATTAGAGCCATTCACACCGGGCAATCCTTGTGGACCAGAAGGACCAGCTAAGTTAACACATGTATAAGTTAAATCTCCTACTACCCTAACACAAAGCTCGGTTGCATTCCAATAATACTCTATGCTATTTCCGTCGTTACCTGAAGGACCTTGGGGGCCATCTACCCCTTGAGGACCATCGGCACCCTGAGGACCTTGAGGACCATCGGCGCCAGTTGGACCAATAGGGCCTTGAGGACCTTGAGGTCCATCTACCCCATTAGAGCCATTCACACCGGGCAATCCTTGAGGACCGGTAGGTCCAACCAAATTGACACAAGTATAAGTTGGATCTCCTGCTACTCTAACACAAAGTTCGGTTGCATTCCAATAATACTCTATACTATTTCCTATTGGACCTTGAATACCCACTGGACCCTCAGGGCCGCGTAAATTATTAATAATGGTATCTTGTCCATTTATCAAAATCAAACTATCCCCAGTAACCGACCACTCAAAGTTGTAACCCAACCAATAGCAAGTAAAAGGGGAACCTATCGTATCTACACGAACACACAAAGAGTCGGCATGCCATTCGTAAATAAGTCCTGGACCTTGGGGACCTGCAACACCAATTGGTCCTTGAGGACCTTCAGGGCCTCGTAAATTATTTACAATGGTATCTTGTCCATTTATCAAAATCAAACTATCTCCCGTAATAGACCATTCAAAGTTGTAACCCAACCAATAACAGGTAAATGGGGAATCTAAAGTATCGACGCGAACACATAATGAGTCGGCATGCCATTCGTAAATAAGTCCTGGACCTTGGGGACCTGCAACACCAATTGGTCCTTGAGGACCTTCGGGGCCACGTAAGTTGCCAATAATAGTATCTGTTCCATTCATCATTATCAAACTATCCCCAGTAACCGACCACTCAAAACTATAACCTAGCCAATAACAAGTAAAAGGAGAATTCAAAGTATCTACGCGAACACATAAAGAGTCGTTGTGCCATTCGTACAACAAACCAGTCCCAGGAGCGCCATCTAAACCAGTAGGGCCAATTGGGCCTGCGACACCAGTATCCCCTTGTGGACCTTGAGGGCCAGCAATACCTCCATTACATAGCGAAAACCAACATTCAGTGGGGTTTACAGCGATGCCTTTTCTCCAGACATATACACATTTATTGTCCGTATCATATACCATTAATCCACTTGCTCTATTGTCGGAAGCAGCTGGAGTTATTGCTAATCGTTGAATGGAGTCCATACGAGGAATTAAAAAACCTTTATCGTTAGCATAAACTTCCAATGCAGCACTCATATGAGGAGGCATTTGACTTGCCAAATTGCCGATAAACACTCCTTTTCCGTTTTGTGCGTATCCAGAAACCAGGATAAACATAAAAACGAGAAAGAAAAATTTATGTTTCAACTGTTGTTTGATTATTAATTTCATTGAATTATGTTTTATAAAATTACATTTACAGTACCAGTATATTTATATTTTTTTCCACTACTTTTGGTTATCACTATCAACCATGTACACACACCACTTTGAATTACACTATTCATGTATGTTCCATCCCATCTGTTGTTGATGTTTTCCGATTGAAAGAGTAATTCGCCCCAACGATTATAGATATAAAATTCATACTTTTCGTATGGGAAAGTAATTACCGGACCAAAAGATTCATTTGTATAAGATTCGTCTCTATCAGGAGTAAATGCATTAGGTATCCAAATATCTCCTCCAGCTTCTTCGCTAGCTAATGTCCAATTCGAGAAAAAATACTGTTTTGGAACCGATCCAGTAACGACCAGTTTTTGCTCCTCATTAGCAGTTGATGATGGAGTCCAATCATTCCAGGTCAAACTGTTAGAATTATATCGAATTGCTTTTAAGGTAGGTGCTTTGATTCTATTTGGATTATCAATATCCATAGAGGTATATTTAAATCCAAGTTGAATTTCGGGTTTAGTAGTATAATTAGGATCAACAATCCAAAAACGATCCACTACATTCATGTCGTTGTGAGGCTCTAGGTTGATAACACTGAGAGGCAAAGGATAATTTGTATAGTCGGGTGTGTGGTAGGTTGCAAATTTCACAAAGCCATAACCACTTCCTGGAGATAGAGATGAGTAAGTTACACTAACATCATTCGTATTGTTGGCACCTGAACCAAAAGGAATAACATAATTACCAATCGCATCGCCAATATTCCATTGAATGGTTCCATATGCTGGTGGATAAGATTCACTGTGTATATGGCCAGATAGATAATTGATACTATTAGGATCCCTGTTATCAATGATTAAGTTATTCTCATTTAAGTTCAATCTTGCATTCAAGGTCATAATCCCTTTAATTGAGCAATCGGTAACATCTATATTTTTTTCCGTTCCAACAAAAATAATATTTTCAAAATTGGACGAATTACTCCCTCTTATCGATTGAGTATAGCTCAAATTAGAAATAAATAAATCGCCATTGGGAACAGACTCAATGTTGTTGAACAAAAATCCGTTGGAATTATTAATCACATTTCCTTGCAAAACAATTTTACCATCTAAATCGATGTTTCCCAATCCTGTCTCTAAAATTAAATGATTTGGAATAAATACATAAGAGGAATCAGAACAAACCACACCAGCATCATAAATAGAAAAGCAGTAATCCTCAACAGTTTGAGAAAATAGATGTTGAGAAAAAAACAAAAATTGGGCAATAAAAATCAACTTAATGAATCTCATTATTTTCATATATATTATATCATTCAACTGTTTTGTCATTGCACTTATACTTATCATGTATCGATTTTGTTTCAAAAAGACAAAATAATATATCTTATTGGCGTCTTCCTATTTTTTAATAATCTAAAATTAACATATGTTTTTAATTATAAAACGGATAAAAAGGAATAAATGATTTCATTACGAAAAAAATAGTTTTAAATTTAGAAATTTCAAAAATTAAATAACACCCTTTCATTTTAAACAATTGTCATCTATGAGTAGTTTAGCATCCTCAATTCCTAAATTTAATGCAGTTCTCAAATCATTACACGCATTTTCTCTTTGATTAATCTTTAAATAGGCAACTCCTCGGCTATACCAAGCTCTTCCGTAATTAGAATTTAACACAATTGCTTTTGACTCCATCAAGATGGTTTGTTCAAACTCCCCTAATTGAAAAAAGGCAACCCCTTTACCGTGATAAGCTTCGGCAAATTGTGGGGCTAAAGCGATTGCTTTATCAAAAAATTGAATAGACTCTTTGTATTTTTTTAAAAGCAAAAGTGTATTTGCCTTATTATAAAATGGATCTACATAAGTTGGGTTTATGGTATAAGCAGTTTGAAAATCTAACATTGCTTTTGAATATGCCTCCGTTTGCTTATATGCGATGCCTCTATTATTGTATGCTTCTGCAAAACCTGGGACCAATGAGATAGATTTGTCAAAATCGGCTATTGCCTGGCGTATAATACCTAACGCAAGGTAACTAAACCCTCTATTATTGTATGCAGAGGAGTAGTTGTCATTTAATTTTATACATTTATCAAAGGCAGCGATTGCTCCTTTGTGATCTCCTTCTTCTGAAAGGATATTTCCTTGAGTATAAAAGTTCATTGCTTGCATACTGTCTTGTGCTATCAATTTCTGAAGTTCGGTGTGAGCTTTATCTACATTCCCCATTTCAAAATTCTTCTCAACAGAATTCAAATCAACATCTTTATTCTCTACACATGAATTCAATAGAATAAAACTCAACAAAGAAAGTAATACGAAAAATAGGACGCGAAATTTCATAATATTAACATCCTGAAGCTAAAATATCCACGATATGAATAGTTTTAACAGAGAATTTATGTTTTTGAATAATGGAATCAAAATGCTTCAAACAGGTAGCATCCGTAGAAGTTATATATTCAGCGCCAGAATCTATGATCTGTTGCAATTGAAATAATGCTAATTTTTCGGCGTACTCTGGATATGATTCGGGAAATCGAGATCCGCCACCACAACAACTTTTATTTTCGAAAGGAGTCAAGGTTAAACTTTCCACTTCCTTTAAAAGTAATTGTGGTTCATTCGAAATATCACATTTTTCAGCAGCGGCACATGAATGGTAATAAGCAACAACCCCTTCAAACTTAGCTCCTAGATTGGTAATTTTTTTTACGTTTACCAAATATTGAGTAAGATCAAATGTTTGAGATTGAAATCCTTTCAACTCGTTATGTAAAGAAGTGTTAAAGAAAAACTCTTCAAAATATCTTTTCATAAAACCTAAACAGGCAGTAGAAGTAGTAATCAATGGGCGATTAAATGGATATGTACGTATAAACTTCTCCGCATAATTTTTTGCGAGCTTCGGATATCCAGACAAATAAGCATGTTGCCCACAACAAGGAGTAAATGTTAATTCAGAAGGAGTATCGCCAATATAGGCAATTATTTTAAGTAAATTTTCTCTTTGCGGAAGCGAAAATCCATCGTGAGCACAAGCATAAAACAGATCTACTATCATGATTTAAAATTAATCTACAAATTTAATGTATTTTTAGTAAAATGCAAAAAATAATTAGTGAGATACTCCAATTTTTAGTTTCTGAAAATCAAGGACAACAAACTCTTTATTCTCAATTCTCACCACACCTTCTTGCTCCAATTGAGCTAATGACCGAGCTAAAGCAGGGCGAGTAACCCCAAAATAGTCAGCTATTTGTTGCTGCGTGAGATCCATTTTAGACCGCATGGTTTGTTGATTTAAATTTTCTAATATATAAAAACACAATTTTTCTTTAATGGTTTTAAAGGAGATAAACCATATTCTTTCAGTTAAAAAAGTCGCTCTATTGGAAACCATTTGCAAAAAATTCACCATTAACGCATTATTTTTATGCATCATCAGTATGAGAGATTCTTTTGGCAAATACAAAATATCGGTATCTGTAATTGCTGTAATATTCACCGGAAGTTTAGGTTTATTACTAAATATCAATGCAGTAGCCAGAGGCATTCCCGATTTTAACTCTTCAATTTTTACCACTTTACCAGATGGGTCAATCATCTCTGCATTCACGGCACCCGTAAGAACAATCATCAACGTATGATAGTCGTCTCCTCTTTGGGCTATCAACTCTCCTTTTGAATGTCTTCTTTTTTGGTAATCTACATGAGCGATTAATGTTTCAATTTCTGAAGGAGAAATTCCTTTAAAAAGTGAAGAAAATAGCAATCTTGTTTTTACATCTTCCATTCAAACGCACTTAAATATTATTGATTTATTTTATCATCTTTGAAATTTACCTTTTTTTCTTCCCAAATCGGCACTGTTGTACTCTATTGCTCCCAAATCAGGCATTCCATCTCGTGAAAATTCAAAAATATCGAGAGGATAGGTACTCAAATAAGCTGGATTGCCACTATTTTTAGCAGGAGAAGTCGCTAATATTCGGTAATTATTATCTTCTATGGACTTAAAAAGAGGATCCACATTTCGAAGACAGTTAGATACAGATGCGTTATTTAAACTTGTTTTCATCAAACAATGGTCGAATAAAACATCAAAGTTTGCTGCTTCATTTTTATCTAGTTGTACTTCCTCGGAGAGATTTCCATAAATGATGGAATTTGCAAACAATACTTGAAGATTGCTTACCTCAATAGCAGTAGAGGTAACTAAATAATTGCTAATAAATAGCGATGTAGAAGACCTTGTATCCCCCGTCCATTGATTGGATAGGGTATTATGGATAAACGAATAACTGCCCCCACCAGTTAAAGCTACCAAATACTGTCCGCAGTTATACACAAGATTATTGGAAGCTTGAATAGAATATCTTTTTGCCAAAATACCGGCTCCAGACATGTTTTCAATAATCGTATTGGTAAGTACCAATTTATTTCCCATCGACTGATCTAACGTTTCGGCTTGAATGCCTATAAATCCATTTTTGATTACAGCATAGTTAATTTCATTATCTACAGATCCTTCATTTAGCCATATTCTATCCCATTGACCAGCCACATTGGCATACCATGTTTCTCGTCTATCTCCCTGGAAAACAACAGGATTGTCTTTTATCCCTTGCACTTTTAGACTTCCACCTTTATAAACCCAAACTCCCGAATTTTTGTGCATATAAATTTTACATCCATTTTCGATGGTTAACGATGCAGTAGAGTCTACTACAGCATATCCATAAATCACATACGGTTTATCGTTTTGCCAAGTTATATGCTGACCTTCTGCTGCAACAATTTTATAGGGTGGCAATCCTGCAACTCGGTGATCGGCAACAATAAAATGAGCATCTTGACCACATGCAACTACATCCACATCTTGTTGATTGCCATTTAATTCAAACAAAATGGAGTCTTTTATCAAAATCGGATTGTTTTGATTGTTGATGTTAATATTGGCTTTCACAAAAATAAAGAGGCTGTCTTTAGCATCTATCTCCACATTGCGAACCGAATTAGAGGGTTCTCCATTCACATTTAAACTAAAGTAAGAGTTGTTGCCAGCCAAACGAATAGAGCTAATAATAATTTTTTTGTTGTAAGGATTGTACACGGTAAGTCGCTGAGTGGAAGTAGTAACCGTAGTAAAAACAGTATCAAAAGTGATTAACTCGGTTGAAAAATTAACTTTTGCAGAATCATCCGTCATTAAATTATCCTCTTTTTTACATGAAAATAAGAGCAATAGGAAAAGGGGGAAAAAAAGATAACTTAGTTTTGTCTTTATAGCTAGCATACTGAATTCAATTTTTTGCTTACGTAACGACAAAAATACGAAATTGGTATGACTTTATCGATATTTTCTAGAAATAAACAAATGAAACATTAAGTATTCGTTAAATTAATATAATTCCATGCAAGAATGAGGATTATTTTTTAAAAAAATTACCTTATCTTTGTGAAAATTCCAAAACGATATGTCATATATTAAATTTGAAAAACAGCAAGTAGTAAATTTAGAATTTGTTTTAAATCGTGAAATCGTACGAACAAATCGGGCAGGAGCATTTGCATGTCAGAATATAATTGGGTGCAATACTCGCAAATACGATGGTTTATTAATCGTTGAACAGCCTACTTTAGATGGGCAACATCACGTATTATTATCGGCCATTGATGAAACGATTATTCAGCACGATAGCGATTTTAATTTTGGAATACATAGATACAAGGGAGGTCATTATTCTCCAAAGGGAAATAAATATGTTCACCGTTTTGATATTGAGCCCATCCCTAAAGTGGAATATCGGGTTGGAGATGTAGTTCTGACAAAAGAGTTTGTCTTTTCTTCAAAATCCAATCAGGTATTAATACGATACACTCTGGTTCAGGGGGCACAAGATACAATACTAAGATTAAAGCCATATCTTGCTTTCAGAAACATTCATTCATTGTCGAAATGCAACATGGATGCAGACACAAGGTATGAGCCCATTGAAAATGGAATTAAGATGAAGTTATACAATGGATACACCCATCTTTTTCTACAAATATCAAAAAAATGTGATTATATTCATGTGCCAGACTGGTACAAAAACTTTGAGTATATTGAAGAGATCAATCGGGGATATGAAGCATGTGAGGACCTTCTTGTTCCAGGCTATTTTGAAGTAAAGCTAAAAGAGGGAGAAAGTATTATTGTAGCGGCCGGCACCAACGAAGTTGCCACAAATACGCTAAAGAAATCTTTCTCTAATGAGCTAAACGTTCGCATTCCTCGAAATTCATTTGAAAACAACCTTCGCAATGCAGCTCAACAGTTTTTTGTAAAACAAGGAAAGAAAACTCTGATTACAGCTGGTTTTCCATGGTATGATAGAATTGGGCGTGACACTTTTATGGCTTTACCTGGATTGACCTTAGTAACCGGCGATTTTATCATAGCTAAAAATATTATCGACTCCATGGTGTCGGAACTTAAAGGGGCATTTTTTCCAAATATTGGAAGTGGTATTCATGCAAACTATCAATCGTCCGACACTTCCTTATGGTTTTTTTGGGCACTACAACAGTATAGTTACTTTACAAAATCGAACATTGAAACGTGGGAAACATATGGTCCCATAATGAAAAACATCTTATCTGCATATAAACAGGGCACCGATTTCGGAATCCACATGCTTGACAATGGGCTTATCAGTGTAAAAGATCAAGGTCTGGCACTTACGTGGATGAATGCATATATCGACGGTAAGCCGGTAACTGGAAGATCAGGTTGTGCAGTAGAGATTAACGCATTATGGTACAACGCACTTATGTTTTCGCTAGAAATTGCTAAAGAAGCCAAAGATGATATATTTGTTAGAGAATGGCAACCAATTGCGGATTCATTTCCTACCACTTTTAAAAATAGTTTTTGGAGTAAAGAGAAAGGATATTTGTGTGATGTAATTCAACATGGTGTATGCGATTGGAGTGTGAGGCCAAACATGATTTTAGCAACATCGTTACCCTACTCTCCCTTGAGTGAGAAAATCAGAGAATTAGTACTGGAGAAAATTAAAATTGAGTTACTCACCGAACGAGGAATTCGAACTTTAACCCCCACTGACGAAAGATATAAGGGCAATTACCAAGGAAATCAGTACGAAAGAGATGAGGCTTTTCATCAAGGAACTGTATTTCCATGGCTATTTGGTCATTTTGTGGATGGGTATTTAAAAGTTCACAAACACAGTAAGTTAAGCATGATTAAACGGTATTACGAAGGTTTTGAAGAGACAGTAACCACTCATGGGGTAGGAACCATCTCTGAGCTCTACGATGCCGACCCACCACACAAACCAGGAGGGGCTATCTCTCAGGCAACCAGTGTTGCCGAGTTGTTACGAGCAAAATTTATCATTCAAAAGTATGAATCTGAAAAACCAATAATATGAGAGTGTTGATGTTTGGATGGGAGTTTCCTCCTCATATTGCGGGCGGACTCGGTACTGCTTGTTTTGGCCTTACCAAAGGCATGATGAAACAGGGAATGGAAGTGATATTTGTGGTACCTAAAGCGTATGGGGATGAGAGTCAGGAAGCGGTGAGATTAGTGAATGCATCGGATATTGAAATTGATTTACGCTATACAAAATTGGATGAATTTTCGAATCTGCTTACTTTTGTGGAAGTAAACTCATCCTTAATTCCTTATGTAGGAGAAGAAGAATACTATAATTTCATCCACCAAAAAGAGGATTTTTCGAATGAAACTGATCATTCATATTTAAAAAAACGCTACGAATTTAGTGGCAAATACGGTAAAAACCTAATGGAAGAGGTTGCTCGATATGCAATTGTAGCGAGTTCGATAGCCGACCAAGAACAATTTGATGTGATTCATGCACACGACTGGTTAACTTATCCTGCGGGCATTGCGGCCAAACAAGCTTCTGGAAAACCACTAGTAGTTCATGTTCACGCTACAGAATTCGACCGCTCCGGCTTAAATATTAACGAAGTAGTTTATAACATTGAACGAAGTGGCATGGAGGCAGCTGATAAAGTTGTTACGGTAAGCAATTTAACCAAACAAATTGTGATTGAAAAATACGGCATCAATCCCGACAAAGTGGTTACCGTTCACAATGCCGTTGAGCCGACGCCAAATTCGGAAAAAGAGACATATTCGAAATTTTTAAATCAAAAAGTAGTTACTTTTTTGGGAAGAGTAACCTACCAAAAAGGTCCTGAATACTTTGTTGAAGCTGCTTATAAAGTCTTGCAACGCGATCCGAATGTACATTTTGTTTTGGCTGGAGACGGAGATATGATGCCAAAAGTAATCAGACGTGTTGCAAAGCTGAGGATGGGTGATCGGTTTCATTTCACCGGCTTTTTAAGAGGAAAAGAGGTAGACAAAATGTTTGCGCTAAGCGATGTTTACGTAATGCCTTCCGTGTCAGAACCATTCGGAATTTCGCCTTTAGAGGCTATGCGTAACAATGTACCTGTTGTGATTTCAAAACAATCGGGGGTAGCAGAAATATTAGTACATGCACTTAAAGTAGATTTTTGGGATGTGGAAGCAATGGCAGATGCCATTTGGGGGCTATTACATTATGATGCACTTCCAAAAATGTTTCAAAAACATGGAAAAACTGAAGTAGATAATCTCCTTTGGGAAAATGCTGCTTACAAATTAAAAGAGATATACCATTCATTAGTTCACTAAAAAATTAAATATATGAGATCCATCTGTTTTTACTTTCAAGTTCACCAACCGTTTCGATTAAATACATTTCGTTTTTTTGACATGGGAAACAACCCTAATTATTTCAACGAATATCAAAATCAATACTTGGTTAAACGTATTGCCGAGCGATGTTATTTACCTATGAATAAGCTGATATATGATTTGATAGATGAATATGGTTCTCGTTTCAAAGTAAGTTTTTCAATTTCGGGGATGGCAATAGATCAATTTGAGTTGTATTGCCCTGAGGTAATTGAAAGTTTTAAAAAACTTGCTTCCACGGGTTGTGTTGAGTTTTTAGCAGAAACCTATTCGCACAGTTTAGCCTCTCTTGAAAGTCCAGTGGAGTTCGAAAAACAAGTTTCCAAACACACTCAAAAGATAAAATCCCTATTTGGATCCACCCCAAAAACATTTAGGAACACAGAGTTAATTTATTCAGATTCTATTGGAGAGCATGTTGCCAAGATGGGTTTTACCACCATGCTAGCAGAAGGAGCAAAACACATCTTAGGATGGAAGAGTCCAAACTACTTATATTGTAACGCCATCAACCCTAAACTAAAAGTACTAGCGAGAAACTACGAATTAAGTGACGACATCTCCTTTCGGTTCTCATCTCAATCGTGGAAAGAGTGGCCTGTTACAGCAGACAAATTTGCGGGTTGGCTAAACAACATACCACCAAAAGAGGAGTGTGTAAATTTATTTATGGATTACGAAACCTTTGGGGAGCACCAGTGGGCAGAAACTGGGATTTTTGAATTCATGAAATCCTTACCTCAAGCAATCTTTTCAAAGACCAATTTTTCGTTTAACACTCCTTCCGAAATCTCATCTACCTTGCAACCAGTAGCTCCAATCCATGTTTTATCTCCAACATCGTGGGCAGATGAAGAACGAGACACTACTGCATGGCTTGGCAACGAACTTCAAGATGATGCATTTAAGCGACTCTATTCGCTTGAAAACGAGGTAAACAAGTCGAACAATCCGGAACTAAAAAGAGTATGGGAGTTGCTTCAAACCAGCGATCACTTTTACTATATGTGCACCAAATGGTTCTCCGATGGCGACGTTCATAAGTATTTTAATGCCTACAATTCTCCTTATGAAGCATACATAAATTTCATGAATGTACTTTCAGATTTCATATTAAGATTGGAAGAAGAATCTCAAAATAAATAAAAGCGATTAATTTGCTCAAATAACAGATAAACAATACTAAATAATTAGATTACACGAATAAATGAAAAATAGACCCGATTACGTTTTTGAAATAGGATGGGAAGTCTGTAACAAGGTAGGTGGAATGCATACCGTTTTGACTTCAAAAGCAAAAAATTTGTCAAAAACCTTTGGCGACAATTACATCATGATTGGCCCGGATGTGATGAAAGATGAAAAAAATAACTTAGATTTTGTCGAAGATGGCACCCTTTTGAAAAACTGGATGAGTTTTGCCAAAAATGAAAATTTAAAAATCCGAATTGGAAGATGGAATATTGCCGGAAGGCCAATCGTAGTATTAGTAGATTTTTCTTCCTTTATTATCGCAAAAGAATCTCTTTTAAAAGACTTTTGGGATAATTACAAATTAGATTCTTTATCAGCTCCTTGGGATTTTCTGGAACCAACCATGTTTGGCTATGCAGCTGGTAAAGTAATCGAAAGTTTTTGGAAATATCATATCAACGCCCACGATAAAGTAGTAGCTCAATTTAATGAGTGGACTTCTGGTGCGGGTGTTTTACATTTAAAACAAGCAGTACCTCAAATAGCCACTATCTTTACATCTCATGGAACTACGTTGGGAAAATATCTGGCAAAACATGGCATCTCTCCTACCTCAATTTCAAGTCAAGAAGCAGAAAAATATGCTATCTCTTATGGAATCACTCCAAAATTTTCATTAGAAAAAATATTGCCTCAAATTGCAGATTGCTACACTACCGTTAGCCTTGTTTCTAACGATGAAAGCAACCTCTTTTACCATAAATTTGCAGATTTTATTACCCCAAATGGATTTGAACGTCCTTATGAAATCACCGAGCAAAATAGAGAAGTTGCTCGTAATATACTACGCAAGGTAGCAAAAGCAGTATTAAAGAGAGAAATTCCTCAAGATGCAATATTTATCCATACCGGCGGACAAAATGAATTTAAAAACAAAGGGTATGATATATTTTTAGAATCACTCAATAAGTTAAACCAAGAGAGTAGTTGTAAAAATGAAATTTTTGCCTTTATCATCACCCCGTCGAATGTTTGTGGATTCAGACAAGATTTAGATTTGAACTATGGAGGGATCTATCCAGAACCTGCCATTAACGACTACCTAACTCATTGGATATTTGACTATGAAACGAATCCTATCATCAAAGCTTTTATTGAAAACAACTTACACAACCAACTAGAAGATAGAGTGAAAGTTATCTATGTACCAACCTATTTAAATGGAGATGATGGTGTATTCAACCTCCCATATACCGAGTTGTTGGCAGGATTTGACCTTACCCTATTTCCATCTTTGTATGAGCCATGGGGTTATGCATCTCAACAAAGCATCGGCATTGGTGTGCCCACATTATCGACAACCAACTCCGGTTTCGGTCAATGGGTTAAGTCGCACTTCAAAGAGAAACAAGAAGCGATCAGGGTAATTGAAAGGGATTTCAACAACAGCGATAAAACCATTCAAGAATTAGCAAAGATAGTTTGCGATTATTCGAAACTCAGTCTCAAAGAGAAAGAAAAATTACAACAAGAGGCCATCCTTATTAGCAAACAAACCAGCTGGAACAATTTTCTTGACGAATATTATAATGCATATGCCTTTGCTTTAGAAAAAGCAAACGAAAGATTTGACATGTATAAAGCCAAAACGAGTATTTCTGAAACTATAACCGAGCAAGTAAAATTTGTAAAAGCAGAATGGCGAAAAATATTAATCAACATCAACCTACCCGACGAACTAAAACCACTCATTAATCTTACCAAAAACCTATGGTGGGCATGGAATTATGAAGCCTACGAGTTGTTTGGGATGGTGAATGAATACCTTTGGATTAAACATCAACAAAATCCAATCTCCATGATTGAATCTCTCTCTATAGAAGATTGTGATAAGTTGAAAAACAATCCTCAATTTATAGCCAAACTCAATAAAGTATATGGTCATTTTGAGGCTTATATGGCAAAAAAGAGTGAGATGAACGGAGAAAAAATTGCATATTTCAGCATGGAATATGGATTACACGACTCCTTAAAAATCTTCTCGGGCGGACTAGGAATGTTGGCAGGCGATTATTTAAAACAAGCAAGTGATAGTAATGTGAATATGATTGGGATTGGGTTACTCTATCGATACGGATATTTTAGCCAACAGATTTCAAATAATGGAGACCAAATCAACAACTATTTTCCACAAAAATTTTCGCATCTCCCTATCAACGCAGTAAGAGATAAAAATGGAGATTGGGTAAAAATTGGAATCCCATTCCCTGGTCGTACTTTGTATGCAAAAATATGGAGAGTAGATGTAGGCAGAATTCCACTGTATTTGTTAGATACAGATTTTGCTGACAACAGCGAATCGGATAGAAAAATTACTGCTAGTTTGTATGGTGGAGATTGGGAAAACAGACTAAAACAGGAGATTCTCCTTGGAATTGGAGGGATACTTACCATCAACATCTTAAACGAGCAACCTACTCTATATCATTACAACGAAGGACATGCAGCATTTGCAGTAATTGAAAGACTGAAAAACATAATGCAGCAGTACAATTACACCTTTTTGCAAGCATCTGAAATCATCAAGGCTACTTCATTATTTACCACCCACACACCCGTACCAGCTGGTCATGATTATTTCTCGGAAGATATGTTGAGAGCATACTTGGCCAATTACTGCACTAAGTTGAATATCAGCTGGGACACATTTATGAACTTAGGAAGAATGCACGACAACAACCCAAACGAACGCTTTTCGATGAGTGTATTGGCTGTTAAACTTTCGCAAGAAGTAAATGCAGTAAGTAAAATTCATGGCAGGGTAACCAGAGAGCTTTTTAAAGATTTGTATAAAGGTTATTTCACCGAAGAATTGCATATTGGATACGTTACCAATGGCGTTCATTATCCAACTTGGACCCATAAAAAATGGCAACAACTCCATAAAGAGTATTTTGGTGATAACTTTTTTAACGACCAATCTAATCCCAACCATTGGTCGAAAATTGCAAATGTCCCTGATCAGAAAATTTGGGATTTAAGGAACGAGCTTAGAAAAGAGATGATTGATTATTTAAAAATCAGAATCAATCAAGATATGACTCGCCGACAAGAGAGTCCAAAACTGCTTTTCGATGCGCTGGAGAACTTACGAAGTGATGTCCTAACGATTGGATTCGCGCGTCGTTTTGCTACCTATAAAAGAGCACATTTGCTTTTCAGCGACTTGGAAAAATTATCACTTCTAATCAATAACCCAGAGCGTCCTGTTCAATTTATTTATGCCGGAAAAGCGCACCCTCACGATAAAGCAGGCCAAGATTTAATTAAGCGAATTATCGAAGTAAGTAGAATGAAAGAGTTTGTAGGAAAGATAATATTTATCGAAAACTACGACATGGAGATTGCTAAACACTTAATATCAGGCTGTGATGTTTGGCTCAATACTCCTACTCGACCATTAGAAGCTTCGGGTACAAGTGGAGAAAAAGCGATCATGAATGGGGTACTAAACTTTAGCGTACTCGACGGTTGGTGGGCAGAAGGATATGTCCCCGGAGCTGGATGGGCACTTAAAGAAGAGGTTACATACATCAACAACGATTTTCAAGATTTATTAGACGCCGAGACGATTTACAATAAAATCGAAGATGAAATCGCCCCTGCTTTCTACCTGCTTAATCAAGAAAATATTCCCGAAATATGGCTCTCTCATGTTCGAAATACCTTTTCTCAAATATCTCCGAAATTTACCATGAAACGTCAGTTGGATGACTATTATGACAAATTCTACAACATCCTTTTCGACCGAAGTGAACGACTCACAGAAAACGAAAATAATTTGGCTATCGAGATTACACGTTGGAAAAAGAAGATGTTAACCTCATGGGAGTCCATTATTGTTAAGAGAATTGCTGTCCCCAATTCGGAGCAATATCCATTGACAATTGGTGAATTTTTTAACGCAGAAATTGAACTTGACATGGGGATTTTATCGCCTAACGACATCGGAATAGAAGTTATCTTTGCCAAAAAGCAAAACGATGTAATCGATCATATTTACAAAAAATTTGACTTAGAATGTACCTCTTTCGAAGATAGTATTGCTAAATTTGTTTGCAATGTGCCAGCAATCAATGCAGGCGTTTACGATTACCTATTTCGGATGTATGCCAAACATGCCGATCTCGCACATCGCCAAGATATAGATTTGGTAAAATGGATATAAATCCGTTGAATTGATAAACATTTAAAAGTCAACACATAAGAATCCGTAGAGTCTATCCTAATGGCTATACGGATTCTTAACAAAAGAATGATCATAAATTGACCTTATAATCTAAATCAAAAATAGTTTTATGAACTGGACAAAAGAACTACCCTTCGCAATAACAGTATGCGATAAAGAAGGAAACATCCTAGAAATGAATGATAAATCGAAAAAAACATTCGAAAAATGGGGCGCCAACCTCATCGGTGCGAGCTTGATGAATTGCCATCCTGAGCCGGCAAAATCGAAGCTCTTGGACATGCTAGCGAATCCAAAAATCAATGCATATACCATTGAGAAAAATGGCATCAAAAAACTAATCTATCAATCTCCGTGGTACGAAAATGAAGAATTTATGGGTTTTGTTGAATTATCCCTCGAAATTCCGTTTGAAATGGCTAACTTTGTTAGATCATAAAATATCATTTATCAAT
This sequence comes from uncultured Lentimicrobiaceae bacterium, assembly GCA_964653595.1. Classification (GTDB taxonomy): domain Bacteria; phylum Bacteroidota; class Bacteroidia; order Bacteroidales; family WCHB1-69; genus JBAXTE01. Next base: position 69,511 of record CAZZHH010000011.1, read on the forward strand.
TACCAACAAAGGATAAAATATGCTTGAAATTATTTGCACTAATCTACCCACGCCTAACCGAAAAAAAATTCCTTTAGGATCGAGCTTGTCCGAAATTGCAAAAGAATTTAACGTCCATTTTGAATCTCCAATCATTGGAGCTTTAGTCAACAACAAAGTGAAAGAACTTAAATATCAAGTGTATAAACCTAAGCAAATTGAGTTTTTCACTTTTTCGCACAATGCAGGATATCAAATGTATTTGCGTTCGTTGAGTTTTATCATGTTTCATGCTGTTAAAAAACTATATCCAGATGCATATCTAAATATCCAACACTCCATTTCGGGAGGTAAATATTGCGAAATTGAAAACTTACCTGAAGTCTTAACCCAAGAAGTGGTTGCAAAAATTTACTCCAAAATGCTCGAAATTGTCGAAGCAAATATTCCATTTAACAGGGAACAAATGCTTACTACAGAAGCTTTAGAGCTCTTTAGAAATCATAATTTAATGGATAAATGCATTTTGTTTGAATCTAGAAATTTACTGTATACATCGGTATACCGACTCGAAGAGAATATCAACTATTACTACGGATATCTAGTTCCTTCTACTGGTTATATTAATGTTTTTAATTTAGAAATTTATCACCAGGGGCTGCTTCTACAACCTCCATCGCGCCATAATTTCTCTCAAACTGCTCGCATCAATGCTCAAAGTAAACTCTTTACTGTTTTTCAAGAACATAAAAAATGGATTTCGATTTTAGGAGTTCCGCATGTAGGTGCTTTAAACAATGCCATTAGCAGAAAAGAAACCACAAACTTAATCCAAGTTTCTGAGGCTTTGCATGAGAAAAAGGTAGCAACCATTGCAGACGATATTCATCATAAAGAGAATGTAAAAATGGTTTTAATCAGCGGGCCCTCTTCATCGGGGAAGACTACTTTTTGCAAACGACTTTCCGTTCAACTAGAGGTGCTGGGGTACAAACCTGTTCAAATATCCATCGACAATTATTTTGTAAATAGAGAAGAGACGCCAAAAGATGAACAAGGTGAATATGATTTTGAATGCTTACAAGCAATCGACGTAAAACTATTCAACCATCACCTGCAAGAATTGCTCAATGGGAATAGTGTGGAAATACCAACTTTTGACTTTACCCTTGGCAAAAAACTATATACAGGGAATGTGTTAAAGATGGAGAAAAATTCTATATTAATTCTAGAAGGAATTCATGGATTAAATCCTCAATTAACACCTTTGATCAACAACGAATTTAAATATAAAATATTCGTTTCCGCTCTAACACAAATTGCCATCGACACCCAGAACCCAATTCCTACTACCGACAACCGTTTGATAAGAAGAATGGTAAGAGATTATAGATACAGAGGATATAGTGCTTTAGAAACTATGAAACGATGGGCAAGTGTTAGAAAAGGAGAAGAAAAGTGGATTTTCCCGTTTCAAGAACAAGCCGATGTAATGTTTAACTCTGCTCTGTTATGTGAATTAAGTATCTTAAAACAATATGCGGAACCCTTATTAAGAGACGTTCCTGAAACAGATGCTCAATATGCGGAAGCGGTAAGATTGCTGAAATTTCTATCTTACTTCAAAACTGTCTCCGAGAACGACATACCACCTACCTCCATTTTAAGAGAGTTCTTTGGTGGAAGTAGCTTTGTGTATTAAACCATTTGCTTTAATCTTCTAGTACTTCAAACGAATCGCCAACACGTTCAAGCTCAGTTCCTACTTTTAATTTTAAAAAAGGAATAATAGCTTGGTCGTGGTGTGCGATGATGTTCACATCGAAGATTTTTCCGTTTGCAGGATCTTCCGCATACTCTTCATCTTCGGTGCCGGCCAAGAATCTCCAGCCACTATCTTCTAAATCCACTTTCTCTTCGCGGTACATATAACCCACCTTTTCACCATCCACAGTGATCTTATTGGAAGCGACACAAAAGCCCATCGGCTTAATATGTTGAGGGATATCATCTACTTGAATGGCAATTCTGTCTTCGTGCATAATCTCTAATTTTTGGTTAAAGATACAAAAAAACATAGATTTTTTTACGAAAAACATCCGAATCATCGAATCAAAGAGATTAAAAACAGAAAAAACCCGTCAGAAAAAATCCCGACGGGCTCGTAAACAAACTTAAAAAACAACGTTATTGAGTCACTTCTTTGATCATGGTGAGCAACATTTTAAAGTCTTCGGTGGCCTTTACAGCGTGAGGGATGTTGGCCGGCATGATGATGGTGTCGCCTTCTGTCAACGCAAATGGCTGCCCGTTGATAAGCACCTCGGCTTTTCCATCCAACACCTGAATCATCGCATCGAATGCAGCCGTATGTTCGCTCAACGCTTCGCCTTTGGAGAAGGCAAAAAGGCTGACATTACCGCTGTTGTTCTTGGTGATGGTTTTGCTCACAATAGAGCCTTGCTGATAGCTCACCTCATCTTTGAAGCGAACCACTTTTGCTTTTGGGAATTCGTTTGTGTTCATGATTGTTTATTTTAACTTTCCACTCTTTTTTAGTTCGTCCAACAGATCAGAGATGTCATCCACACAACTTCCGCAGACAGTTCCGGCTTCGGTTTTTTCCTGAACTAACTTCAGTGTGTTAAGATTCTGTTCGAGAATATTTTTTTCTAAATCCGCATAGGTAATATCCATGCAGTTGCAAATCACTTTATCTTCCATAATTTATGTCAATTAAAAACTCAGTGTTTGAGAAGAAAACGTCAATCTGATAGCGATCGGATTCGAGGCTTTTGCAGTAACGATAAAGTTGGCGTTTTCTTACAAACACTAATTACAATACTTTCTTTTCTTGCATCGGATTGGGAGTCTTCACCACCAAAACTCTAGCTAAGGTTTCACTTTGATTGCTGATATAATGAACAATCTCTTTTGGACTTTCTATCAACGTATCCTTTTCCGCCACAAAAAGTTCCTCTCCGATATAGATGGTCGGATTTCCCTCAAGCACATAAAAGAATACATCCACAGGCGTTTTGTGAGGTTTTAGAGACTCTCCGGGTTGAAGTGTGATATGCATCACTTGCGCTTCGGGCTGACTGTATAGGGCTTTCACCTCCACCCCGTGCGGGTTTTGTTTTGACTCAGCATCCCGTATTGAAATTGTTTTCATTTTGTTTTTATTTTTATTATTGCTGATTATTTTGCTGACCCCTAGCCCCTGAAGAGGCAAAAAATCAGCCTGTTGATATAAAACTTCATAAACCGGTCATCCTGAGTTAATCGAAGGACGGTTTATGAAGTTTAATAAATTCAAAGAACTTAGACTATCCAACCATTAGTTTGATATCTTCATCCACTTCCGTAATAGAAGCGATTCCAAAATTGTCGACCAAAACTTTAGCTACGTTTGGAGAAAGGAAGGCTGGCAATGTTGGTCCTAAATGGATGTTTTTAACTCCCAATGAAAGAAGGGCCAACAATACGATGACGGCTTTTTGTTCGTACCATGCAATGTTGTATGCAATTGGCAATTCGTTGATATCCGCTAAGCCAAACACTTCTTTTAACTTTAGTGCAATTACAGCCAATGAGTATGAGTCGTTGCATTGACCAGCATCCAACACACGTGGAATTCCACCGATGTCACCCAAAGGAAGTTTGTTGTAACGGTATTTAGCACAACCAGCGGTTAAAATTACGGTATCGTGTGGCAATTTTTCTGCAAAGCGAGTATAATAATCACGATCGCGCATACGACCGTCGCAACCTGCCATAACGATAAACTTACGGATAGCGCCTGATTTAACAGCATCTACTACTTTATCTGCAAGTGCAATTACTTGATTGTGAGCAAATCCACCTATAATTTCACCTGTTTCAATTTCTACTGGAGAAGCACATCGTTTAGCATGTTCTATTATTTGTGAGAAATCTTTTGGAGAACCGTTTACTCTATCTGCAATATGAGGAAATCCATTAAAACCGGCTGCCCCTGTTGTATAAATACGATCGTTGTAGGTAGCAGAGGAACGTGGAGGCACTAGACAGTTTGTGGTAAACAATACTGGACCGTTGAAGGTTTCAAAATCTTCCACTTGATGCCACCATGAACTACCGTAGTTTCCAACCAAGTTTGGATATTTCTTCAATTCAGGATAGTAGTGAGTTGGCAACATTTCACTGTGTGTATAAACATCCACGCCAGTTCCTTGAGTTTGTTTCAACAGCTCTTCCATGTCTTTTAAATCGTGACCTGTTACCAAAATCGCTGGATTTTTACGAACCCCTAAATTTACTTTTGTCATTTCTGGATTACCATAAGCACCAGTATTTGCTTTGTCTAAAAGGGCCATCACCGATACACCATTGGCACCACACTCAAGTACTAATGCTACTAGCTGATCTGCAGTTAACGAGTCGTTGGTAGTTGCAGCCAAACCGCGATGCATAAATTCAAATACTGCAGGATTAGTTTCGCCTAGATTATAAGCATGTTCTGCATAAGCGGCCATCCCTTTCAACCCGTAAATTAATAGCTCACGAAGCGAACGAACATCTTCATTTTCTGTTGCAAGCACACCCACTTTAGCAGCTTTGGCTTCAAACTCAGACACATCTGCTTTCCAGAATGCACCTTCGTATTTCACGTCATCCACGTTGATGCCAGCAGCAACCACTTGGTTTTTAATTGCTTCACGCACTTCGAATGCCTCTTTAATTTTGGATTCAAAACGTGCTTTATCAAAATTAGCATTGGTGATGGTCATAAAAAGACCGTCAAATACAAATTTATCGACTACTTTCGTATTTAACCCTGCTTTAGTTGCTCGTTCGCTGTAAATAGAGATTCCTCTGAGTACGAACATCAATAAATCTTGAAGATTGGCAACTTCTGAAGTCTTTCCGCAAACTCCTTTTAATGTACAGCCACTACCTTTAGCGGTTTCTTGGCACTGAAAACAAAACATTTGATTTTCCATAATAATAATTGGTTTTTAATTGTTATATTTTTGGGGATTATTTTCGATTCCGATGATCGAATTAAATCCATAATTTATTTTTTTTGAGAAAACGAAATAACTCTAAATTTGAACAAGATTTACTCAACATTGTTCAATAGCCATTACACCCACTCCTCTTTTATAATCTCCCCTTGAATTCCTACTACGATGAGTTTTACTGGAATTTTCCGTCCCGCTAAGATAAGTGCTTTTTTTGCAAGTTGAAGTAGACCACCGCAACATGGAACTTCCATAATAGCAACAGTTAAAGTATTGATTTTGGAATCGTTGATCATAACAACCAATTTGTCTACATACGATTCCTGATTTGAATCGAGTTTAGGGCAGGCAATGGCCAATGCTTTTCCTTTCAACAGTTTGCTATGGAAACTACCTAGTGCAAATGCAGTACAGTCGGCAGCCAAAAGCAAATCAGCACCAGCAAGATATCCTGCATGCGGATTTTGCAAATGAAACTGAACCGGCCATTGTGTTAATTCGGATGGCTGTTCCGATGGGGAAGTTACAGGTTGAGAAGCGGTTTTGTTAAATTGCATCTCTCTTGAGCCAGGGCATCCACCACCATGATGAGGATGTTGATTGGTTTGAATCGGTTCCATAATAGATGAAAAATTTATATTTACATTTTTTTCTTTTAAATATTCTACTCCCTGTTTAAAAAACACCATTTCGTTGTGATCTTTTAAGTGTTTGAGGTGTGCTAAGATGGTTTTTTCTCCCTTATCAATCATCCGTTCCATTACTTGAATTTCATCATAAGGTTCCGCTTCACGCTCCTCTAATTCGATAGCACCAACCGGACAGTCGCCTATACAAGCTCCTAATCCATCGCAAAAAAGATCGCTAATTAATCGAGCTTTGTCATCAATTATTTGTAAAGCACCCTCGTGACATCCCGAAACACAAAGACCACATCCGTTACATTTTTCTTCGTCTATTTTTATAATTGTACGTTTCATTGTTTTGTTATTTGTTGATTTCGATGCAAAGATATATCGTCTGATTTTTTTAAAATGTAACATAAGTTACAAAAAAGGGAATATAAGGAGAAAATCATAAAGTCTAAAGTCTGTAAAGTCCGTAAAGTCCGTAAAGTCTGTAAAGTCGGTAAAGTCGGTAAAGTCGGTAAAGTCCGTAAAGTCGGTAAAGTCCATAAAGGCTGTAAAGTCATAAATAATACAAAGCCAAGTGAAGCATCTGTAACGACAAAGCAGAGTATGGCTTTGTCATGCTGATCCGCCCCCTGGCGGAGAAGCATCTGTTCCGACAAGGCTGTATGAGAGCATGGGCCTCCCAGTGGCGATTTTGGCATAAAAACCGCTTTGCTTCGCAGCAATTTTTTCGCCAAAATCGG
>CAZZHH010000012.1:0-74221 GCA_964653595.1 uncultured Lentimicrobiaceae bacterium
TTCATAATTAATTGGGATTAACTTAGAACAAAAACACTCTTTTTCATTTATTTAAATACCTAAAACAGGGATAGAATTTTTTTGAAAATATCCAACAAAAACAATTTTGCTTTTAAAATACCAAATAATATAAAAACACAAGTATAGAAGACAATAAAGTAAGATAAAAAAACAAAAAAAACGCTCAATTTTGTTAACAAAAGAATAAAAAATAAAAAAAGGGGATTTTATGTCTTATATTTAAAATTCGAAAATGAAACGAATAGTATTTTTATGCCAATTTAACTGAACATAATCACTTATCCACTAAGCCTATGCTATTAATTACAACTTTAGAGGTTACTAACTCAACAAATTCTTACCTTCATGATTTAATCGAAAAGAAAAAAAATTGCACGGCTGATTCGATAATAATTGATGTACCTGAATTTTATACGGTAAGTTGCAACTTTCAAACGGATGGAAAAGGTCAAAGTAAAAATACATGGCACTCCGAACCAGGCAAAAACTTATTGCTTAGCACCCTGATTTATCCTTTAGAGACCGCTGAATTACAATTTAGAGTAAACATGAAAGTATGCATAGGAATTTTAGAATTCTGCAAAAAATACATTTCTAATGAAGGATTTTCAATTAAATGGCCAAACGACATCTACTTTCATGATAAAAAAATAGGGGGGGTCTTGATTGAGCATACCATCACTGGAAATTCAATTTTATATTCAATCATAGGAATTGGACTGAATATAAATCAATTATCCTTTCCCAATCAAATCCCTAATCCTATTTCTGCAGCTCAAATTTGCAATCACAATTTCAACCTAGACGAATGTATCAGAGAACTTCTATTTCATATTTCAGAACAAAAAACATACTATAAAAAGCACTCAAAAATTTTAAAAAAAGAGTATCTTTCTAATTTGTATAAATTTAAGGAGTGGGGCATGTTCGAGATTAACGGTGATGTAAAAAAAGCCTGTATAGAGGACGTAAACAAGTATGGGATGCTCTGCTTAATAGACGAGCAAAACAAAACGTATGAATGTGGAATAAAAGAGGTTAAATATATTCTTTAATAGAGAACAAGATCGGACTGACCAAAAATTTAAACAACTTTTTTCAATTGAAATATCTCATACAATCCATTATTCTACTTTAAAATTAAGAATAATGCTTCTTTGTTAAGTGCGATGTTTAGCTACAATAGATTAAGATTTAAATTTAGGAAATAGAGTGTTGATCGACAAATTCTTGAAAAGCTTGTTTGTAACTATTCCCGATAGATAATTTTTCATTTTTAACCTCAACCATATTGCCTTCAACACTTTTAATTTTATTTACAGAAACTATAAAAGATTTATGAATTCTTACAAAGATAGTGGAAGGCAAAACAGATTCAATTTTTTTCATAGATTGGTAAGTCACCAATACTTGATTCGATGTGTGGATTTTTATGTAGTCGCCCAACGCTTCAATAAAATAGATATCATCAATATCTACCCGATAATTTTTTTTGTTGGCTTTTACAAAAATAAAATTGGAAGTACTTAAATCGCTATAAATTTCTATAGGCGATTCATCGGGTAAAGCATTACTTGCGACCAATGGAATATCTCGTTTTTTAAGTCGTTCTTGAACTTTTTGAATTGCTTTAAAAAAACGCTCAAACGAAAACGGCTTTTTCAAATAATCTACTACATCCAATTCGTACCCCTCGATAGCATATTCAGAGTAGGCAGTAGTGATGATAACTAACGGTGGATTTTTGAGAGATTTTAAAAAAGATAATCCCGTCAATTTTGGCATATTAATATCCAAAAACATCAAATCTACCACTTGATTATTGATCGCATCCATTGCTTCAAAAGCATTGTTGCATTTAGCTAACACCTTGAAATTTGGCAAATCTTCTAAGAACTTTTCAATTACACGTTGTGCTAACGGCTCATCATCTACAATGATGCAATTTATTTCATTATTCATAATTTTGGATATTTAGGTGTACTTTATAGGATTGATTATCAGAAGAGATATCTAATGTGTGTTTATCGGGATATAAAAGTGCTAACCTTTTTTTAACATTTTCTATCCCAATGCCAGAGTAATAGTTTTCTTCAACAGAGACATGTTTATCTATACTATTCTCCACCATAAAAGAGATAAATCTGGACTCTGAAAAATCAAAAACTACATTGATTTTTGAATCATCTCCACGACGACCATGTTTAAATGCATTCTCTAAAAAATTGATAAACAAAAGCGGAGCAACTTTCACATCAGGTTCTCCATATACCATCAAATCAACATGAACGCTATCGCCTAATCTCAACTTTTCTAGACTTAAATAATTCTCCACAAATTCAATCTCTTTTCTAGCATTTACTTTGTTTTCGCGACAATCATAAATTATATAGCGCATTAAATCGCTCAACTTTAAAATCATATCGGGAGTTTTTGGCGAGCTATCTAAGGACAATGAGTATAAATTATTTAAAGTATTGAACAAAAAATGTGGATTTATTTGTGCCTTTAACGAATTCAACTCTGCTTCTAAGTGCTGTCTTTCCATCTCTTTCATCTTTAATGCATTATCCTGCATGGTAAGCCAATCCCTCAATAATTTGATAAAAGTGGTGATGATTACAAAAAACAGAATCAATAAAAAAGTGGTTAATATCAGAATAATCCGTTGCATGGATAGGGTGGTAGTTTTATCAAAAAGAACAGTATTATCCTTGTTAAATATATTTTCCGAAATGTATAAATCAAAAATGCTAATGAAAAAAATTCCTACAAATAGAATAAAGATGTAGATAAAATACCTTCTTTTCCTAAGAAATTTTGGCAATAAAAAAACCAAATTTGCATATACTGCAACTGCAATTAGCAAAATACTCACTAAGCTCTCGGTGACTTGAGCCAAAACATATTTTTTTCCTGATGAAATATCCGGATATATTAAAAGTAAAATTACTGCTATCCAAAACATAACATGTTGGAATGCAATACTTTTAACAATCTTCTTTATTCTAAAATTCATCTTAACGTTTATAATTCGACCTCTAAATTACAATTTTATATCAAATTATTTAAAAATGGTTTAAAATTTCACCATCTATCATTGCCCAACTAATGACAAAACAACTTTTTTTAAAGTCAAACCATCCAATGCGCTCGACGACCATCAAAAAACCTGGAAATTAAGCTAAATATCGCAATAACAAGAGAATATACAAATACAAAAAGAAAAAATATTCGTTTACCAAAAAAAATATTATTTACCCAATCGAGCTAATATCTTTGCATTGTAATCGTCGTTCAACAACAAAAGAAAAAATAAACAATTAAAAAAATATAAATCATGAAGACAAAATTAATTTTAACAACCCTACTCCTCATCACATTTTCCTGTTTAACAATAAACGCAAAATCAATCTATCCAACAGAAACAAAAACCATTAACAAAGAACAAATTTCAGATTTTATAGCATCAAAAATCACCTTCACAGATGAATTGGCTAAGGAGATCAACCAAGGAGAAGTATATGTAAGCATCTCTATTAATGAGAGACATGTTGTTATTAATGGAATCAATTCATCGAATCAAATTTTAGAGAATTATATTAAAAAACAACTCAATCAGCTTGATATTCCTATAGAGAAACTGGACAACAAGGAGATCGTAAATTTAAAATTTGTTTTTCAAAAAAATCAATAATCAATATACCCCCTTTTCACTTTAAAAGGAATCGATTCTCTTCGATTCTTTTTTTTATCTTAAATAATGTTAATAAAGCCCCAGACGAAACAATATTTCAAAAAATACCTTATTTTTGTAGAAATATAAAAATTGGAGTATATTTTAATTAAAAAAACACCTTTATATTCAAACAATCTTTAAATTTGAGCCTTATGAAAGCAATAAAAGTATGGAAGTTTTTTTTCTTTGCAACCTTGATAACAATAAACTTCACCTCTTTTTCTCAAAATAACAACGAAGTATTTACATTGGTAGAAGAAGAGCCATCCTTTATTGGTGGCTCCGTTGCAATGGGTCAATTTTTAGTTAAAAACATTCAATACCCAGCTGAAGCCCTTGAAAAAAACGTACAGGGGACGGTTTATGTTTCTTTCATTGTAGAACCCGATGGAACTATTAGCAATCCAATCCTTAAACGTGATATCGGCTATGGATGCGGCGAAGAAGCCATACGGGTTATAAAAATGATGCCAAAATGGAAACCTGGAAAACAAAAAGGAAAAGCGGTAAAAACTCAAATGATGCTTCCGGTGTCATTTAAGCTTTCATAAATCCCTCTATAAAATTATAAATTTCATCTTTAAATTGATGTTCATAGGGAGCGTGAAATTTCACCTGAAAAGGGACGTAAAAAAGTGGTAAATCGCTAGTAAAATCTGCTACCTGAGGAGTCATCAAACGCATAGCATCCTTTTGTGTAGTTATGATAGCCTTTTGAGAAGTAAGAATATCATGGAATGTCTTTTTAATTTTTGCAATATCCTTTTCCGTAAAATCATGATGATCGGAAAAAGCCATCGGATGAATTTCAAAAAACTTATCGTTTAAATACTCTCTTAAAGGGTATGGATTTACAATTCCTGTTAGCAAAACAATCTGGGATACCATTTTAATATTCGTTTGTCTTGCTTTTTCGTTAATTGGAACGAAATCGCCATAGGTGAAATATGAAAAAAAGACCTTTTGGTAATCTTTTGGTTTTAATTTTGACAAATAAAAATCGCGGATAATAGGCGATAAAGTTTTTGGACATTTTGTAACAACAATAATATCAGCATGTTTGGCAGCGCTTTTATGTTCTCTTAAAGCTCCTACTGGAAAAACATAATCGTTGTAATAGGGCGAAAAATAGTCAGTAAGCAAAATATTCAAACCAGCTTTAATCGCCAGATGTTGATACGCATCGTCTAACAACACAACTTGTAAATCAGGTTTAATTTTAACTAGTTGCTCTACCCCTCTTACTCGCTTTTCGTCAACAGCAACTAAAACATCGTCTTTAAACTCTTTGAAATATTGTAAAGGTTCGTCTCCAATATCCTGCACTTGATGTGTTTCGTTAGCACATAAAAAGCCAGAAGTCTTTCTTTTGTAGCCTCTACTAAGTGTAGCCACTTTGTATTTATCTTTCAAAGTCCTAATTAGAAACTCAGTATGTGGAGTTTTACCTGTACCTCCCATAGATAAATTACCAATACAGATGATAGGGATACTAAACACTTTTCTTCTCTTTATACCAAATCCAAAATAAACATACCGACGAACAAAAGCACCCGTTGCAATCAATAAGCTAAAAGGAAAAAATAAAAATTTCAACATAGAAAAAATTAGTATCTTTGTAACAACTTGACCAAATTAATACATTAAATCAATAATTGCAACTATTTAAGATTTTTTTAATGAAAACAGTAGAAATTGCGCATATTATTCACCAAGAATTCCCTTTTTCCTTACAAGAGAGTTATGATAATTCTGGAATTATTTTAGATTTCAGCAACGAGATAACAGCAATTTTAGTTGCCTTTGATATTACCTTAGATGTTATACATGAAGCAATAAAATTAAATGCCAACTTAATCATTTCTCATCATCCTGTAGTTTTTAGTGGCATTAAAAAATTATCCTACTCAAAGCAATCCGACCGTATCATAATTGAGGCGATACAACACAAAATATCTATCATTGCGGTTCATACTAATATTGACAATGTGTTGGATGGGGTTAACGGAAGGATAGCACAAAGGTTAGGGTTAAAGGACGTTGAAATATTAAAACCCTCTTCACATAAGCTTTTTAAAATTGTAACGTTTGTTCCTCAAAATTATTCTGGTGTAGTTAGAGATGCAATTTTCAAAAATGGTGCTGGTAATATTGGCAACTATTCTCATTGTAGTTTTAACACTGATGGAACTGGAACCTTCCTTGCAAAATCGGAAAGCAATCCTTTTGTTGGGAATAAAGGGGAGATACACTTTGAACCCGAAACCAAAATTGAAACCATCGTTCCAGAATATCTGATTTCCGAAGCCATTCAAAATTTAAAAAGAGTACACCCATACGACGAGGTGGCTTACGATATTATCCCCCTAAAAAACCACCATCCAAAGATAGGTGCTGGGATTATTGGAAAACTTCCTCAAGAAATGCCAACCGAACATTTTTTTGAATTATTAAAAACACAATTCAACCTTTCGATAATTAAACATACTAAATTTCTTAAATCCACAGTAAAATCTATTGCATTTTGTGGCGGAAGTGGAAGTTTTTTAATCCCCGAATCCATTTCAAAAAAAGCAGATGTATTTATCACTGCAGATGTGAAATATCATGACTTTATGGATGCTCAAGATAAAATTATCCTTGCAGATATTGGTCATTTTGAAAGTGAACAACATACAATTGATATTTTGATTGATGTTTTGATAAAAAAAATTCCTAACTTTGCAATCTTAAAAACAAAAATAAATTCCAATCCTGTTCATTATTTTTTATAGCGATCACAGCAAAACATAGTTAATCAATGGCAAAGACATCTAAAAAAAATTCAGAAATCGAAGAGCAAACAGCAATTAATGCTCCTATTGCTGAACCAAAATCACAAGAAGAGATCTCAATAGAAAAGAAATTAATTTCTTTGTATAAACTACAACAGATTGACTCGAAAGTTGACAAAATCAAGATTATCAGAGGTGAGTTACCTTTAGAAGTGCAAGATTTAGAAGACCAATGCATCGGGTTAGAAACACGCTCAACAAAGTTTATCGAAGAGATTCAAGACTTGGAAAAACAAATTTTGGAAAAACAAATTTTGATTAAAGAGTCGAAAGTTTTAATCAAAAAATACGAAGAACAACAAAACAATGTTCGTAACAATCGGGAGTATGAAGCTTTATCAAAAGAGATTGAATTTAAAAATTTAGAAATTCAACTCTTTGAAAAAAGAATCAAAGAGTACTCTACCGAATTGTCGACAAAAAAATCAGACATAGAAAAAATTAATTCAGACCTCAATGAATCCCGAAATGAATTAGACATTAAGAAAAGTGAACTTAATGATATCATTGCAGAAACCGAAAAAGAGGAACAAGAGTTAAGAGAAAAATCGCTTGAGCAACAACAATTCATTGAAGACCGACTTTTAGCAGCTTACAAACGCATTAGAAAAGGTGCTAGAAACGGCTTAGCTGTTGTAAAAATCGAAAGAGATGCATGCGGTGGTTGCTTCAACAAAATTCCACCTCAACGAATATTGGATATTAAAATGCATAAAAAAATTATTGTTTGTGAATATTGTGGTCGTGTGTTAATCGACGAAGAATTTGCTGATAATATTTAATTTTAACATGAACCTAATTATTGGCCTTAGTTTGAAAGATTTTTTTCGGAATAAGGCCTTTTTTTTATTCTGTTCCCTTTATTTTTTGATAAACATAAGCCTATCTCAAAACCAATATTTTGAGTTCGACTCAATTCATCAATCGATTTATCATGAAGGGATTCAGCTTAAAACTATTTCTGCAAAAAAACAAATATCTACTTTAAAGGAACAGCACCCAAATAATTTAGCTACCCTTTTTGTTGAAGAAGTTGCTGATTTTTACGCTGTAATTGCACTATCATCAAAAGATGCATTCTATCTATACAAATCAAAAAACAGTGATCGGATCTCTGTGTTTGAAAATAGTGAAATAAAATCACCTTATATCAAATTTTGTTTAGCTGAACTTTATTTACATAGAGCAATTTGCCGAGTTTTATTTAATGAAAAGATTAAATCGGTATTTGATATTAAAAAGGCTCGAAATTATGCAATTAAAAACGCAGTGGAATACCCTCTTTTTCAGCTAAACGACAAACCAAAATCCATTCTGAACATTCTTTTAGGATCCATCCCCCCTTCTATCAAATGGGCTTCAGAGACAATATCTTTAAAAGGGGATTACAATACAGGGATTACCGAATTAAATAGATTATTGAATTATACCTATACTAACGAAGATCATTTCTGCTTTTTCTTTGAAATTCTCACCTATAAAATATTAATTTCGCAACAATCGATAGCTACTAAAGCTGATAAAAAAATTCTATCATCCTATTTAAACACTCTATCCGTAAAAAAAGAACAAAATATCAACTACCTTCTATTGTACTCAATTGGTGATTATTATATTAAAAACAGTCAGAGCAATAAAGCAATTTCTGCCTTTAACAATATGCAAAAAAGCGAAGATTATATCCCATTTTGGCCAATAGAATTTATATGGGGAGTAGCATTGCAAAATAATCTGGATAATGAATGCACACAACATTTTAACACTTATATTGCTGGAGTTAAAACTGGAAATTATGTAAATGCTGCATATCAGCGTCTTGCCTGGCAATGCATTTTAAATCAAAACCAACAAGGGTATTCAAAATTCATAAGTCAGATTAACAAAATAAACTCAATAAGTACAGAGCAAGATCTATCCGCTTATTTTGAACAACAGAGCAAACAGCAACCTCAATTAGAACTTCTCAGAGCTAGACTGCTTTTTGATGGAGGTAATTATTTGCAATCACAGGAGGAGCTTAAGAAGATAAATGTAAACAAATTAGGTCAAAAGATAGCTCAACTAGAATATTATTATCGTCTTGCTCGTGTTTTAGAAAAACTACAAAATTCTACCCAGGCTATTTATTTGTACAATAAAGTAATTATTGATGGGTCGAATATTGAAAACTATTATGCAGCCAACGCAGCTCTTAATGCAGGAAACATATGCGAAACATTAAACGAAAAGTCAAAAGCAACATTCTATTATAAAAAATGTCTTTCTTTATCTCCAAATCAATACAAGGAAAGCATTCATCAAAAAGCAAAAATTGGTATTGAACGTTTAAAACAATAGGATACAAAGACTTAACAAGTAAATATCAGTTACTTGTTTTTTTCTTTGTCATAATCTATTTCCTGAACCAAATTACCTTTTTCGTCATAGATCTTCCAAATACCCACTTTTTTTCCCATAGTAAACTTGCCAGCATAAAAGAGTTGTCCAGATTCGTACCAAACACTCTTATTGCCATCTTCTACTCCTTTTATATAGGAACCCTCGCTCCATTTTTTACCATTCTCAAACCAAGCGGTCCACACACCATCGCGTAAGGAGTCTTTATAAGATCCTTCAATTTTCTTAGTTTTATTTGGCCAATATAAAATTTCTTTAACCAACTCTTTATTCTTCTCATCACCTTTAAAAAACCGCTCTAATTGTGGCGATCCATCTGGATATTTTTGTTCTACCACTTTTGTTACTTGTGGTTTACAAGAAACCAATAAAACAATAAAAGACAATGATAAAACTCCTAAAAATACTCTTCTCATATCTCAAATTCTTATCGAAAAATTATTGTTTGCCTTTTTTCTCTTTATGCTCTTTATTTAACCCTTCTATGATCTCTTTGGTAACATCCATCTTCTCATTAACCACGATAATTGGACCACCCTTGGTATAACCTAAGATATAATCTGCTCCATACTTTGTGTTAAATTTATTCGCATATGCAATGATATCTTCTGTAATTTTTTTATTTATTTCGGCCTCTTTAACCATCAATTGTTGAGTAAACTCTTCGTTCATTTTCATGATTTCTTCCCGTTCTTTCATCAGAAGATTTTCTGCGTTTTGAGCTTGAGTAGCGTTAATTGTGTTGTTTTTCACATTGTTTTGATAGTTTTTTACCTTCTGCTCAAACGAGGCTTGTTTTGCATTAAACGAACCCTCTAGTTTCTCTTTTTCCTTTTTAAGATCCTCACCCAGCTCATCCACTAAATCATAATTTTGAAAAACAGTATCTGTGTTAAAAAATGCTATTTTTGCTTCTACACCATTATTTGAAAGATTAGCGGATTGAGGAGCTGATGGTTTATAAAAATGCAAAAAATAGAGCACAGCTATGGCTACAAAAATAACAACATTTAAAACTATAGATGGACGTAATACGCATTTTCTAGGGACCTTTGGGTTTTCTTGTTGAAATTGGTTATTCTCTTCAGAGATAATATTTTCATTTTCCATTATTTAACTTTTAAAATGTTTACTTTTTATTAATTAGCAACTTCCGACATAAATTTAATTCTAACAAGGCGAATCTCTTCTTCGGTATATTCGTCTTCTCCTAATTCCGTTAAAGCATCACTTATTGAGTCGGTAGACGCTTCACTAAAATACTCATAAATCTCTTCCACGTGGTATGGATCAACATACTCATCGATGTAGTAATTAATGTCTATTCTTGTCCCCGAAGAGATGATACTTTCCAATTCCGTTATCAACTCTTCAAAGCTTAAATTTTTTGCTACAGCCAGCTCTTCTAATGCAATTTTGCGGTCAATATTTTGAATAATATAGACCTTCATTGCAGATTTGTTTACTACAGACTTTACAATTAAATCCTGAGGTCGTTCGATTTCATTTTCAACAACATACTTTTTAATTAAGGTATAAAAAGGCTCCCCATATTTAGCAGCTTTGCCTTGTCCAACCCCAACAATTTGAGTAATCTCCTCCAAATTAGTGGGGTATTGTATACACATATCCTCTAGAGAAGTATCTTGAAAAATTACAAAAGGAGGAAGCTTTTCCTTTTTAGAAATATCTTTACGAAGATCTTTTAACAACGAAAATAGAGTTTTATCAACTGCTCCTCCTTTTTGTCCACCTCCGATATCCTCCATTGGCATATCATCATCTTCGTTTTCAGAAGACTGTTCCTTCGTTAACATTACCGAAAATGGACGTTTCATAAATCTATCCCCCTTTGGGGTAATCTTTAAAATTCCATAATTTTCAATCTCTTTTACAATCAACTCTTCAATAAGCGATTGACGAATTACTTGATTCCAAAAACGTTCGTCTTGATCGGCACCTTCTCCAAACTGTTTAATTTCATTATGTTTGAATTGCTTGATAGTAGTACTCGATTTTCCAAGAATTACATTGATAATATGTTTGTCTTTGTATTGTTGTTTTAATGCCTTTATAGTTTCTAGCGCTAAATAAACATGGTCTTTACCATCAAATTTTTGTTTTGGATGCAAACAATTATCGCAATTTCCACAATTATCAGAACTGTAAGATTCTCCAAAATAATGCAACAACATAACCCTTCTACATAAAGCAGATTCGGCATAAGAAACCGTCTCTGATATTAGCTGTTTTGCAATTTCCTGTTCCGCAACTGGCTTGTTTTTGTTGAACTTTTCTAACTTTGCCAAGTCTTCAAAATCATAAAAAGCAACACATAATCCCTCGCCATCATCTCTGCCTGAGCGACCTGTTTCTTGATAATATCCTTCCAGACTTTTTGGCATATCGTAATGAACAACAAATCTCACATCTGGTTTATCTATTCCCATTCCAAAAGCAATGGTTGCAACAATTACATCCACTTCTTCCATCAAAAACATATCTTGGTTTTTAACTCTAGTTGTAGGATCTAAACCTGCATGGTATGGAAGTGCTTTGATATTATTCACTTGAAGTGTTGAAGCCAATTCTTCAACGGTTTTGCGACTCATGCAGTATATAATTCCCGACTTACCAGTATTGTTTCTAATAAAACGAACAACCTCTCTGTCGATATCTTCTTTTGCTTTTGGTTTTGGTCGTACTTCATAATATAAATTGGCACGATTAAACGAAGATTTAAACACCTCCGCTTTGCTCATTCCCAAATTTTTTTGAATATCATGTTGTACCTTAGGTGTAGCAGTTGCCGTAAGAGCCATTACTGGGACATTGTGTCCAATTTCATCAATTATTGGACGAATTCTACGATATTCTGGTCTAAAATCATGACCCCATTCTGAAATACAATGCGCTTCGTCGATAGCATAAAAAGAGATAGTCAACTCTCTGAAAAAATCAACATTCTCTTCTTTTGTTAGGGTCTCAGGTGCTACATATAGTAATTTTGTTTTGCCAGCCAGCAAATCTTTTTTCACCTCTTTAATTTCAGATTTTGACAAAGATGAATTTAACACATGTGCTATGCCAATTTCAGATCCATAATTGCGAATTGCGTCAACTTGGTTCTTCATCAATGCAATCAAGGGTGAAATGATAATTGCAGTACCTTCTAATAATAATGCGGGCAATTGATAACACAATGATTTTCCTCCTCCAGTAGGCATGATAACAAAAACATCATTCTTTTCGAGGAGACTTTTAATTACCATTTCTTGGGTCCCTTTAAATTGTTCAAACCCAAAATGCTCTTTTAGCTTCTCGTGTAACTTATTAGAATCAATATTTGCCATTGATGATTATTTATTATTAATCAAGTTTTACCTTGAAATTTATTCACTAAATTTTAAAAATAGGCACAAAAATACCAACATTTCATTTAATCTATTACGTTTTACAAATTAAATTCATGTTAAAATAGAAAAACGATCAATTTTATTTGTCAAAAAAAAATCAATAATATAATTATCAGAATATTAAAATATTATTATTACTCATTCTAAACTAACAATCAGATTCAATTATCTATTACTTTTCAGTTTAATTAACTATCCAAG
The DNA here is from genome assembly GCA_964653595.1 of uncultured Lentimicrobiaceae bacterium. GTDB lineage: Bacteria > Bacteroidota > Bacteroidia > Bacteroidales > WCHB1-69 > JBAXTE01. Next base: position 12,609 of record CAZZHH010000012.1, read on the forward strand.
TGTACAATAACAAAGAAATCAGATATTAGTAATTTTCGCTATATAATTCAAAATAAGCTTGAGGATGATCGCATGCTGGACAATTTGCCAATGCTTTGGAGCCTTCATAAATATACCCACATTTACGACACATCCATTTAGCAGAAGCTTCTTTCTTAAAGACGGAATCGTTTTGCATGTTTTCAAGCAACTTGCGATATCTTTTTTCATGAGCAGCTTCTACTTGGGCTATAGCTTTAAATTTTGTTGCAATTTTTGGGAATCCCTCTTCTTTTGCAACTTCTGCAAAATGTGGATAAAGTTCGGACCATTCCTCTTTTTCTCCTTCAGCTGCATCGTGCAAATTTTGCATGGTTGTACCAATTACTCCCGCTGGATAGGTTGCGGTAATTTCTACAGGCCCTCCCTCTAAAAAATTAAAAAACAACTTAGCATGTTGCTCTTCTTGCAATGCAGTTTCAGCAAATAATGCAGCTATTTGCTCATACCCTTCTTGTTTCGCTTTTTTAGCATAAAAAGTATATCTATTTTTTGCCTGAGATTCTCCTGCAAAAGATTTTAATAAATTTTTTTCGGTCTGGGTTCCTTTTAATGATTTTTGTTCCATTTTAAAATATTTTTTATTGTAACTAATTTCAACTCTATACGTACAACATACTTATTAATAAATAGATAATTTAATAATTTTTCAAATTGATGTTTTTCAAAGTTAATACATTTTTTTTCATTTTTTCATTTTTTTCTGATAAACTGAAAAAATATTTTCTCTGGATTCTGATTTTTAATCCAATATTGTTGATTTCTCAAGAATCAGCCACGGTAGATTCAGGAGTTGTTTTTTATGGCAAAGCCTCTTACTACGATGAATTCTTCAATGGCAGGAAAACAGCTAACGGAGAAATATTTTCTCACAAACAGCTCACAGCAGCACATCCATCATGGCCTTTTAACACAAAAGTAAAAGTAACCAATCTTGTAAATAAAAACAGTGTAACCGTTAGAATCAACGATCGAGGTCCTTTTATCATGGGTAGACATATTGATCTCTCAAAACAAGCAGCGACCGTCCTCGGATTCATCAAATCTGGAGTAGTGGATGTCAAAATGGAGATTATTAAATGGGGCACTCTGCCAGAAACGACCAGTTTGGCTATCCATAAACCCAAATTTGAAAAACAAGATTTTTCAAAAGTTAAAAGCAATAACGATAGTAATAAAAAAAGAGTTGAACCGAAAAAAAATATTGCATTAAACCATCTCCCTCTTTCTGACTCCATTGACACTAAAAAAACTAATCCTGAAGTTTCTATAAAAAAGGAGAAGCCAGTTCAAAAAAATCAAAAAAATACGAATTATAAAAATGAATTCTGTTTTGCCACAGATTCATTGTTTGGCTGGTGTGTACAAATTGGTAGTTATTCTAACAAAAAAAATGCAGAAAAAGCTCAAAAAACGGTCTCTGAAAAAACGAATGAGTGGTCCTGTATTCAAGAAATTAGTCGCAATGATAAAACACTATATAGGGTAATATGTGGAAAAAACATCGAAAACAATAGAGCTAATGAGGTAAAAAATATATTAAAAGATATTTTTCCAGATGCTTTTACAACAAACTTCATCACACTTAAAAACAATTCTTAAAACCATCCAAAAGTAGCTAATTTTCGATATTACATTGAAATTATAGTACCCCATTAATATTTAGAAGTTCAATAATTTAAGCAAAATAAATCCATCAACATATTATTGTTATGCTTAAAAAATATGATTTTGCTAAAAAAAGACAAAAAATTTTAATTATTATTCAAAGAGAAACAACCTTTGCCATTTTATTGGGGTCTAAAAAATATAAATCTTTTAGATTTTAAAAATCATAATGATATTATTGTTGTTTTTCAACATAATAGGGTGATTCTGGGGGAAAAGTGCTTTTAACAATGTTAGAAGCACTTTATTTTTTCAGGGAGATGTAATAATGGAAAAAGCGTTTTTCTGATCATGAAAAACGCTTTTTCCAATTCACTAGGAAGATTGATTATTCAATTATAATCACTGGATCATTTTTACTAACTCGATCGCCAGGTTTAGCATTTATCTTAACAACAGTGCCACTAATAGGAGCTAATACTTCGTTATCCATCTTCATTGCTTGTAATACAAATATTTTGTCGCCTTGTTTAACAACATCCCCTTCTTTTACATGATATTTCAACAAAGTTCCAGGTATAAATGGGTAAACTTCTCCAGCGGGAATCGATATGTATATCTTTTTATATGTTTTTGAAATTGCCATAATATAAATTTTTATTTTTTTTACCTTAATTAAAACGGAGCAATTCCATGTTTTTTATATGGCAATAGCACCTCTTTCCCTTTAGAAATTTGCAAAGCATGCATTACATATTCTCGGGTTTCGTTAGAGTCGATTACAGCATCAACATATCCGTATGCAGCCGCCACGTATGGATTTGCAAACTTTTCCTTATATTCAATAATTTTTTGTTGACGAAGTTCTTCAGGGTTTTCTGCAGCTAAAATTTCACTTCTAAAAATGATATTAGCGGCACCTTCTGGTCCCATAACAGCTATTTCGGCAGAAGGCCATGCAAATACAAAATCTGCTTTTAGGTGATGAGAGCACATAGCAATATAGCCACCACCGTATGCTTTACGTAATATAACGGTAATTTTTGGCACTGTAGCTTCCGAAAATGCGTATAATAATTTAGCACCGTGACGAATTACCCCTGCATGTTCTTGATCGATACCAGGCAAATATCCTGGCAAATCAACTAAAGTAACTAGAGGTATATTAAATGAATCGCAGTAACGTACAAAACGAGCAGCCTTATCAGAAGAATCACAATCGAGCACACCCGACATATAAAATGGTTGATTAGCAACAACACCTATTGTCTCCCCATTAATACGTGCAAAACCAACTACAATATTCTTTGCAAACAGTTCTTGAACTTCTAAAAAGTCGGAATTATCGACAAAAGACTTAATGATATTTCTTACATCATAAGGTTCGGTTGGATTTGTTGGAAAAAAGGTATTAATTTTAAAGTCTTTGCTTTTTGGACTTTTAGGAAGGAATGGTTCTGCTTTTTTGGTATTATTCCATGGAATAAAACTCACTAAGTTTTTAATTTGCTCGAAACACTCGTTTTCACTGTTAGCAAAAAAATGAGCATTTCCGGAGATTTCAGCATGAACTCTGGCACCACCTAAATCTTCTTGAGTTATCTCTTCTCCTAATACTGTTTTAATAACCTCAGGCCCGGTTATAAACATTTTTGAAATATTATCCACTACAAATACAAAATCGGTTAGTGCAGGTGAATAAACTGCCCCACCTGCGCATGGACCTAAAATGACAGAAATTTGAGGTATAACTCCAGAGGCGTGCGTATTACGATAAAAAATATCTCCATATCCTGCTAAAGCATTGACACCCTCTTGGATACGTGCACCACCAGAATCATTAATTCCAATAATAGGAACTTTAAGTTTCATGGCATGATCCATTATCTTGCATATTTTCTTTGCATGCATATATCCTAATGAACCACCTGCAACTGTAAAATCTTGAGCATAAATACAAACTCCATATCCATTAATAGTACCAGTACCTGTTACCACTCCATCTCCAGGAAGATATTTCTTATCCATATCAAAATCTTTACCTGCATGTTCTACAAACATATCATATTCGTGAAACGAGTTAGGATCTAATATCGATATAATACGTTCACGAGCAGTAAGTTTCCCTCCCGCTTTTTGTTTTTCGATAGCTTTGGTTCCCCCACCTTGAAGGGCTCCTTGCATACGTTTTTTTAAATCAATTGATTTTTGTCTTAATGACATATATTCATTTTTAGTTAAAAAAATAATTTGGTACCGTACAAAATTATTGATTAATTCTGTCAATATATTCTTTTTTTAATTTTTAAATGAAAGCAAAATCAAAAAAAAACATAACTAGAAGATAATTAGAGTCTTGAATATTGTGAAAAAAAGTTAAACAAAAAAAAGAGGAAATCTAGTTTCCCAAATTCCCTCTTTCAAATAAAATGAATTTTTTTATTGAGCAATGATCTTAGTAGTACTTAATATTTTATTTTGGATTATTCTTAAATAGTATATACCAGGAGTTAATTTCGCAAAAGTATGATCGAGTGAAAATTTCCCAATATTGACCTCTTTTGATACAATTTGATCTACTTTTCTTCCTGTAAAATCGAATAAATCGATGGTTAAATGGCCAGCTTTTTCAATTTCAACATCTATAGTTATTGAGTTTACAAATGGATTAGGATATATCGATTGAGTAATAAATTTATTACTTTCTACTATAGATGATGGATTATACCAGATTGATCTATTATGAGCTGGTGAAGCTAATTGAGGTTGAAAATTGGGTGCAGTTAACTGAAAAGGATTCACTATGTTAACAAGATCATTTGTAGCAAGAGTATCGTTATTTCGAGTTGGTTCAAAGAAATAACTTCTAACAGCAGCTAATCTAATTAATGAATCGGTAGTTGCTGAGCCAATGCTAAAATATTTTCCACTTTTAGCTCCTGCTATAATTGTGTGTTCAATTTTTAACTCATTAGACTGAGCATTAGCTTCTGATAGAGCTCCATCGATACATAATCCAGATGGATAACCTGCAAAAAAAGTATTATAGATACTTAAAGCAGAATTTCTACGAATATGCATCGCTCTTTTGTAATTAGAATTTACTACATCAGATAATGTGGCAAGTGGACCAAAAACGCTAATATTGCTAAAAGTAGCTGTAGTTTTGGGAGTACTTGTGCTACCGCTTGCGTCGTTGTCCGACTCAAAGCAATTAGAACCAGAGATATCTGCAGTGTTTGGATCTCTTAAAACTACTCCAAATTGTACATTACCACAATATCCATTATCTGTGTCGAAGTCATCATCTAAACCACGAAAAGCAATTAGATATTTTGCGTTAACTGCACCACCAAACCATTCAAAGGAATCATCATTTGCCATACTGATTTGAATATGGTCAATTTTTGTTTTGTTTCCAACACTATAAAAAGTCAATCCATTAATTTCTTTGTTTGGTTGAAGAGCATATCCAGCATATTCAATTCTAACATAGCTCATTACACCTGAACTATCGGAATTATCACTGCCACCAAAAGTTGAACGAATACCACCTTCCGCTGTACCTGATCCACCAGCTAGGTTGTTTATTCCGTTTCCACAAATCACCACTCCACCCCAGTCGCCACTAGCTCTAGACCCTACAGGATTGTTTGAAGTAAATATTATTGGATTTGTAGAAGTGCCTTGGGCTATGATTTTTGAGCCCTTTTCAACAATAAGAGAAGCCGTTCCGTCGCCTCCGCGAATGATGGTGCCAGCAGGAATGGTTAGGGTTGCATTTTGCGTAACATAAACAAACCCTTGAAGTTTGTATACAATCGATGAGTTTAAAGTGGTATTGGTATAAATACTATCGGATAACGTAACTGTTGCAGTTGGATAATTAATAGCATCCGGATCAAAGTTTGCCCATCCCTGAGTCCAGTCATTAACACCATCAAATGCTCCAATATAAGGCACTTGATCGAAGAAAGAATTGTTAATTTGAGCGTTTAAAGAGATAAAAACACTCAAAAGCATTCCTAAAAGAATAGATTGTTTTTTCATTTTTTTTGTTTTTAAAATTTGCACAAGATTGTTTATTTATTTCTGAAACAAATGTACATTCTATATTTAAAGCATTAATTAACAGAATATTATCTTTATTTTATATGAATCTAACCCAAGTTAATTTGATGTTACCTATTAAAAAGAAAATGAAACGCCGATGTTATATTGAATCCCTGGGAAAATTTGTTTTGTTACTTGGATTCTTTCCGACAAAACAGAAGGAGAAGTGCTCAAATGTACTTTTTCTTTCTGTTGAAAAGTGATAGATTGGTTTAATAAATTTTTCACACTGAATTTTACTAACATGTATTTTCCAAGATTCTTAGATATGGATAAATCTACTAACGATCGGGGCATTTCAAAAACATGAGGATCGTCGACAGTACCCACATAGGATATTCTAGAGCCGATTACGTTAAATAATATGGCACATGAAAAACGAGCGGAATCGTTTTGATAAAACAACCCTGTATTAATAATATAAGGTGATTGTCCTTGCATAGGTCTACTTTTTTCACGTTCTAATGGATCTGTAATGGAAACAACACTTTTAATCAAGGAAGCATTGAAAACTACGCCAACATTTTTGATCCATGAAAGATAAATATTATGGATATTCATTGATTTAAACGATTTTCTGATATCCAATTCAACGCCATAACTCTCTGCATTTTCTGCATTTTTGAAACTAATATTTTTTCCACTACCTGCATTAATAGAAACAGCTTCAATAGGGTTGGTGAACTTTTTATAAAAAACACCCATGTTGATCATTTCACTTTCAGAGGGATAAAATTCGTATCGAAAATCTACATTTTGAATATAAGCAGATTTTAAATTCGGATTTCCATACATTCCAGCTTTTTCCTCAAAATTGTAGAAGACATAAGGTGCAATTTCTCTAAATTCTGGTCTGTTGATGGTTTTTCCATAAGCTAACCGAATAATATTTTTGGTATTAAGTTGATAACTCAAATTAAAGGACGGGAAAAAATCAATCGTATCGCTAGTTTTATGAAATACCAGATAGTTTGCATTCTTGGTCGACAATAATAAGTTATAATTTTCAACTCTAACTCCTCCAGAAATATGGATTCTTTTCAGCAGGGTAAATTTAGTCATTATATAGGCTGCTTTTAACTCTGTGTGAGCATTATATGAATCGGAAGGGTTTGTAGCTTCATCAATTCTAATTCCTTTGTTGCTATTGATATTTGTATCAGCAAACACTTCATTTACAGGCTTATATCCTAAATCCCAGGGAGTAGTATTATTTCTTACAAACCCGAAAAGTCTAGAATTAAACTCTCTCTCTTTGTTTTCGTAATTGACCCCTGCTTTAACGATCGGGGACCAATCTTTTCGCACATTTACTTTTTGAGTAAAATCTAATGAAAACATATTAATTTGTTCATTCATAGAGGTAAACAATCTACCTGCTAATTCCGGATCAGCTCTATTTGGGAAGTATAAAGAATATTGATCATAATATGGATTCTCGCTATCTTGTTCAAATCCCAACGTTTTTGTAAGTCTTCTAACATCTGGTTGATTTCGTTGGGTTAAAGAATAAGCATAAGTCCAATTTATACTGCTATTCTCATTAAAAAACTTATGACTTCCATTCAATTGGCCACTATACAATCTTCGCTCGCTATAGCTAAGTTCGGTAGATTTAACAAAAACACCTCGATTAAACTCAGCCCCCTCTCTTAAGGTAGTCTTTGAAACACCCTGCTGGTTAAAGATGTTTTTAAATTCAATTAAGTGTCTTTTGTCAATTGCCAATACCCAGTTCATTAGCCCATTCATAGTGACGGCATTGCTATAATTTTTATCGTTAAATTGGTACGACATTACACTTTTATCGTTGATTGTATCATAAGATATATATGAGGCAAGGTGATTTTGCGAAGAATTATAGTTGTTTGAATATGAAATAGAAGTAATATTTGATAAATTCATTTTAAATAACTTAAAATTTTGAGCAAACAAAGCAGAAATACTTTGGTCAATAGGAGCTTTTGACTCACTACTTTCCCAAACTTTATTAAATGCACGTCCAAATTGAGTTCTTAAAACTCTATTTTCGGGAGTTGGGTTGTTGATAATCTGCTGGAATTCTTGAGTAGATGGAATTTCAGATGGAATGCTTCTAGACCCATCATCATAACCCAATCCATCTTTTTTCCCTCCTTGATACGATTGAAAAGATTTAAACGTAGTGGAAGTTTTATAGCCAGAGTTATACAAAACTAGAAACAAGTTTTTTTCAGCTATATTTTTGGTAAAAATATGGATATTTGCTCCTGCAAAATCTGCTGATAATTCGGGGGATGGTGTTTTATAAACCAATATTCTATCAATAGCACTGCTTGGAATTACATCAAAAGAGAATGATTTTACATCAGATTCAGAACTTGGAGTAGATGCCCCATTTAACCATACTGAATTATATCGTTCGTTTAATCCCCTAACTACAATAAATCGATCGTCGATAATTGTAATTCCAGGAATTCTTTTTACAATTTCGGAAGCATCTTTATCTGAAGTTTTAGATATTTGTTGGGAGGACACACCAGAAACCACAGCATCGCTATTTTTAATACTTGAAATCAAAGAGACATCCGTATCTTTCTTCCGTATAGCGGTAACTTCTAACCCTTTTATCGTAGAGACCTCCTCCTCTAGTTGAAAATTTAAAATGGTTGGCTGATTAGGTTTTACCACAACATTCTGAATTCGTTGTTTTTTGTAGGAAATGAAAGAGACAATAATGTTATAACTACGGGGTTTCAATGTTTTAATTTCGTATTCTCCATCCAGGTTAGTGGTAGTTCCTATCGTTGTGTTTTCCACATAAACATTTGCTCCAATAATTGTTTCTTTCGTCTTTTTATCTGTGACAACTCCTTTAATGGAACTTGTTTGAGCAGATAGGGAAAAATGGATTGAGAAAACAAAGAAGGTTAATATTAATTTAATGATTTGTTTCATGTCCGTTGCTTTAATTTTTATGCAAAAAAACAACCTATGTAATACTTTAGAATTAAAAAGATTTTAAGTTTAAGTTAACTTCTAAAAACACATTAACGATGTAAAAAGGATACTTTAACAAACCATATTTAACAGTATTTCAATCTGTTACACTTAATAGTTTTATAGCAAGAAACTTTTTAAAGTCACATATAAACTTAGGATTATGGTAAAATAAAGTTTATATTCACTTAATAATGCAACTCTATTTTTGCATCATAAAACAAAAACAAAAAAATCAAATTATGAAAAATCAAATTATGAGCATATTATTAATCATGACCCTAACAACCTTAAGTGCAACTGCAATTCATGATGTATCCGTTGCTAATTCAAAATCGATGGTAACTGGAAAAATTGTAGACATACATTCAGGAGAGAGTGTTGCTGGGGCATGCATTACCATATTAGAAACAAACACAAAAGTTTATACAGATTTAGATGGGAACTATGTCATATCGAACTTAAATGCTGGTTCATATACATTACAAGTAAACATGATTTCTTATAAACAAAAAGGTGAAATTAAAATAGTTACTACTGCAGGGAATTCTGTTGATAAAAATATCGTAATTGAGTCTGAACTATAAAGGTATTAAATACTTAAATGTATAATGTTTATCATTTTAAAACAGCAAATATGCAAAAAACGAGCTGTGTTACAGCATTTTTACTTTCGATTGGATTAGCAGCAGGTGCTCAAAAGATAGAATATATAGATGGTCTCTATTTCAAAGGAAGAGAGCCATTTTGTGGAGTATATTCCGACACAAATCAGTTTGGAAATCTATTGCAAAAAATTTCTATCAAAGACGGAAAGTTAAATGGAAAAACAACCATTTTTCACAAAAACGGAACCATCAAAGAGGAGCGTTATTACAAAGATGGGTTAAGAGATAGTATTTGGACAACTTGGTCGGATACAGGAATAAAATTAGCCAAAGCATCCTTTTTACTTGATTTGAAAGATGGAAATTGGATTATTTGGGATGAAAAGGGAGTAAAAAGATACGATATGTACTACTTAAAAAGTGAGAAGACTGGAATTTGGAAAATGTGGGATGAAAATGGAGTCCTTATCCAAGAAAAAAGATATTAATTCGCATTTTTTCATAAAAAAGAGGCTTTGTCTAGAAAGACAAAGCCTCTTTTTTATGAAAAACTACTAACTATCTTTTACCTCCTGAACGGTTAGATCGGGATGTATTTCCACTAGATGGTTTAGTGGATGGTCTAGATTGTGAACCACGATCTATGGATCCATTTCCTCTTTTTTCTCTTCCACCGGAGTAAGAACTATTTGACTCATTGTTACGGGTATTCCGATTGTTATTAGGATTTACTTCTCTTCGATTAGGTCTGTTGTCAATGGTTCCGCCAGACTCTCTTCGATTTGGTTTGTTGTCAAAATTTTGATTTGATCTTTCGTTTACACGATTTGTATTTTCTCTATTATCTCTATTATAATCTCGGTTCGTATTTCTTGGTTTACTATAGTTTGTATTGTTACCATCTCTAGTATTGATTACTCTACTATTTCCGTCGGAACTTCTTTTATTTGAATTGTTTGCAATATTATCGCGTCTGTTATTGCTATGATTCCTTCTATAATTTGCAACATCGTCTCTATGTCTATTTACCACTTGATAAGATGTTCTTCTATGAGGGCGATATGCTTCGTAAGCATTGTGTCCATAATGGTTGTAAGAATGATGATAATGATGATGATAGTGATAGCAATATCCATAATAGTGCGACCAAGAATATGGATACCATGGGCTCCACCAACGAGGGTAATAATCCCAATACCAAGGAGAAACCCAAACTACATATGCAGGTGCATACATATATTGCACGCTGGGCCAATACCAGGCATTAAACCACAAGTTTACAGAATAATAGCCAACAGAAGGGCCTCCCTTAGCATTCCCAGATTCAATCTCTTTATCGTTTTTAGGTTCAAAAATTATGTTTTCACCATAAATATCTTCATCCCCAACGATTTGTACCGAAACTTGATTATTCCCTTGTTTCTCGATTTCGATAACTGCAATATCTTGAAACTCGGTTTTAGATACAGGTACTTGAAGAACGAGAGCATGAGCATCGCCTTTTACGTTATCAATAACTCTTATATAATCAATTTTTCCATCCTTGTTTAAATCAAGATTGTTGATTCGATTATTTTCAAGGTTAAGAGCCTTTTCAAATTCTTCTAGATTTTTGGCTGTTTTAAACATTTCCAAAGCGCCAGGGAGGCTAAAATTATCGCCTGGCAAGCCAGTACTATCAGCTTTAATGGAAGATAGGTCCTGTGCTTTTGTTTTAACTCCTATTGCTATGACTAAAGCAACACCGATGATAAATATACGTTTCATGACACTATTTTTTATTTGGTTAATATTAATTTGTCAAATACAAATACCTAGCCAAAACAAAATCATTGAATTAAATTCACAGAACTAAGAGTAATTATCCCAGTCAATCCAGTATTTTTAAACACTATAAAAAATTAAAGGGATTCCTTTTCCTTTTTTGAACAATTACAAGTGTGACCAGATAATTCATCAGGAATTTTTTCCGGATTTGAATACATGGGTAAACCTTCATCCGACCAAGCTAGGAGACCACCTTGAATAATAAAGATGTTTTTAAATTTATGAGAAATCAAAATTTTAGCAGCTTTTTCGGAGCAAAAACCGACCATGCAGACCAATAAAATATCATTTTTCGATGGAATTTGAGAGCAGTGTTCTGGTAAGGTTTTTAATGGAAAATTAAAAATCCTATCACCGGCAATTCCTCTATCCGTAAATTCAAACTCTTCTCTTACATCGATAATAATAGCTCCATTTTTGTACATTTCACTGGCGCTCAAAGGAGACAAATAGTTATCGGGGCTTAATTTTTTCATCTTATCGTAAAATTTTTAAAAAACTTTTCAATTAATTCGTTTGCAGCAACGAATGGACTTTTAAGTCCTTCGGTTACTTCCTTTTCAAGATTCTCCATAATGGGTTTTACCTCTTTATCCAAATAAAAAGTATCTAAAAATAAATGATTAATAGCTTCATGAAAAGTATAAAGGTCCTGATCTTTCCGATGAGAATAGAAGAACCCATTATTCTGAGTTAATGACACAAATTGGTTAATTGCATTCAGTATGTCGTCTATTCCAATTTTAGTATATGAAGAGCATGTTAAAGCCACAGGAGTCCATTTAGAGGGAGATGGAGGAAAAAGATGGAGAGCAGAAGAGTACTGCGCTTTTGCTAAATTAGCTTTTTGAATATTTTCGCCATCGGCTTTGTTAATAACTAAAACATCTGCCATTTCCATGATTCCTCTTTTGATTCCTTGTAATTCATCTCCAGCACCTGCCAACATCAGGAGTAGAAAAAAATCCACCATAGAGTGTACCGAAGTTTCGGATTGTCCAACACCAACCGTTTCTACCACAATTCTGTCAAATCCAGCGGCTTCACATAAAATAATAGTTTCTCTGGTTTTGCGTGCTACGCCACCTAAAGTGCCCGCTGAAGGCGAAGGTCGTATAAAAGCATTATTGTCTACAGAAAGCTCTTCCATTCGGGTTTTATCGCCTAAAATGGAGCCTTTTGAGCGTTCACTACTTGGATCGATGGCTAACACTGCAATTTTATGTCCTTTGCTAGTAAGAGTTTTACCAAAAGCTTCAATAAAAGTACTCTTTCCTACTCCTGGCACACCTGTAATTCCGATACGAACCGAATTTCCAGAAAAGGGGATACATTTTGCGATAATTTGTTGTGCAATCTCATTATGAGCAGGAAGAGAACTCTCTACCAAAGTGATAGCTTGACTTAAGATAACACGGTTCCTAGATAATATTCCTTCTACATATTCATCTACAGAAAGTACATTTTTTGTTTTTCTAATAGAACTAAAATTGGGATTTACAGAGGATGGCTGTTGAACTCCTTGTTGAACAGAAAGTGCAGATTTATGATTTGAAGGTTCTATCGACATCGTTTTTGGATATTAAGCAGGTTTAAAAAGTAGGAGCAATAGACTTTCCTAAATTCTTTTTTTTATCTTTAGGTTTGTATTCTTTTCTAGTACGTACCTTCAGACCATTTTTATATTCCACTTGCAGTAAAATAGTTCCATCATCGGACCAATTAGTCCAAATGCCTTCTTTTACACGATTTATAAATGTACCTTCCGCTAATTTTTTTCCATTTGGATAATATTCAATCCATTTACCATCAGGGCGATCGTTTTTAAATTCTTGAACTTTATTTTTTCCTCCATATTTATCGTAAAAAGTGAACATTCCTTCTTTTTTGTTATTCTTATAGGTTCCCTCTTCTAGTTTTTTTCCATTTTCCGCCCATTTTACCCATAATCCTTGTTTCATGTCCTCTTTATATGTTCCTTTGGTCATCATTTTTTGATTTTCGTACCAATAGACTGAAGAACCATGTTTGGCACCCATTAGGTATTCATTAACATACTTTGGAGCGCCAGAATAATAATACCCTTTCCATGTTTTATTCATTTGTCCATTGGAGAAATATCCTTCGTTTTCAATCAGACCATTTTTGTACCACATCTGCCAAAAACCATCCTCTTTATCTTCTAAAAAATTACCTTCTCTTTGTTTTTTTCCATCTTCAAACCATGCAATCCATTTACCAGATCTCTCTCCATTAAGATAATTTCCTTTTTTCCATAGTGTGCCATTTTCGTAGAAATATTTCCACTCACCCTGATGCAAATCGTTTTTAAAAGAGCCCTTGCTAGCAATTTTTCCAGTAGGATAATAATAAGTCCATGTACTATCTTGTAAATCATCTAGCAAATAACCATCCACTTCAAGAATTCCGTTTTCGTTCCACCATTTACATGAATTATTTAATTTGCCAGCAATATATGTTCCTTGTTGGGCTAACTTTCCGTTGGGATGGTACTCCTTAAAAGGGCCATCCATATTCCCATTTAAGTATTGACATTCCCTTTTAATTTGCCCATTAGGATGGTAAAAAACCCATTTGCCAGAACGTTTTTTGTTTGCAATATCTCCTTCGGATTCAACTCTTCCGTTTTCGAACCAAGCGGTGTATTTTCCATTATCCGCATTATATTCTGCTTGTTTTTGGCCGTTTTCGTGCCAATAAATCCAATTTCCAGTTTGTTCGTCGTTCTTATAAAAACCCTCAGACCATTTTTTAGTGTTTTGATACCAATATGTCCATTTACCCTCTTTTTTGCCCTCTTTTACTATCCCTTCGGATTTTTTATTTTTATTGCTCCAAAATTCTACTGTTGGTGTCTGAGAGTATGTTTGTATAATGAAACAAAAAAGCAAAGCAATAAAAAAAGAAATTTTTAGGGTGTAATATTTCAATCTAATAATAGGCAAAACTTGAGATTGTTTTAGATCTTTAAAGGTGCTTAAGTTCATAATAGTAATACATTCATTAAATTAATATATCGACCAATTTTATCTTTGCTAAATTAAAAAAAATAAACGAAGAATGGCTCTTAAATATTTAAAAATATCAAACGATGGTAGTTCTTTTATAAAAAATAGCTGCCAATAATATTGACAGCTATTTTTCAAAAAAGAAAAGAGTGATTAATAATATTTTACTCTGTAATCTTTTATTTTAATATTTTTTTGAAGTGCATTAAAAGTTTCACTCGACACTCTTTGTGCAAACATATTAGCAAATTGCATGGAGATCATTTTATAATCAGCAGTTGGAGTTGCTGGAGTAAATTGATCGTAATAAACAACGTATACACCCATGTTTCCTTTAAGTGGTTTTGAAACTTGACCTGGCTTCATTACTGAGATTGCACCAATTACATCTTGTTCGGGTCCATAATTATACAGATTAAATGCACCGAAGTTAAAAGTAGCAACTGTGTCAACAACGGATTGGAATTGCATTGCAATGTCGCTTGGGTTGGTAGATTTAGCAGTAGCAGATTTTAATTTTTCAATCAACTGATCTGCTTTTTTATCTCTTTTCACGAGAGATTCGATAAGAGGTTTTACCTGATCTAATGTTGCAAATCCTTCAGGTTTAACATCTTTAAGAGTAGCAACGATATATTTTCCATCCACATCAAAGACTTGAGATACCATATTTTTTTCGGTTTTCTCATCATAAGCCCATCTCACTATTTCTCTTCCATCTTTTACACCAGGAATGGTATATTCCATAGCTTTAATGTTATCAGCAGAACGTTTAGATAGACCTTGTTTTACTACACTTTCGTTAAATTTGGTAGTATTTTCGTTTTCCGAAGCAAATTTATTGGCTAAAGAGTATATATCTTGAACTGTTTTTTCGCTTGCTTCAATTGCTTTCTTTGCGATAGCAAGTTGAACTTTCTTTTCGGGATTAGTTTTATCGGTAACCATCATTACATGGTATCCTAAAGCGGTCTCAACGATACGAATGTCATTATTTTTAAGCATGTATAAGCTATCAAAGAATAGTTGATAATTGCCGTCGCCATCTGCCATCCAGCTTAAATCTCCAGAATCTCTTTTAACGGTTGGGTATTCAGAGAATTTTAATGCAAATTGAGTAAATTGAGTAGTAGCCAATTTTGTTTGCATCATAATACTGTCTGCTAACTTTTTAGCTTCTTCTTTGGTTCTTTTAGTTTTAGATCCACGAGCGCCTTCATATTGAACAAGAATATGGCTTGCTTTAACTGAATCGGGACGCATTTTGATATCTAGCACTTTAGCAAATAGATATTCATTGTTTTCAACAACAGGAGCCATAAAATCACCAACTTTAGCATTAAATGCGAGGGAATCGATACTTATTGGCAGTTTTCCTTTTTTAAAATAGGTGCTATCGTATTTTGTATCTGGCAAAGAATTTACAAAAGCGATTGGATCGGCAGATTCTTTAAACTCAGCAAAAAGTTTTTCCACTTCAATTTTAAGGGCTTCTAAGTCAGCAGGAGTTGGCACAACGTCAAAAACAACATAATCGAAATCTCTAACTTCTTCAGGTTGTTCAAACATATATTTATGATCTTCGTACCATTTTTTATAATCTTCGTCGGTAATTTTTATGGTTTTATCATCAACTAATTTGTAGTTAGCTTGCACTATTCTGAAAGATGCATTTGAGTAGTAATCTTCGTACATTTTTTTTGCCAATGGCTTAGGTAAGTAGTAAGATTTTGCAATTAAATAGTTGTATTTAGTAGCGAATCTATTTGTTTTAATATCATTTAAAACTCCTTCGAAAAATCTTCTTTCTTCGGGTTTCGCTTGATCTTTATTTTGCATAAACTGTTGAACAGCAGCTGCGTTAAAAGCACCAGTTTCTGGATCACTAAAAAGTTGACGAATCATAGGATCAGGATTTTTACCTGTAGTAAGATCGTTCATTTCCTCTTCGGTAACGTCAATCCCTAATTTGTTGTATTCGTTATTTAAAAGATACTCACGAAGAAGCATATTCCATGCATATTCGCGAATTTGAAAATTTTCTTCTGGTGTAAAGTTTTCTTTTCCAGATTGTTGTTTAAACTTTTCTTCAACATCTTTAAAACGTTTTTCAAACTCATTCCATGACACATTTTCGCCATCAATTTCGGCTAAAACGTTTGTATGACTTTGACCTTTTCTAACAAAATCTCCTAGAATAAATGCGAGAAGTGCAAGTCCAATTATCACGAGTAATAATCCTGAGTGTTTTCTAATTCTACCTATTGCTGCCATTTGAATTGTATGTTTAATTAGTTTATGGTTCAAATAATTTGCAAAGTTAAAATAATTAACTTAATAACGAAATAAAACTATCAAAAAAAAAGTAAAAGTAAATGAAAGCTCTAATTCCTTGAGTTATGTTTCAAATATTTCAGTCTAAAGATATTTAAATTATGGAGTAATTCCATTTTAGTAGTCGAATAAAAAAATGTGAACTATTTGATTTATATACGTTTACTATCACATAATGGTTTATTTCAATTTGCGTAATAGGTTGACTAATAAATACTTATTAGAGCCATCGATAGAATAGCAAATTTTAGAATTTTGAATAATAGAACTATTTAATTTTGAATAAAATATTCTACTATTTCAAAAAAAAAGACGAAATTTGTCCTTTATTAGATTAAAAGTATGAATCAGAGACTGCTTGTTTACAATACCCTCACCCGAAAGAAAGAGCTTTTTGAGCCTATAAATCCACCATTTGTTGGCATGTATGTATGTGGGCCTACGGTATATGGCGATCCACATTTGGGACATGCAAGGCCTGGAATTACGTTTGATTTAGTATTCAGATACTTATTGCATTTAGGATATAAGGTGCGTTATGTAAGAAATATTACCGACGTTGGGCATTTGGAGAATGATGCAGATCAGGGCGAAGACAAAATTGCAAAGAAAGCACGTTTAGAGCAATTAGAGCCAATGGAAGTTGCTCAATATTATTTAGATAGATATCATTTGGCAATGGACAAACTTAATGTACGTCGTCCTAGTATTGAGCCACGTGCATCTGGACATATCATAGAGCAGATTGAGATTGTTCAAAAAATTATGGATGCTGGATTTGGTTATGAGTCTAATGGCTCTATCTATTTTGACATGGTGAAATACAATTCTTCGCATCAGTATGGAAAATTATCGGGAAGGGTATTAGAAGATTTATTATCAACCACTCGTGATTTGGATGGTCAAGAAGAGAAGCGCAATTCGGCTGATTTTGCGTTATGGAAAAAGGCATCCCCCGAGCACATCATGCGTTGGAATTCGCCCTGGAGCATTGGGTTTCCAGGTTGGCATTTGGAATGTACAGCGATGAGTAATAAATACTTAGGCGAAACATTCGACATCCATGGCGGGGGTATGGATTTACTATTTCCACATCACGAATCGGAGATTTGCCAATCCAACATTGCAAATGGGCATGAGCCTGCAAAATACTGGATTCACAATAATATGATTACGATTCTTGGGCAGAAAATGGGAAAATCGTTGGGGAATTTCATTACTTTAAATGAGTTTTTTGATGGTAGTCATTCGTCCCTAGAGCAACCATATAGTGCGATGACCATCCGATTTTTTATTTTACAAGCTCACTATAGAAGTACTGTTGATTTTTCTAATGAGGCATTACAAGCGGCTGAAAAAGGGTTAAAGAAGTTATTAGCAGCACAAAGCATGTTGCCAAACCTCAAACCAAGCTCCCAGTCTACTGAAAACATTGGGGAGCTTCAACAAAAGCTTTATGATGCGCTCAACGACGACTTCAACAGTCCGATAGCGATTGCCCATTTATTTGATGCTGTAAGAATAATAAATTCCGTCAAAGAGGGAAAATCGACAATATCTTTGGATGATTTAGAGTTATTAAAGAAGATTTTTCATGATTTTGTGAATGAAATTTTGGGTTTAAAATCCGAAGAGACTTCCTCAAATTCTGATTCTACCTTAAATGGGTTAATGCAAATATTGATCGAACTACGTCAACAAGCAAAAAACAATAAAGATTGGGCAACGGCAGATAAAATACGGAATGAGTTAAGCGCATTACACATTTCGTTGAAAGACACCAAAGACGGAACCGATTGGAACTTTGATTAAGAAACATGTTGGGAATAATTGATGAAATGGAGTTTTTGTCAATTATATATCCTATACTTATTTGATGACCGATTTTTTGAAAAAAAATATTGATTAAACAAAACAATAAACCAAAAAATGAGAGCACTATCTATATCAGTTATAATTTTACTTCTTACTATACTTTCAAGTTGTAATTCTGGAAGCAA
Organism: uncultured Lentimicrobiaceae bacterium; assembly: GCA_964653595.1. GTDB lineage: Bacteria > Bacteroidota > Bacteroidia > Bacteroidales > WCHB1-69 > JBAXTE01. The sequence continues at coordinate 31,146 of CAZZHH010000012.1, forward strand.
GAGCAATGATCCCAAGCCTGTAGAATCCGTAACCATTGAAAGTCCAATTTTTGATGGGGACAGTGCATTTAGTTATGTTTCCACTCAATGTTCATTTGGTCCACGAGTTTCAGGGACTAAAGCACACGACGACTGTTCTAAATGGATTATAGAGAAGTTAACATCGTACACAAAAAATGTAGTTTCCCAACCATTTAAGGCTCGATTATGGAATGGGAAGGGCGTTAATGGAAAAAACATCATTGCTTCGTATAATCCAGAGAATAAATCTCGAATTTTTCTAGCAGCTCATTGGGATAGTAGACCATACGCGGATCACGATGCGGATGTAAAAAACCATAATACCCCGATAGATGGAGCGAATGATGGGGCAAGTGGCGTTGGCGTTTTGATCGAGGTTGCACGTCAGTTAAGCATTAAAAAACCAAATATTGGGGTTGATATTGTATTATTTGACTTAGAGGATTGGGGTGAGCCACAAGATACGCAGAGCGATCAGGAAGACAATTGGTGTTTAGGATCTCAATACTGGGCAAAGACACCTCATATTCAAGGGTATAGAGCCCGGTTTGGCATTTTGCTTGACATGGTTGGAGCTCCCAATGCTGAGTTTGCAAAAGAGGGCACATCGATGTATTATGCTCCAGATATAATGAATAAAGTTTGGTCGATAGCCCATCAACTAGGATATAGCAATTACTTTGTTGAGAGAAACACCAATGGAATTACGGATGATCATCTATATATCAACAAAATAATGTCGATTCCTACTATCGATATTATTCAACATGAACCAAACACCCAAACTGGTTTTAATAAGCACTGGCACACCTTAAACGACAACATAAGCAACATAAGCAAAGAGACGCTTTCTGTAGTTGGGAAAATATGTTTAGCTGTTATTTATCAAGAAAAGAATTAGTTTTATGATCTCTTTAGAAAAAGATTTCCAGAATTTCATTGATACTAACTCGCTTTTTAACCCTTTAAAAAAAGTAATTTTGGCGGTTAGTGGTGGCATCGATTCGATGGTGATGGTAGATCTTTTTCATCGTTCTAGGATTTCGTTTACCATTGCACATTGTAATTTTGGATTAAGAGGGATTGAATCGGATGGGGATGAACTTTTGGTGGGGTCGGTAGCCAACAAGTACAAAGCAGGCTTTGTAACAAAGTTTTTCAATACAGAGGAATATGCTAAAAAGAAGAATATTTCGATACAAGTGGCTGCTAGAGAGTTAAGATACGAGTGGTTTACCCAGCTATCTTCAGAAGAAAATATAGACACCATAGCTTTAGCTCATCACTCGGATGATGTAGCAGAGACTATGTTGATAAATCTTTGTAGAGGCACCGGTATTTCAGGGTTGCATGGGATAAAGCCACGCAATGGTATCTTTGTTCGACCATTGCTATTTGCTCAACGTTCGGACATCGAGGCATATGCAATTGAAAGGAAGATAAGATATAGAGAAGACAGTACAAATAAAAAAGATAAATATGCACGAAACAATATTCGTTTGCATGTTTTGCCTGCACTAAAGAAGTCGTATCCTGAGGTAATCCAATCGTTCTGTAAGTCGGCACAAATTCTTTCGAAGCAAGAATTAATTTACCGTAAAAGCATACAAGATTTTTTATCTAAGATCACCCAAAAAAATTCGGATCATATAACAATTTCTATTGCACCGTTATTGGATTACATATCACCCGAAGTAGCTCTTTTTGAATTTTTACATCCATTTGGATTTAATTCATCGCAAACGGAGGATATTTTAAACAACATTCACGGGCAATCGGGTGCAATATATGAAAGCAACACTCATAAGTTGCTTCGCGATCGATCCCATCTTTTTTTATCTCTGAAAGAAGAGAATTCACAAAAAGACATTTACATTATTGAAAGAATGGACCACACTTCTCATTTGCCAATTTCGTTGAGTTTTGAAAGAATTGAAAATTCAACGATCGATTTGATTAAAAATTCCGATCCAAATTCAATTATGGCAGATGCAAATAAGCTAATTTTTCCTTTAACGTTGAGAAAGTGGCAACAAGGTGATTGGTTTATACCCTTTGGCATGAAAGGTCGTAAAAAAATAAGTGATTTTTTCCAAGACATGAAAATTCCGAATCATTTAAAATCACACATATTTATTTTAGAGTCGAATAAAAAAATCGTTTGGGTTGTTGGATATCGTATGAGTGAAGAGATTAAAGTAGATAACAATACCAAAAATGTGATAAACATCATAGCTGATTAACTTGAGATAATAATTAACTTTACACCCAAAAACAAGGGATAGAAAAATGAAAAGAATTAGCAAATTATTATTATTCGTTGGAATAATTTTCTTGTTGGATGCACAAGCTCAGATTGTTACTCCCGTAAAATGGGCTTTTAACACAAAAGAGTTAACAAACGACGAGGCTGAATTACAATTTACTGCAACGATAGAGAGTACGTGGCATCTTTATTCTCAAAAATTACCAGAGACGGCTATTGAGCTTCCTTTGGTATTTGAATTTGTGAAGAGTACAAAATTCAAGTTAATTGGAGGAGTAATAGAACCTATTGGTGATAAAAAGTACGACGAAGAGGCCAAAGCAGAGATTAAATCATTTTCTGGCAAAGCGGTTTTCAAACAACGAATTAAAAAGTTATCAAAAGAGCCGTTTGTTATTGAGGGGTCTCTAGATGGTCAAGCATGTCAAGAGGGCAAATGTGTTGGAACAAAATCAGATTTTAAATTTAATCTTACTGGAGTCAAGGGAGAGTTAGATCAATCGGCGCTAAAAGAGGTTGAGAAAGATTCCTTGCAATCTTTAGAGGTGGCATCCGTAAGCAAGTCGGACACTACAAAAACAGACACCAAAAAAGCAGAAACAACGGAAGAGAAGGAGAAAGCTGGAAAAGGGTCACTTTGGATCTTTTTTTGGTTAGCATTTTTGGGAGGATTATTAGCAATTTTAACTCCTTGCGTATTTCCTATGATACCCATGACAATTTCATTTTTTATGAAAAGTGGATCAAAAGGAAAGGTGAATGCCATCATTTATGGATTTTGGATAATCTTAATCTATGTTTTATTTGGAACATTGATATCTGTTCTTTTTGGGGAAGGATTTGGTAATTTTATCAGCACACACTGGATTCCGAATATTTTGTTTTTCGTTATTTTTATCATTTTTGCTGCTGCATTTTTTGGGTATTTTGAAATTAGAATGCCAAATTGGGCTATAAACAAATCTGTAGAAAAAGAGGACAAGGGTGGTATTTTTGGGACATTTTTCATGGCTCTAACGTTAGTTTTGGTTTCATTTTCTTGTACTGGTCCAATAGTAGGAACTATAGTAGTAGCTGCTGCGGGGGGACAAATATTGATGCCAATTATTGGAATGCTTGGTTTTTCATTAGCATTTGCATTACCTTTTACTCTATTTGCATTATTTCCACAATGGCTCAACAAATTACCGAAATCCGGTGGGTGGTTAAACACCGTTAAAGTAGTATTAGGATTTATAGAGCTTGCATTCGCATTAAAGTTTTTAAACATACCAGATCAAACATACAATTGGGGAATCCTTGATCGTGAAGTATTTTTAGCCCTATGGATAGTTCTCTTCTTCATGTTGGGTATGTATTTAATTGGAAAATTAAAATTTCCCCATGATAGTGATTTCCCAATACAAAAGAGTTTTACTCGTTTCATGTTAGCTATTGCTTCTTTCAGTTTCGTGGTATATATGATACCTGGAATGTGGGGAGCTCCTTTAAAGGTACTATCTGGGTGGTTACCTCCAATGGAAACCCAAGACTATGATATACAAAGAATTGTAAGAGATAACAACTCTAATGGTAGTGGAGAGAAGACTTATAATCTTTGTGAAGAGGCGAAATATTCGGATGTTTTGCATTTACCCCATGGATTAAAAGGATATTTTGACTTAGATCAGGCATTAAAATGCTCCAAAGAACTTAACAAACCCATCTTTGTTGATTTTACAGGGCATGGTTGTACAAATTGTCGCCAGATGGAGAACAATGTTTGGTCTGATCCAAAGGTGCTAAAAAAACTGAAAGAAGATTTTATCATTTTAGCATTGTATGTGGATGATAAGACCTTAAAACTAGATGAAAAAGACCAATATGTAAATTCAAAAGGAAAAAAAATCACAAAATTAGGAGAGAAAAATTCAGAAATACAAGCAAATGAATTTAATCAAAACACTCAGCCATATTATGTTATCCTAGATGGAGAACGTAAAAAAATGGGTTACGACTACTCCTACGATACAAATATCGAGAGTTTTATTAAGTTTTTGGATGAGGGCATTGCTTCTTTTAAAAAGGAACATCCAAATAAATAGACTTTCAATTGATCAGCACAGTCTATCTTTAATAAACTTTGTTTTTATAGGATAAAATTTTCACAAATTCATCTTTTGAAAACAAAGTTTATTTAGTTTATAGGACTCATCAAACAAATCACAAATGTCGATATCAGGGGTCAAATGGATTGTATTTAACCCTAATAGAGTAGCAGTTTGTACATTCTCTTTTAAATCATCGATAAAAAGAGTTTCCCTAGGATTAAGAAGATGTTTTGTTAACACAAGAAGATAAAAATTTTTATCTGGTTTGATTAATTTCTCTTGAAATGAAAAATACGCTTTTTCTACTAGTTGGTCGAATTTATCAAGGTGGTGGAACTTTTTGAGATCATTGGAATAATGGTCGAAATGAATTTCGTTGGAGTTGCTTAAAATGAAGGTTCGATAATTTGATCGGATATTTTTGAGCAGTTCGATTCGAGACACGGGCATCTCTCCTAGAATCTGATTCCAGGCCCAATCTATCTCCTGATCGGTGACTACTTTACCCATCGATTTTCGAAGTTCAACTCTGAATTCAGTAGGAGATAAAATGCCCTGTTCAAACTGTTTAAATATTTTGGCGGCCATAATTTTTTCCCAATCTTCGGTAAACTTAACGGCTCCAATCTGTTCAAAAGCTCGAAAAACTGCATCTATATTTAAGTTGATAATGACATTTCCGTAATCGAAAATGATATTTTTAATTGATTTTTGAGTCATATCAAAGATTTTTTTGTGCAAGTTAAAAAAAATAAGTAAATTTGCAATTCAAAATTCGAAAACAATTCGAATGGGTCCTATAGCTCAGTTGGTTAGAGCATCTGACTCATAATCAGAGGGTCCCAGGTTCAAGTCCTGGTGGGACCACCCAGAAAATCAAAGAGTTACATTGGTAAAACAGTGTGACTCTTTTTTTATTTGCACAATTTTGCTCAGGAAATGGAAAGATTGTCTGATAACACCTACTCATTAATAATACTCCCGAATAATAGGACAGATTTTTTTTTGATTTATGTTTAATATTTTAGAAAATAAACTATATTTTTTATTAGTTTTCGTTGAACAACAATTTTAATAAAAATGGGAACTCTTGATTTTCGGGGTTAACTTCAATTGCTTTTTTTAATGCAAATTTATAGCCTAGTTGATTCTCTCTTAGCATTTCTATCACTCCCTCGGTAAATAACTGATTTGCATAAATAAATTTTGAAAAAAGTTTTGGATCTTCAACATTTACAAAGGCACTGTTAATTCCACCTCTATGTTGATTTAAGAATGTAAGATTATCTATCAGGTTAATAGTTTTAAAAGCATCAAAAGAGAAGAATTCAAGATACGATTTATCGTCAGTATTTATGGTAATATTAGCAGTATTCTCTTCAATTTGCTCATTGGTAAATATTAAACTCGCAGCGAGGTGATATGGATTATTATAAAAATAATCATCATTTTGTAAGTTTTGAGTTTCGTATTTCCATCTTCTAAAATCAATTGGAACGCTATTTCCGGAGTTTGACCCAATAAGAATTGCATGATACTGGGCAATCCACACAGTTGCATCAGAGAATACGGAATAGAATGTTTTTACAATTCCCAACAAATCAGATAATCTGAGTTTATGAAGGGGCAGATATTGAGATATCATTCCATTTTGAGTTAGATGGTTTTTACATAGTTCAAAATATTCTTTAGTGTAAATATTTCCAGAACCGAGAATGGGATGTGTTGGATCACTAGAAATCAAATCGTATTTATTCTGAGTAGTTTGCAAAAAATGTCTACCATCCCCACCATAAATTTTCAACCGTGGATCGTTATATACTTCTTTATTAAGATCGGAATAAAAGTGTGCTACATTTTTCAAATCTGGCATTAACTCCACACAATCTATATGTTTAACTTTTGGATTAGAGGCAATAGCAGAAGTAGTAACCCCTATGCCAAAACCAACAACTAAAGCATTTTCACAGTCTAGTCCCATTAAAAAAGGGATGTTTCCTACCATTTTTACAGCCTTAATGGCATCGTAAGTTGAACCAATAACAGAGCTATTATTAACGTAGGTGGTCAAGACTGGATTTTTAGTATCCCTATCTTTTCCTACCACATAAGATCCTTCGATTGTTTCTCCATAGGCGATAATTTCTTTATCATATTTATTAAAAGAGGGTGGCAAAACTCGAACAATAGGTTTAATAGATAAAATAATGATTGCAAAAAATGAAAACAGCAACATTGAAAATGAAAATAGAATTTTTTTCTGTGGAAAGAAATTTTTATATACAATCCAAAGAGCAACTATCCCTGATAGAAACACAGGAAAAACAACCGATAGAGCGTTTCCAAAAATTGGGATAAAGACAAAAATTGTCAACAGTGGTCCTAAAACACTTCCCAATGAATTTGCAAATAGAATTTTTCCGGTAGATTCAGCAGTATCCATGTCTGATTTTGTCACTAACGACCAAGTTAAAGGCATACAAAAACCAGAAATAGCGGACACTGGCACAATTACTAATACAGCTGTAAGAATGGGAATAAGGATAATTCTTACTAGATAATCTTCTTCCATAACAGCTAGCGGAATTATCAAAAGAGAGGGTAAATAAATGGTAATTATCAATCCAACGATAGCAGCAAATGATAAACAAAGTAGAATCTTAAAAATTGTTTTAACCTTGTTGATAATTTTTTTTTCAAAAACGGAATAAAACCAGCTACCCAAATACAATCCAAACACTACGGATGAGGATATAATGGCAAAGGTATAACTTGTATTAACAAAATACACTTTAAAAAATCGAAACCAAATAGTCTGCATAGAAACAACCACAAAACCACATACGAAAGTGGTTAAAAATGCAATTTGCCAATTATTAGATTTCATTACACCATTTATCTTTACATCATTTCCCAAATCAATGTCCCTAGTAGAATGAGATTTTAGAGAAAAGCACTTTCTATAAACAAATGTAATAATTGCTAAGGAAAAAAGTATAGCAATAGCAATTGAGATGGTATAAAACTGTCCAAAAGTTTTTATCAGGAAAAAGCCAGTAATCAATCCACCAATTACACTACCGAGTGTTTCGAACGCATAAAGTTTTGCCAATTTTGAATTTTTTTCCACATCAGGAACCTTCATTGATTGGGCAATCAAGGGGAAAACGCCACCCATTAAAAAAGCAGGTAAAAAAACGACTAAGATAGTCAAAACATAACCAACCAGTTTGATTATTTGAGGAGAAAAAAAGGGGACAGTTTGATAGAAGAAGGGGATCGTGAATTTAACAAAGAAATAGTTTCCAAAGGCCAACACTGCAATGCCTACAAACAGAATCCAAATTGGAAATGTACATCGATATTTTCCAAAATAATATGCTCCTAATCCCATACCAGATAAGTAACCAGATAGTACTATAGCCGAAGAGCTAGAAGTAGATCCAATGATAAGAGCTAGCATTCTAAACCAGCTTACTTCAAAAATTAAAAATGATATCCCAGAAAGAAATATTATCAAAAATAAAATGGAAATATGAATTTGCTTTTTGGAGCTAAGCATAAAAAAATATCGATTTTTAAAAAAATTTTGTAACATGAAAAAATAGCAAAAAAAAGCTCCAAAAAATTGGAGCTATTTTTTTATCTAGTAATGTCGTATACCTTATCATTGGGGTGTATACAAAGAACTGGAACTTTTGATTTATTAACCATTTCTCTGGAAGAATCTCCTAACCATGTTCCAAAGTCGTCTTGTTCACTCATTATTACAATAAGATTTGCATCTATTTGATCTGCAAATTTTGAAACTGTTTGTGACATATTAAAAGATTCGAGCGTAGTTTTTGAATATCTCACATTTGCATCTCGAATATATTTATCGGCAATACTTACATGTTTATCTACAAGAGATTGAACGTCAACGCTGCTAGATGTATAAAGTCCTAACAAATTAATTTTGGCGTTAAACATTTTTGCAATTTTAACTGCAAAAGGAAGTTTGTGAAGAGTAGAATTGGTATTATCAATAACTAAAACCATATCCGTTAGAGCTCTAGATATTTTGATATCGCTTTGAATGATAAGAACGGGACATTTTGCGCTCATAACAGTTCTGTATGCAGTATTTCCAATGAATGCTTCATCGTATCCGGTAATACCATGTGCTCCAACCACAATCATCATAGCATCTGACTCTTCTGCCTCTTTGACCATCATTTTAAACGGTCTTCCTTGACGAATTTTTGGCACTATACTGTAGCCTTCTGGCATAAGATGAACGTGATCGTTAGCAAAATCAGCCAATCTTTTTTCAGCAATTTGTCGATATTCTTTCACGTTTTCCGATAATAGACCTAATGTTGTACCGGGGGTTTCAACCCAAAGTAAAGTGATGTTACATTTTGCTTTGTCTGCAATAGAAGTAGCATGTTTTAAAGCATTAATTGAATTATCGGAAAAGTCGGTTCCTACTACAATGGTGTTTTTCATCTGCTAATAATTTATATTTTATATTTAGTTGTTTCTCCTCTGTAAAAATACAAAATAAAATCAATTAATTTATTTTTTAACAAATTTTTTCAATTAATTAAATCTATCCTTAATAAATTAAATATATAAATGGTTGAGAAGCTGATATATAAACCTGATAAATTAAAATTGTAAATATGAAAATTATCATTGCTTTTAACACCCAGTTTAGATTGGAAAAAAGAATAATGAAGTGTTCTGTAATTCGTTGTGGAATATAATGCAGAACAATTGCAAGTAACAGAATAATAGCTGGGTAAAAGTAGATCGAAACCCACTGTATAAGGAGACTGATGTCGAACTTTGTGAATATCATTTGATAAATCTGTCCAGCTATACTCAAGTTTGATGATTTAAACAACACAACACTTAACGACAAAAACGCCACTGTAAGTGTAATACTAAAAGGCTGATAGATTGCTTTTGGGATAAATGAAGCAATTTTCTTACGATTTTTTTGAGTAGCAGTATCCCATGCGATGGCTATTCCATGCGATAAGCCCCATAATATATATGTCCATGCGGCACCGTGCCAAAGTCCCGAGACAAAAAAAGTAATCAACACGGCAAAAACCACTCCCCATTTTTTGAGTGATCTAAACGAAAAGGAGAGTGGAGTAAAAAGATACTCATTAAACCATGTAGATAAAGTAATGTGCCATCTTCGCCAAAAATCGGTAATATTGGTTGCTAAAAAGGGTTTATTAAAATTGGGTTCGATATAAAATCCCAACAACAAAGCGATTCCTAACACCATGTTGGTATAACCAGCAAAATCGTAATAGATCTGAATCATTGCCATGATAGTAGCCATTGCTGCTTCGAACCCCGAAAAATAGATGGGCGCATCAAAGACTCTATCCACGAAATTAACTGCTAAATAATCGGCAATTACTATTTTAAAAAAAAGACCAGACATGATTAAAAAAAGACCTCTTCCGATGTTTGTTTTTGTAATTTCGATACTTTTTTGAAACTGTGGCAGAAGATTTCGGGCTTTAGCAATGGGGCCAGCCAAAATTGTAGGGAAAAAAGAGACATACAATAGGTAATTGATGTAGTTTTTTTCGGCCTTCTCTATCATTTCACGATGCAAGTCGAAAATATAAGAGAGCGTTTTAAACACAAAAAAGGAGATTCCGATAGGTTGAATAATCTGCAAGTCTATGGTAGATTGTTGGCTAAATCCCATCCAGGAATCAACAATAAATTGTGTGTATTTGTAGAACAATAGCAACCCAATATTGATGGTTAATGATAATATTAGCCATCCATTTCGTTTGTTATTAGATTGAGTGTTAGCCAGTGCTCTGCCGATAAAATAGTCGCTAGTAGCCATGAGAATCAATAATATCACAAAACTATTGGCTATTTTGTAATAAAAAAACAGACTAAATATTAACAAAAGGACATTTCTAACCCCTATTTTTTTAATAGAAAAACTATATAAAAAGTAAAAAGCAGAAAACAGCAAAAAAAAGATTACAGAGTTAAACTGTAGTGGATTTGCACTTTGAAAAAGAAACAACTGAGAAATATAATCCATTTTTTATTGAATTTTAAGTTTTTCACCCACTTTAATAACGTCTCCTTTGAGGTTATTAAGTTTTTTTATTTGAAACTCGCTCACTTTATATTTTTTCGAAAGAGCAGATATTGTCTCTCCCTTTCTCACTTTATGCAAAATAGCTTTTTTGGAGTTATTTGTCCTTTTATAGGTGGATATGGTTTTGCTATTTTCTATCGATTTAGGAGGAGCTACCCTTATTTTTTGTCCAACAAACAACTTTGTTGACCTTAGATTATTCCAAAGTTTAATGTCGTTATTAGAAATCCCATATTTATTTGCGATCAAACTAATTGTTTCTTCTCTTTTCACAAGATGAAACTCGATTGGATTGTTAGTGGTAACGCCAGACAGGATAGATTTGGGTTGATTTCCGGGAATAGCTTGCATCAAAGAATCTGTGGTACCCTCTTCCTCATTTGAAATTTCGGAACTAAAATTCTCAGCTAGGAGTGATTCGGGGTTTGTGGTTAAAAACTCTCTATAAGAAGTAAGCAAAGCATTATATAGAATTTCCGACTTTAGTTGATATCCCTTATACGTTAAGTGAACTCTATCGGGTTGAGCTAGTGCCAATTTTCTCCATTCGTTTAAAGCTTTTTCTCCCCCACTTATGTGATAATAATCGAAAAATGCACAGCTATTAACTTGAGCAATCTTTCGAAGCAGTTGGGCAAAGTTTTTCGTAAAAGGAACATTTTTTTTTCTATACCATAAGTCATGAGAGCTCATTAGTATGATAGAGCTATTTGGGACCCATTTTTTAATATTTTGAATTATCTGAGTTAGATTATTGGTTAGTTCTTGTTCGTTATACTTAAATGGATAAAAGTCATTCGCACCCAGATCGAGTATCACCAAATCGGGATTATAGATCCGAATTTGAGGTTCAAACAACGTTTGTCGTAAAACACTCTTGAATCCAGCTCCATTAATCCCAACACTACTATACAACAATCCTTTATCTTGGCAGCTTTCGATGGATAATCCGGAACATTCAAAACGAACCTGAGTAGAATCTAATCTATAAAATGAAAACACTAGTGTATCGGACGTTTTCGGAAGAATCACATCCACAAAACCTTTTGTTTTTGCTTCATTAATTGGGATTTTAATCGGTTCAGTATTTCCAACAACGAGATTAACGCCAAAGCTTGCACTATCTGTTTTACAATAGATTCTTAAGTGAGTAAAATCGTTTCGAATAGAACGATATTTACTTCTAAAAAGAATGGTAAAAGAGGCATTCGTATCGGTAGTAAATATCGTTGCTCCAGCTATTCCAATATCATATTTAACCTCCCGAGAGACATTTCTACTAAAATCCCATTCGCCACTACTAAGGGTGGAATAATCATAGGCAGCATGCGTGCCAGCAGATTTGTAAGGAAAAACAAATCCTCTACCACCATAACCAAAGAGTTCCTGCATGGCATTTCTGAGATTACCGGTATAAAAATCTGTTTGCACATGAGAATCGCCAATATGTAAAATTCTTACTTTTTTATTTTCGACATTTTCCAATGCATTAAAAAAATGAAAAATGGCATCACAATTATTCCATTCAATAAAATTATGTTCATAATCGATAAAAGGATATTTTTGAGCATAATTGTTTTCCAATACAAAAAGTGCTGTATCAGTATCTTTTACTAAAGTGTCATTGTTCTCAAGTACTTGGGCAAATAGATGATTTGTTTTGCCCCAACACATTAATACAAAAAAGCAAATAAAAGCTACTCTCTTCATCCGTTTTTCACTAAAAATGTGTGTGATACTTTTTTTTCAAACTGTTTATATTGCCCATGGATTGCATTAAAAATCTGGTCGGCAACGATTCTTTGCCCTTTTGGTGAAAAGTGACCATCTTTAGAGGCAAGTCCTTTTTTAGACCAGGATAAAATCGCATCTTTTCCACCCATATACTCATACATGTCAAAATAAGCACAACCTGATTCTAAAGCGGCTTTTTTGATTACATCGCGGATATCCGGAATCATCGGATAGGATGTATATTCGCCATCGATGCGTGTAGCCATATCTCCTACTCCAATAACTAAAACACTTAAATTCTTATTAACCTGTTTGAACTTTTTAAAAATCCGACTAAATTCAGAAGCAACATAATCTAATGTCTTTTTACTGTTAACATAAGGAATTGTGTTAGCACCAAACTGTAACATAATTAATCTGGTGTTGGATTGTTTAATTTCCTCCGAAAAGAGCGACTTCTCAATTTTCAATAATCCGTTACCTGAATGTCCTCGAATACCATAATTATCAACCTGTACACCTTTTTTACCATCGAAAGTAATACCATAAATCATTGGGGATTCTCCTTCAAAAGATAAAGTGATATTTCTCTCGTTGGCAGTTAAATCAATCTCTTGTTCCACATACGATACATTTTGATTTAACACAGTCTTCCCAATAACGTTATCCGACCCAGTTTTATAGACAGAGACATAACAAGGCGAGGATGCATTTCCATATTGAATTTTAATTTTCGAATAGTTGCTTCTTAAGCGTAGACGAATAGAGGCAGTTAGTTTTTCCACCGGTTTGGCTACAGAATCATTTTCCACAGGCGTAATACCATTTCTATAAATAAACGACATGCCCGATAAGCCAAAAGCTCCATTTTTTAATTTATCATGAAAAACCGAAAATCGTTTCCAATTCGAACTACTTTCTCTTGAGTATGAAACATTGGTAGCAATATCGTCAAAGGGAACAAAGCCGACCCCTTGACCTCCAAATTCTTTAAAAAAATTATCTCTAATATTAGAAGTGATTCTATCCCCCTCAATCTGTGAGTCGCCATAGTGGGCAATACGAACCACTTTTTCGGGGGACTCAAATTTAAGAGCTGCAAAAAAATCATCCAAAGCACCAACACCCTCTAAGGAAGAAACGGTAAGAAATTCTGGAACAACGACACTGTCAGAAGATACTGAATCTTTATGGTCTGTTAGCATTAATTTTTCAGTAATGCTATCCGCTTTAACATTGGAAGTAGAAAAGCCACCAAGGGTTAATAATTTTTCAAAGGGAATAAAACGAACATCGATGGTTTCTCCTAAAAAAAGTGGAAATGAAATAGCAGGTTTTAAATAGGAAAATAGAACAAGCAATGTGCCTGTTACTAACATTATCAGAACAGCTTCAAACTGTTTTAGTTTCATAAAAATTAGAAAGAATATAATGCCGAAAAAACCGACGATTAATAATTAAATACCGATCAAGATCTAGTTTTCTGCTAATTTCACTTCAATGATATTCATCAGATCACCTACATTTTTCAATTTTACCAAATCTTTTAATTTAAATTTGATATTAAAGTGGCTTTCTACTGCAGATATCATACTCAAATGGGATAATGAGTCCCATGCATCCACATCGTTAGCAGTTGTTTCAGGCATAATTTTTAAATCGGGTTGATTAAAAACAGTTCTAAAAATTGAGGTTAATTGCTCTTTTATTTCATTCATTTTGTATAACACTTTTTTTAAATTATTTTTTCTAAACAAAAAGTTCCATTGGATGGCAAAATAGCACTAATTTGTGGATCCTCTGAAGTTTTGTGCAAAGTTAATTTAAAATCTGATTTCATGTATGCGTTGAGTGCAGAAACATTGATATCCGATAAAAGAATTTGCGCACAATTTATCTCAGGCATTTTGTTTTTTGCTTGTGCAATATGGCTTTCAATAAGCAGTTTCACGATGCCCTTTCCTCTATACTCAGGTATTGTATAGATCGATTCCAATTGCAATGACCCTGTTTTTCGTGGAATGTGCACTTTGTCTAGCATAGCAGACACCAATTTTAAGTTTTGCAAGGCGAAAGAGGGCATAAAAGAGAAGAGCAAATTTGCTTTAATAATAGCAGAAGGTATGTCGTCCTCTCCTTCTATCCAAGATGCAACCGCGGAAATAGGCTTACTTCTCAACTCGGCAATTAAAAAGGAATCTATACTCAACTCACAATACCCTTCATTTTGCAGAAGCATCTGTTTTAGTATTACTCTTACTTCAAGTTCTGGGATTTTAAAAATGGTACTATAACTCAACTTGTCAGTTCCACTTTTTTCTGCATTTACAATTGCATCTACCAAAAACTCAACATCCTTCCTATTTGCCCTTCGAATAGCTATTTTAGCAACATCCAATAACGACCTCAATGCTTTTTTATCTGTTTTTCCATTTATATTAAGTGGAAATTTTTCCAAGGGATGTATTGTTTTGGGAAGCATATATGTAGGTAGTCTTTTTTTTAATTCAGAAAGAATGTTAGCCGTATCTATCGTAGTGTTTTCAACAAACAGATGAATTTCGTGTAATCCACTTTCATCCTCCCAAGAGACCACCGAAATAGGGTTAGGGTCGCAAACAGTTCTAGCTTGAAACTCAATCTCACTCAACTCAATTCTAAAACCTTGAATTTTTATTTGCGAGTCTAACCGCCCGCTGTACATTATATCTCCATATAATGAATAAAAACAGATATCTCCCGATCGATAATAACGCGTATCGTTAACATAAAAAAACGAAGAGCTATTTAGAAGATCATTCTGAATATAGCCTGGAGTAACTTGCAATCCACCTATGCATAATTCTCCCCTTTGAT
The DNA here is from genome assembly GCA_964653595.1 of uncultured Lentimicrobiaceae bacterium. Taxonomy (GTDB): domain Bacteria; phylum Bacteroidota; class Bacteroidia; order Bacteroidales; family WCHB1-69; genus JBAXTE01. The sequence continues at coordinate 46,249 of CAZZHH010000012.1, forward strand.
TTGGGTTGGTTACAATATTATTTTGGTCAACAATTAATAATTTAGTATTCAGCAGAGGTTTCCCTATAGAAACAATTCCATTTTCGCTGACAATTTCGGAATCTCTATCTATCTCATATTGAGAACAAAAGATCGTTGCTTCGGTGGGTCCGTACACATTAAATACTTTTGCATTTGGGACAATCTTTAGCCACTCTTTAGCTATGTCGCAATACAATGCTTCCCCACAGAACAAACTATATTTTAAATGTGGAAAATGTAAATCTTCAAAATAGGGGCGTAAAAAATTCAACACAGATGGCACTAACAATGCTACAGAAATTTCATGTTCATCTAAAAGTTCATACGTGTACATATATTTAATTTCTCCGCTGGGGATAGGGTATTGACAAGCACCAACACAAAGAGGTTGCAAAAAAGACCAAACAGATAAATCGAATGTTAAATCAAACATCTGCAAAAACTTGTCTTCATACGAAAACTGCATTCCCATCAGATTTACACCTTCCATAAAGGCTGCAATATTAGAACGCAGAATAGGTACACCCTTGGGAATACCAGTACTTCCAGATGTATACAAAATATAGGCTACTAGCGATTCATCCACCCTTTTAATCTGTATAGTGGAAATATCCTTGCCGTAATTATCCACATTATACTCTTTCACATCCATGGCGTGAGGCACTTTCGACAAAATAGAATCTCCCGAATTTAACAATATTGTGATTTCGGATTGTTGTATAATGGAGCTATTTCGATCACTTGGCAATAGAGGGTTGATGGGAACATAGGATTTGCCCTGGAGCCAAATAGCGACCAACGAAGCATAAGTATACACATCATCTTGCATCACAACCCCGATATGGTGGCTCAAATCATCAAGACTGCTCAATAAATATTGAATAGATGCTACTGTTTTTCCAAATTCGGCGTAAGTAGTTCTCTCGTTACCAATAGAAAACGCACACCTATCTGGATAGTTGTGAACAGAATTAACTATCTGATTTAAAATAAATTCAAAACTCATGCTTTCAAATTAAAAATAATCTGCAAAAGTAATAATTTGCAAGCAAACTTGGAGAGAGAGGAAGTTTTTTTTTGATTTTTACTCCCCTCGAAGATGGAGTTCATCTCGAATCAGAGATGCTTGTTCATAATCTTCCTCATCAAGAGCCAACTTGAGCAAATCTTTAAGTTCTTGAGTAGTATATTTGCTAAATAGGCCCTCTTCAGAATCGTCGGTAGATTCTAAATTGTCGAGGTCCTCAAAAATCGACACTGGATCGTTATCGATGGCAGCAGAATGCATTATTTCATCAAAAGTATAGATAGGGCATCCAAAACGAAGGGCAAGAGATACTGCATCAGAGGTACGAGCGTCAATTTTTTCAACTTTATCATTGCCAACACAAACAATATGAGAATAAAAAACCCCTTCGTCCATCCTATATATAATCACTTCCGTAACATGGATTGAAAAAGCGGTAGCAAAGTTTTTAAACAAGTCGTGCGTAAGAGGTCGAGAATATTTAATTTTTTCAATTTGTATAGCAATAGATTGAGCTTCAAAACCACCAATAATGATAGGTAGTCGTCGGTTGCCATCCGCTTCTTTTAAAATAAGAGCATACGCATTATTTTGCGTTTGACTATATGTTAATCCTAAAACCTCTAATTTTATTCTATTCATCTAAATTGGACTTGATTCGATACATTTTAAACCATAAAATTATAAAAAAAGTTCATCTTTTTTCACTTCCTCTCAAAATTATCCCTTTTTAAATAAATTTTTCACAGGCATATCCATCGAATCAAACACGAATCGATTGGAAATTAATATAGATAGCACAACGGTAATAAGGGATGATACTAAAATGGTAATCATGATCATGATTTGATATTTTATGGCAACAGATGGATTGCTGCCACCCAAAATTTGTCCAGTCATCATACCTGGAAGCGAGATTAATCCAATTACAGCAGTAGTGGCAATGGTTGGATTAAGCGATTTCTTTAAAGCATCAGCAATAAAGCCTTTTATGGCTTCGTTTCGAGTAGCACCATTTGCAATTGAATAGCGGTATTGCAACTGTTCTCTATTTAGCTTGTGATAAAAGGAGTTGAGTGCTATGATATTATTTGATAGACAATTGCCTATTAACATTCCTGTAATTGGTATAAAGTATCGTGCTTCAAATAAAAAATCAAGCTTAATTACCGCGCCCAAAAAAAAGAGATCTATCAAAAATACACTTACCAACATGGAAATCAGGATAGGAATTTGAAAGAGTTTTCTGTTAATTTCACTTCTTTTAATAACAGTGTATGAAGCTATCACAATCATAACAATTACCCATGCAATATTAATCCAAACATTATTCAAATTAAAAATATACTGGAGATACATCCCAACCAAAAAAAGTTGAATTGTCATTCGGGCAATGGCAATAAGCGTTGATTTAATCATTTTGGTTTGAAAGTAAGAAAAAACAATAATTGGAATCAGAAGAATTAAATATCCCACAGCCAAATCAATCCATCCAATATCTTGGGCACTATTCATTGGTATAATTTTTATTTTGCACATGAATAATTCTATCCATCCCTTGGTTCCATAATGGATCGTGAGAAGAGGATATAAAAGTAGTGTCAACAGATTGCTTTATAAGACTAAGAACAGCCTCGGCAGAGACTTTATCCAACGCAGAAGTAGGCTCATCAAGGAGAACTATTGGCTTTTTCTGCAAAAGTGTAGAAGCTATCATCAATCTTTGCTTTTGCCCACCTGAGATAGCATCGAGTTGTTTTTCTAAAATCGAAGGATCCAATAGGAGTTTTTGCAACATAGTATTAATATCGGTTTCGGTGGGCAAATGGATAATGTTAGCAGAAAAACGAAAAGGGAAAAGCAATAACTCTCGGCAGTTAATCACTTCAAAAGAAAGTTCTTGAGGAAGCCAAGCCAATAATTTGCGAATTGTTTTAACATTCTGGGCATTCATTTTAAGACCATTGATTAAAACAGTGCCCTGTTGTGGAATTACAAAACCCATAATTAAGTTTAAGAGAGTGGTTTTTCCACTACCTGAAACTCCAGAAAAGGCTATTTTATCGCCTTTTTTAATAGAAGCAGAAAAAGAAGATAATACATTTTCGCCTTGAAAAGAGATAAAAATACGTTCAAAGACAACCATTACAAAATAAAAATCAAATATTGTTTATATCTCATTATCCTTTTTCTGCTATCAATTCTAATTTTTCCACTTGAAGAATATGGATTATTTTTCCATCAATTTTGATAATTCCTTCTTTATTAAATTCAGACAAAACACGTATCACATTTTCGGTAGTCATGCCTATTAGTTCTCCTATTTCTTTCCTTGTAATAGGCATTAGATAAGAATTTTTGCCATAAATGTGTTTAGAAAAATGAATCAATACCGAAGCTATTCTTCCTCTTAAATTTTTTCTGTTTTGATCGGCAAAGGAGGTAATAATGCGCTCCGACACTCTGCTCATTCTTTGTATTAAAGCAAATCCAAAATTGGGATTGTTTAAAATCATCTCCTTTAATTTGTCAAAACTAAAAAAGCAGACTTCTGTGTCTTCGATAGCGGTAATGGAATACGGATAATGAGTTTCGGAGAAAATGGTAAGAAGTGTGGTAAAATCAAATGGCATTGCGATAGAAATAATCACATCGTTGTGAAATTCCTTCTGTTGATGCAACTTTATTAATCCTGATTTTAAATAGACAAATTCATTAAGCTCTTGACCCTGAGAAATAATTTTTTGTCCTTTTTTGAAAAATAATTCTTTTTTTGACGAACACATATCTTCTTGATATTGAACATTCATGTGTTCGAAAATCAAGTTTTTTACAATACAGCTAAAACAATTACATGAACTTAACTCCTCTTTTTTCATAACCTTAAAGCTTTAATGTAATAAAAACAAACTTAATCATTAAATTACCAACATAACCATATAAATATTAGGAATTGTTGTGCTGGATGCCCATTTCAGAAATCTTAAATGTCGAAACTTCCATAAACAATGATCAATTAACCATAGAATTCCAACAATTCATCGACACAAAAGTACACAAATTTAAACATGTTTACACCATTAAATGTTTAATTATAAATAAAAAAAAAAACTTACAAAAACCATTTAAAAAAATCTTTCTAGTAGAGTTTTTTAATGGGTCGCTGATTCAAATAAAAAGAAATTTAGAAAACTGAAACAGAATTGTTAGAAAATAAAAATAAAAAAAACAAAAATTACCGACAAAATATTATGTATTATGTGTAAATTAAATTATATTTGCAGTTCAAAAACTGCAAATTGACATTTAAAAGCTGGTGTCTTTTTTCGAGAGCAAACTTTAAAATCTCAATAACGTGTTTTTATATAATTGATTTTAAGACAGTTAAACAATATAAAATTAAACAATCTAAACTTGGAAATATGAAGAAGATCAAACACCTTTTCTTATTAGCAATTTGTTTTGGCTTATTTATACAGGTAAATTCGGCACCTGTTGATAAAGCAATTGCTAAAAAAGTTGCAATTACCTATTGCAAAACCAAAACTACATTTTTTAAACAAGATTTAACCGCTTCCTCCATTATTAAAGAGCATACCTTATTTTATTCTGGAAAGCCTACTATGTATGTTTTTAATTTTGAGAATGGTTTTGTAATAACTACCACTGATGATAGAGCTCCTGCAATTATAGCCTATTCTTCTGAAGGCAACTTGGATATTGAGAACATTCCAACTCCTGCAAAAATGTGGCTAACTCCCATTCAAGAATATGTTGCTAATTTACAAATAGAAAATCCAAAGTCAGAAAAACATTCTCAATGGGCTGAACTTCTTAACAACAATTCAACTCCTAAAACAAATACTACAAAAGGTGTTAACCCTATACTTTCTAGCAACTGGGGACAATCGCAAGGATATAACGACTCTTGTCCAATTATTTCTAGCGGTCCTGGTGGTCGTTGTTTAACAGGATGTGTTGCTACTGCAATGGCTCAAATTATGTATTACCACAAATATCCTCAATTTGGAAATGGTAACAACTCCTACACTCACATCTACTACGGAACGATAAGTGAAGATTTTAGCAATACCGAATATCTTTGGAATAATATGTCTAACACTGCAAATAGCACTTCGAGAGCTTATATTTCACAATTAATGTATGATGCAGGTGTTTCTGTTAACATGGATTATGGTCCTGATGGATCTGGAACACAATCTCAATTTGCTACTTATGCATTACAAAACAATTTTAGATACCGTTCTGATATTCGTTCGATAAACCGTTTAGATTATGCTTTATTAAACTGGCAACGAGTTATCAAAGACAATCTAGACGCACATCAACCTGTATTATACTCAGGCACAGACGATTCTTCTTCTACAAATGCGGGTGGTCATGCATGGGTTTGTGATGGTTATAACGACAACAACTATTTCCATATGAACTGGGGATGGGATGGCGGTGGAAACGGCTACTTTTGGTTAGACACTCTTAAAGTAAGCGTTGGTGGAACATTCCAAGGACGTTTTAGAGCTAGCCAAAGTGCTGTAGTAAACATTGCTCCTATTGGACAAAAATTTTGCTATGAAACTCGCGTTTACAATGAGCCAAACTTTACCTTTAATGATGGAAGTGGAGTTTCACCATATAAAAACAATTCAGATTGTAGAACCATCATCGACCTCGACACAATGGCTATTAACCTGACTTTTACATACTTCAACACACAAGCTGATACCGATTTGTTGAAAATTTATCATGGCACAAGTGAAAATCCTGATTCTTTAATTGGAACCTACTCTGGAATAACTCCTCCTGCACCAATTAGCACTCCTCAAGGTGGAAAATTATATTTGGTTTTCACTTCTGACGATAATGTACAAGGAGAAGGTTGGACTGCATCCGTACAAGGTACTTGGGCTGGCATCAACGAAAATGCATCTTTCAACAACAATGTAAGATTATATCCTAACCCAACTACTGACAATTTACTTATTACCATATCCGAATTATCGAATGAAAATACAACCGTTTCATTTGTTGACTTAATGGGAAGAGTAATTTCAAAAACGAATGTTCAATTCTCTAATGGTGGAAATGCTTTTGTAAACACAAGTAATCTCACCGCTGGAATTTATATTATTAAAGTTGAATCTGCTAATCATACTACTTTCTCTTCAAAATTGATTAAGAAATAGTATCCTAACACCGATTTTAAAAAAGGAATTCTTTGTAAAAGGAGTTCCTTTTTTTTTATTATCACACCATTTCATTGTGAAGAGTAATACCCTATCCGTTTAAAAAAAACATCTACCTCAATGTTTAAATTTTGAGTTTTTGGGTTTGATTAATCTTGTGATACACACTTTAAAAGCATTTAAACCTGACGTATTAAGCGATACATATTATCCTTTCCTTTCTAGAGTTACACATAGAATAAAATTACGAGTAGAGATTTATCCAAAGATTGTGTAAATCAAATCATAGATAAAAAATAGTTTCTATATAGATGGATAAATGAGTATAAGATATTCCTCGAAGTAGAATTATACTTAGAATTACAGCTAAAATACACTTACCTAGAACCAACATAAATGATTTTGACTTGTATCTTACAAGTTAATAGGAATAACTATGTATTCTGGAGTTTTATCTTAAAATTAAAGAATCCAAAAGAGGTTTAGTTGAAACTTCTTTTGGATTCTTACATAAAAAAATGAGGGTATTAAGCAAAGTTGAATACTATTTTGCTTTTGCCCTAGCGTCATGAATCAATTTGTCTCCGTCCGCTTTTGCTTTGTTAATCAAGTTGTTGGATTTATCCTCGGCCTCTTTGTTCAATTTTGCAGCTTTGTCTTGAGCTTCTTTATTTAGTTTGGCAGCTGTTTTTTCGGCAGCAATTTTTGCTATTGGATTTTTGGCTTCTGCAATCAGTTTCTTGCCTTGGGCGTCCGTTTCTGCAATCAGCTTATCGCCAGCTTTTTTAGCTTCTGCTTTTATGTTATCGGCTTGTTTTTGAGCCTCGGCAATTAAGGCATCGGCTTTTTTCTGTGCATCGTCGAGGGCTTTATTTACCTCTTCTTTTACAGTAGCAACCACCTCGTCTTTTTTCTTATTAATCTCGTCTTGGATAGCTCCTTTTACATCAGCTACTGCATTGTTTGCAGCGTCTCGAAGACCTGTCTTGATAATTGGCTTGGTGAATGTTCCACCTATCTTGATGTCGAATTTCAACATTTCCGACGGATTTACCTTCACTCCAGCTTGTGCTATTTTGCCAGTTACGCTATTTACAAAATCGTTCGCAGCATTGCCAAACACGTTTCTAGGAACTTGCATCTTCATTGTGTAATCGATGGTTTGATCGAGACCAGTAGTTCCGCTTACGGTAACTTTGCCTTGATCCAATTTAATATCGAAAGGTTCGGTAGTTACTTTTCCATCTGCGATTTTGAAACGGAGAGCGATGTTATTCAAATTCACCTTTTTAAACGCTGCAATTTTCGATATTTCTGCCACTTGGTTTAACAGATTCGATCCCAAGATGGAAACGGTAGAAGTCTTCAACGATCCTTTAGCGTTAACAGTTTTCCAAACCGGTGTCATCGTCTTATCCAACGTGCTATTATAGTCGAATGAGGTAGAAAACTTGCCAGTAGCATTTTCGGCAATAGGAGCTACTTTCTTCATGATTTCAAATGCTTTCCAGGTTTTGTGGATATCCAAATTTGTTAGCACGAACGAAAAAGCAGCGTCGGGTTGTACCGATTTACTGGAATACGATCCGTTCATCTTAATTTGTCCGTCCAAAACGTTCATCATCACATTGTTCATCTTTACTTTCTGATCTACCAATTGAATAATTCCACTAAGGTTATTGATGTCCAATTTATCATAAACCACCTTTTTAAAATTGGATTTCATAGTAAAATCGATGTTTTTTGGAACATCAAAAGCGGTGAGAGCCGACAAGGAATCGGGTGTTGAAGTTGGAGTGGCAGTTGCAGGTTCGTCGGACAAGAACTGGTTTACATTCAAATAATTAGAATTAATCGTTAAAACACCCTTTAACGCACCTTTGTCAAAAACGTATGGGATAAAATTTTCTACCTTTCCGGAGGCGCTAAGGTCACTTTGTTCCATCTTCACGTCCATATTCGAAAGTTCGGCATATTGAGGGGTGAACTTCAGTGCTGCCGAAGTTATCGTAACGCCTTTTGGATAATCTTTATCGGAATAGAAGAAGTTTTTAAGTTCCATCAGACCAGTCGCTTTGAATTTTTCATATTGTTTTTTATCCAACATCGACATGCGACCTGCAAAAGCCAAATCTGCAGTCATCAAGCCTGTAAGTTTCTGATCGTTAGTTAACGGATAAAAATCTTTTACAATATTTAGGTCAATTTTACCTTTTGCCTTGGCGTCTATGTTTGCATCACTGATAGGCGTACTTACATAAAGCGACATATCAAAAGGATTTCCGGCCATTTCCACATGGAACTGTTTCACATCGATAATGGTGTTGTCGTAACTTCCGCCTTTGTTGGATACTTTAGCGGCAATCTGTATGTTGTTGACCGATTTTGGTAAATCGGGATATTTGAACATGGCATTTTTCACCTTCATATTCAATTCAAAAGCAGGCAGATTGAGCGAATCCATTCTTCCTTTGGCAAATGCCGACATCTCGAAACTTCCATCCGTTTTGATTTTGTCGAAGTCTTTCAAGAAAATAGCTGGAACCATCGATAGGATACTCTTAAATTTGGTATCGGGGGTTTTAAGTTTAATATCCATGTTGTAGCTACCGTCTTTTGGCATTTCAAAAAATCCAGCGAACTCCATGGACAAATCGTTAAATTTTACGTTGTTATCGAGAAAATCGAATTTCATCTTGTCAAAATCGGCATTCATATCAAATTTTACGTCGGCTTTTCCTTTTTTAAGGTAAGCGATACCATCCATCACAAAGGTAAGCTCATCGATGGTAGTCTTTGTACGCAAATCGGTAGTAGAAGCTGTGAGATCGCCTTTTAAAGTGTGGTTTAATCCCAATACTTCGGCCGCCATGTTCGATTGTTTGTCTGTATAGCGGATGTTTCCATCTTCAATTTTAAACTTTTGGAGAGTGAGCTTAAATTTAGAAGGTTCCGATTTAGCGGTATCTTGTGGAGTTTCAGAAGGTTTTGTAATATCCCAGTTGGCTTTGCCGTCTTTTTCCACAATCAAGTTGATGTTAGGTTTGGTCAGCGTGATTCCTTCGATTTTATAATTATCCCCAGAGATGACGCTAAACAAATCAATGGATACGTATATTTTTTTCATGCCCACCAGGGTGTCGCCAGCAAAATTGCCAACGCCGACCACCGAAAGATCTTCCAATCCCAACGAGAAATTTGGGAAACTGCGGAAGAGAGTCAAGTCCACATCTTTCCAATCCACTTTCGCATTTAAGCTCTTGTTTACCTCTTTTTTAACCTGTTCAAGAATCTTTCCCTTAAATAGGAATGGGGTTGCAATAAGGAGTATGAGCAATACACCCAAGGTGATTCCCGAAATTTTTAATATCTTTTTTACCTTGCTGTTCATAGAAGTATAAGTTTAAGTTTTTTTACAAATTTACATATAAAAACCAAATGGATTGCACAAATGTTCGTTATTTTTATAAGTGGAAAGCCATATCGAGTTTTTGTGCGATTCAGCTATATTTTTAGTGCCCAAAGTTGTAGGTTGATTAATTCCCCTGAGCGAAACTGAAGGTGTTTTCACTACCCAAGCGGAGTAAAGATTATATCATCTCACCTCAAATTCTACTCTAAATTTATATAAATATAATTCGATTAAAACACATAATGACTATGTAATTATTATAATTATCAATATTTAATCATGAATGAAAAGTTTTACCAAGAATACGACATTAAATCGATATCCTGATATGGGAGTTGAAAATGCTCACTAATGATTCGATGAGTAATAAATCCTTTAAAAGAGTAAATCCCTTTACGGAAGAATGGTTCCGATTTAATAAACCACTCGGTTCCACCTGCTTCGCAAATGTTTAACAATACTGGAGCAAGGTAATTACTTAGAGCATACGAAGCTGTATGAGGGACCTTGGATGCAATATTTGGAACACAATAGTGGGTAACCCCAAAAAGTTTAAATACAGGGTTTGAGTGATCAGTAGGGCGCGATGTCTCTACACACCCGCCTTGATCGATGCTCACGTCAATAATTACCGAACCAGCTTTCATCTCTTTTACCATCTCTTCGGAGACTATATGAGGCGAACGACCAGAGTTGCTATGAATTGCACCAATAAGGACATGAGCAGTTTTTAGCGATTTTAACAAAACCTTTGGTTGGATGATAGAAGTGAAAATTCTAGCGTTTAAATTTTCTTGAAGTCGTCGTAATTTGTAAATGTTGTTATCAAATACTTTCACCATAGCTCCCAAACCCATTGCTGCTCTAGCAGCATATTCGCCTACGGTACCAGCACCAAGAATCACTACTTCTGTAGGAGTAATACCAGAGAAACCTCCTAACATGTTTCCTTTCCCATAATTTAAATCCGATAAATACTGGGCAGCAATAAGAATAGAGGTGTTGCCTGCAATTTCACTAACAGCTCTAACAATTGGAAAAGAGTGTGACTGGTCCTGAATATATTCAAAGGCGACGCCGATGGCTTTTTTTTCTGAAATTTTTGCAAAATATTCTTGTGTTTGAATGGTGGGATGTAAGGCCGAAAATATGGTTTGGTTGGCCTTAATCATGTCTAATTCCGAGACAGATAATGGTGAAATACGCAACAAAATATCTGAATTTGAAAACAAATATCCTGTAACATCCACAATATCAGCACCCGCATCGATATAATCTTGATTTGAAAAATGAGATTCATTGCCAGCATAAGACTCCACCAAAACTCGGTATCCATTTTTTACCAGCAAATTAACCGCTTCTGGGACTAATGCCACTCTGTGTTCGCTATCATTAGTCTCTTTGAGGACTCCAATTACCATTTGGACATTGTTTTTTTTAACATCCAGCATCTCTTCTTGAGGTAACAATCCACTCTTGCCAAGATTTATTAAATTGTTTTGTGTAGACTCCATCTTTCTTAAACTTAAAAAGTAATAATCCGATTATTGGTATTCTCATCTGTCACGATACGAACCATGACCGTATTTGCAGGTAAAATATCCTTAACTATCTCTGGCCATTCTATCAGGCAATAATGGCCACTATAAAAGCATTCATTAAATCCTAAATTAATTGCTTCTTGACTATTTTTCAACCGATAGAAATCAAAATGATATACCATTTTTTTATCGGAGTAGTATTCGTTTACGATAGAGAAGGTGGGACTTGTCACTAATTCTTCAACACCCAAACAGGTGCACACTTGTTTAATAAAAGTTGTTTTTCCGGCACCCATTTCTCCATCAAATGCAAAAAGTCGAGAATTAGGATAAAAATCAATCAACGACTGAGCTATTTGGTTTAGTTCATCCACGTTTGAACAAGTAAATTGTCTCATAAAGAATCTTCCATTAAGCACTAAAAAAAGTTAATATTTGGCAACAATCGCATCTCTATTTTGGAATCAAATGAACAAAAGGAATCAACATCTCTTCCATAGAAATTCCCCCATGTTGAAATGTATTTCGATAATAATTTACATAATAATTATAGTTGTTAGGATATGCAAAAAAATGGTCACTCTGAGCAAAGATGTAAGACGATGAAAGGCTGTTTTTGGGAAGATAAATAGTTTCTGGATTTCTCACCTCAAAAACATCTTTAGAGTTAGTCTCCAGACTTCTCCCCTCTTTATATCTTAAGTTAGTGGTGGTATCTCTATCGCCAACAATTCTAACTGGATTTTTTACCAATATTGATCCATGATCGGTAGTGATACATATCGGAATTTTCTTTTCAGCAAGTTGTTTTATGAGTTCTTGTAAGGGGGAGTGCTCAAACCAAGATTTTGTAATAGATCGATAAGCTGCTTCATCTGAAGCCAATTCTCTGATTAATTCACTTTCAGTACGAGCATGAGAAAGCATATCTACAAAATTATACACAACAACATTCAACGGGTTATTTGAATACTGATGAATGGTTTCGGTAATTTTCCAACCAAAATCGACATTTAACACCTTAGAATAGTGGTGTTTGATATTAATTCCATATCGTTTTAAGTACAAATCGAGCAATTCACTTTCAAACTGATTTTTATGGCCCTCATCTCCCTCTTCGACCCAATACTGAGGATATTTTTTAGCAATTTCGGAAGGCAGTAATCCCGAAAAGAGAGCATTTCGAGCAAATTGGGTAGCAGTAGGCAAAGCCGCAAAATAGAGTTCATCCGAAGCCACATCATACAACTCTCTAAAATAGGGTTCTATCGCCTTCCATTGGTCGTAACGTAAATTGTCGATCACAATCAAATAGGTGTTTTGAGAATTTTTGAGTAGCGGAAAAAGTCTTTCCTTTAGCAAGGTTTGAGACATCATTGGCACATCATCGGTGGTTGAGTTTAACCATGAAATATAATTTTTAGAAACAAAGCGACCAAATAATTTATTAGCTTCCGCTTTTTGTTGTATCAAAACATCTACAATGCCATTGTCGTTGTTTTTCTCCAAAAGAATCTCCCATTGTACTAAATTGGTATATATATTCTTCCAATCCTCAACACTTCGAGCATCCATAATATCGAGGCTCAGTTTTCGGAACTCTTTTTGATATTTTTCGAGATTTTTCTTAAGAATTAGGTCTTTGTTTTCCACAATTTTTTTTACACTTAGAAAAATCTGGTTAGGATTTACTGGTTTGATTAAATAATCGGTAATTTTTGAGCCCAAAGCATCATCCATGATATGTTCTTCTTCGCTCTTGGTAATCATTACTACAGGAAGAAAAGGGTTGATTTTTTTTATTTCATCCAATGTATCAAGGCCAGATAAACCGGGCATATTTTCATCGAGAAAAACAATCGTAGGCTGCTCTGTTTTGATGATTGCCAGGCCTTCGTAGCCATTATTGGAAACAATCACCTTGAGTCCTTTTGCTTCTAAGAAAAGAATATGTGGGGTTAATAAATCAATTTCATCATCGACCCATAGTATTTTAATTTGTTCCATTTCCAGTTTAGTTAATTAATTAGAATAAAATTTACACATAGTTAATTTTGAGCTTATTTAGTTTAACAACACCTATTTCATCTTATTTCTAATAACATAATTTATAGTGAAATATGATCTCATTTGATATAAAAAAATCAAAAAAATATTCTTCTTTACAAATATAATAATTTTTTAGTCACAAAAAACAGTAAATTCGCTATAAAAAAAGAATTGATGATTATTCATAATAAACGTAAGATAATTAACGACCCAGTATATGGTTTTATTACCATCCCCAATGATTTAATTTTTGATTTAATGGAACATCCATTTTTTCAACGACTTAGAAGAATTAAACAGCTTGGGTTAACAGGATTGGTGTATCCAGGAGCAATTCACACTCGGTTTCAGCATGCATTAGGTGCTATGTTTTTGATTCAACAGGCTATAGAGGTATTACGGCAGAAGGAGATTGATATTTCTAAAGAGGAAGAAGAGGCGGCAATTATTGCAATACTTCTGCACGACATAGGGCATGGACCTTTTTCGCATGCTCTCGAAAATTGCATCGTTCACAAAATGAACCATGAAGATCTTACCCTATTGTATTTTAATGAGTTAAATCGCCAGTTGTTTGGCAAAATTGATTTAGCGATTAAAATCTTCACAAACAAATACCATAAGAAGTTTTTACATCAGCTCGTTTCAAGTCAAATAGATGTCGACCGGTTAGATTATTTATCGAGAGACAGTTTTTACACTGGAGTATCGGAAGGAATAGTTGGCACCGAAAGAATCATTAAAATGCTAAATGTAGCCAATGGCAATTTAGTAATTGATATTAAGGGGATATATTCTATCGAAAAATTTGTCCTTGCCAGAAGATTAATGTATTGGCAAGTATATTTACACAAAACAGTGGTGGGAGCCGAACAAATGCTAATTAAGATACTCAAAAGAGCTGAATCACTTACAAAACAAGGTGTACCCATGTTTTTAACACCTTCATTAAAACAATTCTTATTACACAATTACACGCAGCAAGATTTTGAATCAACACCATCGTTACTAGCTTTATTTGCCAACTTAGACGATGATGAAGTAATGACTTGTATCAAAATGTGGCAACAACATTCCGACAAAATTCTTTCACTTCTATCAACCAATCTAATCAATCGAAAATTATTTAAGGTAGAATTGACAGACGAACCTATATCGGGCAACAAGGTTTTTGAGATGCAAGAAAAAGTCGCAACAAAATATGGCATTACAGAAGAAGAATCTTCCTTTTTAGTTTTTGATGGAACAATTTCTAACAGTGCATATTCACATCCAGGAAGTAATATTTCCATTTTATTACAAAACGGAGTCTTAGTGGATTTAGCAGAAGCCTCAGACCAATTAAATATTGACACATTAACCAAAATTGTTAAAAAACACTTTTTTTGTTATCCTAAGTGTTAATTCATTTTAGTAAAAAAACAGAGATATTTCTCTTTACAATAAAATTAATATTACTGATATTTAACCTCTTACAAAATAGGTCTGTATGAAAATGCAATTTATATCATGGAAATTATTAAAATTGCATATTAAAGAAGGATAAAATATGTGATTTTTTGATAGAATTAACATTTTTGAAATATCCAGAGGATTCTAGTATTGATATTAAAAAAAAGAAGTTATCTACTTTAGCACATAGGATAAAAAAACAGTTAGAGATGAAATTTACCGCAAAAATAATAGCAGAAATCACCAACGGAACCATAGAAGGCAATGAAAATGCAGAAGTATATAGCCTTTCGAAGATTGAAGAAGGAGGTGAAGGCACATTGACTTTTTTGGCAAATCCAAAATATACTAATTTTATTTACGAAACTACCGCTACAGCGTGCATAGTTAGTGCCGACTTTGTTGCTGAACATCCAATAAAAACAACCTTGATAAGAGTTCCGAATGCATACTTAGCATTTGCTCAACTTTTGGAAGTGTATAACAACATGAAACCTCAAAAAAAAGGGATATCGCAATTAGCATGCATTGCACCTTCAACCAATATAGATGCAAGTTGCTATGTAGCCGAATTTGTAAGCATTGGCGAACATTGTAAAATTGGCAAAAATGTAAAACTATATCCACATGTAACCATTGGCGACAATGTTACCATTGGAGACGGAACAACCCTTTTTGCTGGTGTAAAAATATACCACGAATGTATTATTGGCAAAGATTGCACTTTACATGCAGGCACTGTAATTGGAGCAGATGGATTCGGATTTGCACCTCAACAGGAAAATGAATATAAGAAAGTAGCTCAAATTGGAAATGTTATCTTGGAAGATTGTGTAGAAATAGGTGCAAACTGCTGTATCGACAGGGCTACATTAGGATCTACGATAATTAGAAAAGGGGTAAAATTAGACAATCTGATACAAGTAGCACACAATGTTGAAATTGGGACAAACACGGTAATTGCAGCTCAATCAGGAGTAGCAGGTTCGGCAAAAGTAGGCAAAAATGTAATGATAGGAGGACAAGTTGGAGTAAGTGGTCATATTGTAGTTGCCGACAATGTAAAAATTGCTGCCCAATCGGGAATTCCAAATAATGTGGAAGAACAAGGTTCTACTATTATGGGGTCGCCAGCTTTTGATGCGTCGTTATATAAAAGAGTCTTTATTTTATTTAAACGTTTACCTGAATTATACAATAGAATTTCTGATTTAGAAAAAATTATAAAGAAATAATCTAGCATTTTTTGATTTCTCACTAAACATTAAAATATTGATATTTAGACATTTAAATAAATATCTGAATTTTCAAGAGGCTTGATTATTAACATTTGTTCACATTATACGTAATTATTTTTTATCTTTGCCAACATTATGAGAGATAAACAAAGAACAATAAAAGAATCGGTTACAGTTTCTGGTGCAGGATTACACACTGGAAAAAATGTAACTCTTACTATACACCCTGCTCCAGCAAATCATGGTTTTAAGTTTCGTCGAATTGATTTAGAAGAATCTCCCACTATATCGGTTGAAGTGAATAATGTATTTGACACCTCACGTGGTACTTCTATTCGTCAAAATGGCGCTGAAGTTAGAACTATTGAGCATTGTATGGCTGCTTTAGTTGGCATGCAAATCGACAATGCAATTATCGATATTGATTGTGAAGAGACCCCTATTTTAGATGGCAGCTCAAGATTTTATGTTGAGAAACTCGAAAAAGCTGGTTTTGAAGAACAAGAAGCACCAAGAAAATATTTTGAAATTACAAAGAATATTACCTTTGTTAATGCAGAAAAAAAGGTAGAAATCATTGCTATCCCTGCAGATGATTTTCGCGTATCGGTAATGGTTGATTACGATTCAAATGTATTAACAAATCAACACGCTTCGTTATATCACATTGATGAATTTACAAAAGAGTTTTCAAAATGTAGGACTTTTGTGTTTTTGCATGAATTAGAGTTACTCATTCAAAACAACTTAGTAAAAGGTGGCGACATCAACAATGCCATTGTTTTTGTAGACAGAATGGTAAGCAAATCTGAACTAGCAAATTTAGCTACTTTCTTTAATCGGCCAGAAATTGAAGTTAAGGAACAGGGAATTTTAAACAACGTAGATTTATATTACAACAATGAGCCAGCAAGGCATAAATTATTAGATTTAATTGGTGACTTGTCAACTGTTGGCATGCCAATTAAAGGTCATATTATTGCAATTCGTCCGGGACATAAATCCAACATTGAATTTGCAAAATTGATTAAAAAAGAGTTTATCAACGAAAACTCTTTACCTCAATTTGATTTAAACAAACCACCTTTGTTCGACATCAACCAAATCAAAAAACTACTACCACATCGCCCTCCATTTTTGCTAGTAGACAAAATACTAACGATGGATGAAACGAGTGTGATTGGTTTGAAAAATGTGACCATGAACGAAGGATTTTTCGTTGGTCATTTTCCTGAAGAGCCTGTAATGCCAGGAGTATTACAAATTGAAGCCATGGCACAAGTTGGAGGAATATTGGTATTAAGTTCGGTGCCAGATCCCGAAAACTATGGAACTTATTTTATGAAAATCAATGAGGTAAAGTTCCGACAAAAAGTGGTTCCGGGTGACACCTTGATATTTGAATTAAAGCTTATATCGCCCATAAGAAGAGGATTATGTCACATGAAGGGATCTGCGTATGTTAATAATAAAGTAGTGATGGAGGCAGAAATGCTTGCACAAATTGCAAAAAAATAAAATTATGATTCATCAACTTACGAATATTCACCCTAACGCTAAAATTGGAGCTGACACCAAAATAGATGCTTTTACAACCATTGAAGAAGATGTTGTGATTGGCAGCGGGTGTTGGATAGCATCCAATGTAACCATCATGAATGGAGCGAGAATTGGAAACAATGTGAAAATTTTTCCTGGTGCAGTTATTTCAGCCATTCCACAAGATTTAAAATACAAAGGAGAGAACACTACTGCAATTATTGGCGACAACACGATCATTAGAGAGTGTGTAACCATCAACAGAGGTACCGTTGCAGCCATGAAAAGCGAAGTAGGTAAAAATTGTTTATTGATGGCTTACGTACATATTGCTCATGACTGTATTGTAGGCAACAACTGTATATTAGCAAACTGTGCAACCCTCGCAGGACATATCATCATCGACGATTTTGCAATCATTGGTGGGATGAGTGCTGTCCATCAATTTGTCAACATTGGTTCTCATGTAATGATATCTGGCGGATCGTTGGTTAGAAAAGATGTTCCTCCATTCGTTAAAGCAGCAAGAGAGCCACTTTCGTATGTAGGCATAAATTCAATTGGTCTCAGAAGAAGAGGTTTTTCGGATGAAAGTATTGCTCAAATACACGACATTTACCGAATCTTATTTCAAAAAAATAAAAACATTGGAAGAGGAATTCAGCAGGTACTTGAAACCATCCCAGAAAGCAAGGAGCGAGAAACTATATTATCCTTTATCCATAAATCTGAACGAGGTATTATGAAAGGATACGAATCTAAATAGGTAGTATTCAGGAAAAAATAAAAGGAGGAGATGATCTTCCTTTTTTTTTGCAAAATATTTTTTTCGCTCAAAAGCCATTTTTTTGTAAATTTGTCACTTAATCAAAAAATTTATACTAAAAAAAGTTTATATGGCATCAACTTCAGAATTCAGAAATGGTCTATGCATTGAGTTTAATAATGATATTTTTATTGTTGTAGAGTTCCTACACGTAAAGCCAGGCAAAGGAGCCGCATTTGTACGTACAAAATTGAAAAGTTTAAAAACAGGGAAAGTCTTAGAAAACACCTTTCCTGCAAGTGCAAAGATAGATGTTACACGAGTAGAGCGTCGCCCATATCAATTTTTATATAAAGAGGGCGATGAAACTTACAATTTTATGCATGAAGAGACTTTTGAACAAATTACAATACAAGAATCTATGATTAGCAATCCTGGACTATTAAAAGAGGGTCAAATGGTAGAAATATTGTATCATGTTGACACAGAAAGTCCACTAACCTGCGATTTACCTCCATTTGTTGATTTAGTTGTTACCTATACCGAACCTGGTATAAAAGGAGATACAGCTACTAACGCGATGAAAAGAGCAACGGTGGAGACTGGTGCAGAAGTAATGATTCCATTATTTATTGAAACTGGTGAAAAAATCAAAGTAGATACCCGCACGAATAAATATTCGGAACGAGTAAAATAATGTAAAGAGTATGGTTGATTTTAAAAAAAACAACCATATTTTTTTGTGTTTATCAATAGGGAGTTTTTTTAATAGCTAGGGGCAAAATGAAGTTTACAATCAATTATAGTGTTCAGCAAATTGCGGACATAATCTCCAATAACAGAACTATCGTTGGAAATAAATCACTCAGCATCACTGGGATTAACGAGATACACAATGTAGAAAATGGAGATATTACATTTGTAGACCACCCTAAATATTACCAAAAAGCCCTTACCTCAAAAGCAACTTTAATTCTAATAAACAAAGAAGTTGCCTGTCCGGAAGACAAAATCTTAATAATTTCGGATGATCCGTTTGAAGATTACAACAAAATCGTTCAATTCTTTCGTTCCTTTAAACCATCTAGTCAATTTATCAGTGATACAGCAGTAATTGGGGAAGATACTATAATCCAACCTGGATCTTTTATTGGAAATCATGTAAAGATTGGAAAAAGTTGTATTATCCATTCCAATGTTTCGATTTATGATTACACAGAAATTGGCGACAATGTGGTTATTCATGCTAACAGTGTTATTGGGGCAGACGCTTATTACTTTAAAAAAAGAGCAGATTCGTGGGATAAAATGATTTCGTGTGGAAAAGTTATCCTTGAAGACAATGTGGAGATTGGTGCTTTATGTACGATAGATAAGGGCGTATCTGCAAACACGATTATCGGATCTGGGACCAAATTTGACAACCACGCCCATGTAGGTCATGATACTCGAATTGGAAAAAATTGTTTAATAGGTGCCAATACAATGATTGCTGGAGTAACTGTAATCGAAGATGACTGTTTAATTTGGGCCAATGTTTCGATAAATAAGGACATTGTGATAGCAAAAGGAACTACTATTTTAGCCACCTCAGCTATCGACAAAAGTACATCGCGTGAGGGAAAAGTATATTTTGGCATTCCTGCAATTGAAGCTCCAAAGAAATGGAGAGAAATGGCTGCAACTAGAATGTTACCATCCATTATCGACAAATTAAACAACCTAAAAAGATAAAAACATATCCATTTTTTAATAATAAGAGGGAACATCAAAGATATTCCCTCTATTATTAAAAGA
This sequence comes from uncultured Lentimicrobiaceae bacterium, assembly GCA_964653595.1. GTDB lineage: Bacteria > Bacteroidota > Bacteroidia > Bacteroidales > WCHB1-69 > JBAXTE01. The sequence continues at coordinate 66,295 of CAZZHH010000012.1, forward strand.
CAGATTATTAGAATTTAGGATAATAATCCTTTAATAACATCCGATATTGTTTTATTGTCGGCCTTTCCTTGAAGTTGTTTTGAAGCAATACCCATTACTTTGCCCATTTCTTTTGCGGAAGTTGCACCACATTGAGAAATAATCTCATTAATTAAAGTAGTAAGTTCTTCAATAGGCATCTCTTGAGGTAGATATGTTTTCAGGAGTTCAGCCTGAAAAGCCTCAGAATCAGCTAAGTCGGCACGATTTTGTTGCCGATAAATATCTGCAGCGTCTAAACGTTGTTTTACAAGCTTTTTCAGGATAGCTATTTCCTCCTCGTTGGCAAGTTCCGATCCAGATGATTTTGCAGTAATGGCTATGGTAAAAGCAGATTTTGCAGCTCGTAGTGCTTCTAACTTATCCTTTTCTTTGGCTAACATAGCCTTTTTAATATCCTCGTTGATACGTTGTGTAAGATTCATAGTCATTAAATATTAATCAACGTTGTCAAAAAGGTATGGATTTTTTCTCTCAATGGCCACTTGGTTATCATCTGTTTGTGCAATTCTCAAAGAGGAGGATTGTTTTTCTGTAGAGGACATAGAATCGTTAATTTGAATACCTTTTCTTAAATAAGCAGGAGTATTCTCAATAGATACCAGTCCTGCTTCCGTTTTGAGCATGGTATTGTATTTTTTAAGAACTTCCGCACGAGAGTTATTTATTGCATCCGAATTATCTTGAGCGCTTTCACTTATTTGAAAGTCAGTTACAGGAGTAGATGCTTCGTTATCATTTGCAGGAGAACTTTTAAGCGAAGGATAAAGGCTATTCTCTGTTTCCAACAACTTTGCGTTTTGTGGCTCATCAAATAAATTATGAACGATGGTAGCACTAGATGAAGTAGTTGCTGCTAAAGGACCATTTGTAATATCTGGTTGAGAGGAATCTCCATCCGTATTTTTTTGAAGGACTTCAAAGTTTGTAATGGATTTTGGCTCACGACGTTCAGAATTTTCACTTACTGGAAGAATTTTAAGAGGATGAATTTTCGACTTAACGGATGAGTCAACCGTTGAATTTAATTCATTACTTGGGTTAAAACCTGTAGCAATAAGGGTAACTGTAATTTCGCTATCTAATTCTGAATCGATACCGTATCCCCAAATAACATTGGCGTCGGTACCTGCTTCATCATTTACATAATCTGTAATTTCGGTAATTTCATCCATGGAAAGCATTTCATTTCCATAAGCAAGATAAAGCAATATGTTTTTTGCACCCGTAATATTGCTATCATTAAGAAGTGGAGATTTTAATGCTTGTTCTACAGCTTCGTGTGCTCTGTTTTCGCCAGAAGCTTTACCACTACCCATAATTGCAACGCCACTCTCACGCATAACTGTTTTAACGTCTTCCAAATCCACATTAATAAGTCCTTCGTTTGTAATGATTTCCGCAATACTTTTGGCAGCAGTAGTTAAAATGTTATCTGCTTTATTAAAAGCATCCGTAACACCTAAATTACCATACAACTCTCTAAGTTTATCGTTGCAAATAACTAAAAGAGCATCCACATGTTGTTTCAGCTCATTTATTCCTGCATCGGCATATTCTCGACGTTTTCTTCCTTCAAAACCAAAAGGAAGAGTAACAATACCAACCGTAAGAATACCCATCTCTTTAGCAAGTTCTGCTAACACAGGGGCAGCGCCTGTACCAGTACCACCACCCATACCAGCGGTAATAAAAATCATTTCTGTATTATGTTCTAGAGCAGATTTTAATTTCTCAATATCTTTTCTTGCAGCTTCTTTACCAACAGTAGGAACCGATCCTGCGCCCAATCCTTTTTCTCCAATTTGAATTTTGAAAGGCACTGGATTGGTCTCGAGCGATTGAGCATCGGTATTACAAACTATAAAATCAACCCCCTTAATTCCTTGCTCGTACATGTGTTTAACGGCATTGCAACCACCTCCGCCAACTCCGAAGACTTTAATAATGGATGATTGATCTTTTGGAAGCTCAAATTTTAAGATATCGTTAGTCATAGCTCAATATTTTAGTATAATGTTTTTAGGTAATCAAAATAATTTATAAAAGTAAAATTTTACGATAAATTAGCATGTTAATATCTAAACTATTTATCAACAAAAACATGTTAGATATCAACAAGGACAAGCAACAGAAGAGACTTATAATTTCATTTTTTTTTATTTTCAACAATCTCAACTATTACTATTTATCTTAATTTTAATGAATTAGAAAAGAAAAGAACATTTAGGATATTTCAAAAACGCCAATTCATAGTAGCCTTATTGAATATTGCCTGGAGAAAAAATATCTTTTAAAAGCGAAGAGAAGCCTGAACTTCCGACATCTTTTACCGATTTTTTTACTTTTTCCGTTTTTTGTTTTGTTGGCTCTTCTGATTTTTCAACTTCCGGTTCTTGCTCACGGAATTGAAGACGGTTAAATCCTTCAATTACAAGACCAACGCCTGTTGAATAACTTGGATTTAACAAATCCTTATTTGTTTCCGGCGATATTCTTTCGCTTGGCACACCAATTCTACATTCCATACCGGTAGAAAATTCTACCAGTTCTTTAAGATGCTTCAACTGCGATCCTCCCCCAGTAAGAACAATACCAGCAATAAGTTTCTTTTTATACCCACTTTGTTCAATTTCATAATCAATTTGAGCTACAATTTCTTCCATTCTTGCCTGAATGATATGTGCTAAATTTCGCAAAGAAATCTCTTTAGGTTGTCTCCCTTTCAGACCTGGGATGGACACAATTTCATCGTCTCTATTTTGTTCAGCCAGGCAGGAACCATATTTTACTTTTAGCGCTTCTGCTTGCACTTTAATAATGGTACATCCTTCTTTCACGTCTTCTGTAATAGTATTACCGCCTAATGGAATTACAGCAGTATGGCGAATAATGTTATCTTGAAAAATAGCAATATCCGATGTGCCACCACCAATATCAACCAAAGCTACCCCTGCTTCTTTTTCTTCTTCGCTAAGCACAGCTTCGGAGGAAGCCAAGGGTTCTAATATAAGATCTTCCATTATCAATCCTGCTTTTTGCACACAGCGAACGATGTTCTTAATCGCACTTTCGTTTCCAGTAATAATATGGAAATTGGCGCCTAAATCTACTCCGGCCATTCCAATAGGTTCTCTAATACCAGTTTCACGATCGATAATAAATTCTTGAGGAATAACATTGATAATTTGCTCACCTGCTTTCATTACCAGCTTATACATGTTGTTTTTCAACTGTTCGATGTCTTGCATGGTAATTTCTTCATCGGTATTGGCTCTTAATATGCTACCGTGATGTTGAATACTTTTAATATGTTGCCCTGCAATACCTACTACAACAGAACCAATTTCAACCCCTGATTCTCTTTCGGCCATATCAATAGCTGCTTTTATGGAAGTAATAGTCTTATCAATATTAGCAACTTGGCCTCTCATAACGCCTGTAGATTCGGCTTTTCCGGAACCCAATATTTCAATGTTCCCGTTTTTATCCATTTTTCCTACAATGACAGCAATTTTTGTCGTTCCAATATCCAATCCAACAATAATTTCTGAATTTTCCATCTGTTCTTTCCTTTCTATTTTTTTGTACAAACTACTTGATTTTTAAATTTTAAGTTTATGATTGCATATTTGTTCCACCCTATATGCGAAAAAGACTCTGAATACAGTGCTTTTAACTTGGTAAACTTTTTATCGAGTTGCTCGATATTTCCAATGATAATTAATTGTCCTCCTACTCTGGGCACTATTTCAAATTCGAATTTTTCATTCACAAATATTTGGTCGGTTTGTGCAGCCATAAAGGGGTCGTTTTTGATTTTGGTTGATAAATACCACAATCGATATAGGGTAGACTTTTTCACCATGGAATCTTCCACCGTTGTTTGTTCATCGGTTAAATTCCGAATACTCGAATAATAATCCAATATTTCACCAGATGCCAATGGTGTTCTTTCAATACCATGTTCAGATATTGGCATCATCAGACCTTCTTCAGTTAAATAAAACTGTTGACCTTTTTTATTTTGAACTCGAACAATAGGTTTTTTTTGTTTTATCTCTACATTAAGCACTCCCGACAAATCAACGCTTGCTTGAGCTTCTGCAATAAATGGGTTTAGCTGTAATAAATTCTCAACAGATTGAACGTTGATTTGATTTAACTTTTGCCCAACTGGGTTTCCAAAAGTATTGATTAAATGTGTTTTTACTTCTTCGGGAGTAACAAACACAGAAGCACTGTCATAATCCACTTTGATAACCAAGTCGACACATTTTCTAAATCCATGACCCACCACAGAAGCAACTACAATCAATAGTATGCTAAAAACAATAACTGCACTTTTAATCCACTTTTTACTCATCCGATAGAATTTTTAAATGGTGCATAAAAAAACTTTTCACTTCTGGAATTAACCTATCAATATCTCCAGCACCCATGGTAACAATTAGTTCTGGGTTTAATTCATACAATAATTTAGTCAAGTTATCTTTTGAAACCAAGTATTTATGATCCATTTCTACTTTAGACAAAAGCCATTTTGAAGTCACTCCTTCCATTGGAAGCTCTCTAGCTGGGTATATATCCAGCAAAACTAATTCATCTGCAAGAGAAAGACTAGATGCAAAATCATCAGCAAAATCGCGGGTTCGTGAATATAAATGAGGTTGAAATACAGCCGTAATTTTTCGATTAGGGTACATTTGTCGAATGGAAGACAAACAAGCTTTAATCTCTGTAGGATGATGTGCATAATCGTCGATAAAAATCAAATTTTGATTTTTGATTACCATTTCAAACCTTCGGTGTACTCCTTTGAAGGTAGAAAGTCCCCTTCGCAAAGAGTCCTCTGTTATGCCATAGTAGAGAGCTAAAGCAGAAGCAGCAATGGCATTTTCCACATTATGGAGTCCGCCAATATTTAGTTTTAACTTAAGATACTTTTTGGCAGGTGTAACTAAATCAAATTGGTAGCACTCATTTACAAAATCAATATTTTCGGCATAATAAGATGAACTCTGATTGTTTAAAGAGTAGGTCTGGCAATTGTTAAAATTTACTTTTGTATGGTCTTTCACTAATAAAAAATCAGATACTTGTTTAGAAAAATCGACAAAGGACTCTAACAGCTGACCAGTGTTTCCATATATATCCAGATGATCTGCATCTACAGAAGTAATTACCGCAGATTTTGGATGCAATGTTAAAAAGGATCGATCAAATTCGTCTGCTTCTACTACAAAAAGAGAGGAAGTATCGGATAGCAATAAATTTGTGTTGTAATTTGCAGCGATACCACCAATAAAGGCATTTACTGGGGCAGAATCTGTTTTAAGCAAATGAGTTATCAACGAAGTAGTAGAAGTTTTGCCATGGGTACCAGCAACAGCAATAGTATTCCCATTATTAACGATAAGACCAAGCACTTGCGAGCGCTTCATAAGCGGAATGCCTCTTTTTTTAATTTCTAGCAAAAGAGATAGATCTTTTGGTACAGCGGGAGTATAGACACACAAATCGATTTTTTCGGGCAGTAAGGCGCTGTCATCAATGTAACAAATCTCAACACCTTCAGTTTCCAAATCATGAGTAAGTATGGTTGGAGTTTTATCGTAGCCAGAAACTTTAATTTTTTGATAATTAAAATAGCGAGCAATAGCACTCATTCCGATACCACCGATACCTAGAAAATAAACCGATTTTATGTTATCTATGGTAATCATTATTTCTGTATTAATTTCATTATTTGATCTACAATAAGTTCATCTGCATCCGGTGTTGCAAAACGAGCAATGTTTGAAGATAAGATCTGTAATTTTTCCCCATCGTGGATTAAATCAATGGCTGTTTTTCCAAGGATATCAGGTGCATCTTTATCTTTAATAAATACAGCAGCATTTGCATCTGATAAAACTTTTGCATTTTTTGTTTGATGATCTTCCGACACATTTGGGGAAGGGATTAAAATAGTAGGTTTTTTCAAACAACAAACTTCGGAAATAGAAAGAGCCCCTGCTCGAGAGACAACCAGATCGGCTATACTATATAGATAATCCATTCTTTTAACAAATGGCACCACCAATATACCCACTTTTTTTAGTTCAACCACCTCATCGGCAAGATGGTTATAAAATCGATCTCCGGTTTGCCAGACAACTTGGATATCGGCATTTTTAAAATCAGTTAATGAACCTTGCATGCTTTTATTGATGGTATAAGAACCAAGACTTCCTCCGATAACAGCAATTGTTTTTTTGAATGGGTTTAGATTAAAATAGTTAAATGCTGCTACGCTTTTAGGTTCAAAAGAGATAATCTCATTTCTTATTGGGTTTCCTGTAATCACTATTTTTTCTTTATCAAAAAATTGCTCCATATTCGGATAAGCAACGCAAATTGTGTTGGCCTTCTTTGCCAACATTTTATTTGTAATACCTGGATACGAATTTTGTTCTTGAATTAAAGTAGGGATTCCGAGTGTCGAAGCCATTTTAAGGGTTGGACCACTGGCATAGCCACCCACACCTACTACCACATTGGGGTTAAATTTTTTAACAATTTTTCTGGCTACAAGTAAACTGTTTATGACTTTAAAAGGGAAAAGCAAGTTTTTGAGTATATTCTTAACGGTCAGTTTACGTTGCAATCCGGAAATTTTAATTCCAACGATTTTATAACCGGCTTCAGGCACCCGCTTCATTTCCATTCTATTTTTCGCACCTACGAATAGAATTTCTGCATCAGAAAATCGACGTTTGATGGCGTTGGCAATGGCTAGAGCAGGAAAAACATGACCTCCCGTACCCCCTCCACTAATGATAACTTTTATTTTTTTCATGACTCTTCAGATTTAATATTTTGAGTAGAATGTAACAGAGAAGTATCTTCCTTTTCAATCTCTTTGCTAACACTTAGGATAATGCCAAAAGAGATACAAGTAAACCAAATTGAGGTACCTCCCATACTCACCATTGGCAATGGCTGACCGGTAACTGGCAACAAGTTAATAGCAACCATCATATTTATAAAAGCTTGAAATACAAGCATAAATGTGAGACCAAGAGCCAATAATGCACCAAATGTTCCGGGACTATTGGTGGCAATTTTTACTGCCCTAAAAATCAATATCAAATATGCCAATAACACTGAGATACCTCCTACTATACCATATTCTTCGATAATTATTGCAAAGATAAAATCGCTATAAGGATGAGGTAAAAAATTTCGTTGCGAACTGTTTCCGGGTCCTTTACCCATAGGATAACCTGATGCAACCGCAATTTTTGCCTGATTGGATTGATAATTAGCATCTGCATCTGGGTTTCTAAAGTTTTCGATTCTATTTTTCCATGTTTCCGACCTTCCTTGATTAGACGAATTCATCAGATATGCAATAAATAAGGAAAAAGCCACCATTGCAACCACCGATAATACTAATATATGTTTTATGCTAACTCGTGCAATGAGCATCATAATCAAGCAGGTAAGAGCGAGCAACATAGCAGTAGATAAATTTGCAGGAAGAATTAGAGCAACTACAAAACCGATCATAATAACCACCGGAATAAATCCTTTTCGAAGATCTTTAATATACTCTTGTTTTACGGTAAGCATTCGAGCAAGATAGATTACCGTTGCCAATTTTGCAAAGTCAGAAGTTTGAAACGTAATGTTTAGCAAAGGAATCATAATCCAACGGCTTGCATCATTTAGTTGAGAACCCGAAAAAAGAGTATACGCAAGCATCGGAATCGAGATGAAGATAAGAAGACCAGATATTCGAGCATAGAAAGTATATTTAGCTAGATGAGTAAAAAACATAAGCACAAGTCCTAGCAAAACAATAACTAAATGACGGATTAAATAATACTCCGTATTTCCGCCT
>CAZZHH010000013.1:0-73892 GCA_964653595.1 uncultured Lentimicrobiaceae bacterium
CCTCCCGCCATATTATTCACGCTACCCCTTGTCATTCCGACCATAGGGAGGAATCAAATATATCTTTTTATCGGACAACAATAATTTTTATCCATTTTTTTGCAAAACACGTTTTCTCTTCCTTCCTTTTCAACTAAACAGCTTAAAACTTTAGATAAAAGGTTAACAAAAAGTAAAAATGTGTTAAAGTCAACCATGTTAACAAAAAATATTTACACCCTTATTCTTTAGTAAAATTGGTTAGACGTTTAGGAAAAAAATATTGAGACTACTCCTGTAAACTATAAATCATTATGCCTAAAATATTTAACCAGAATTTTAGAGTTTAGAAAATTCAGTTTTAGGGGGTTTTAGTAAAAATCTAAATCGTTTAAGCAATAACATTTTGATTTAATTTTGCCACGCAATTAAAGGTTAATATAGGGAATTTATTATGAAAACAATTAATTTTAAGGAGACTTTTGTCGCACTGGTAATGGTATTTGTACCTGTTTTATTGTTTTCACAAACAACCGTTACCTATACTTCATCGGGTACATGGGTTTGCCCAATAGGTGTAAATTCTGTTACAGTAGAGTGCTGGGGTGCCGGCGGAGGTGGAGGAAATAGTAATAATGGAACAACGAATGGTGGTTCTGGTGGAGGAGGAGGTGCATATTGCAAATCTACCCTTACTGTTACGCCAGGAAATACCTATTATTATAATGTTGGTATTGGAGGTTCTGGTGCACCTATAAATTCTACTACTTCTGCTACAAGTGGTGGCGCTACTTGGTTTAATAGTACCAATAGTGCCCCAACTTCTACTGCTGGAGTTTTGGCTGGCGGTGGAGGTTTTGGTGGCAATAATGGGGGAACAATTGGAGCTGCAGGAGTTGCTTCATATTGGCTCACTACTGGCACAAATGGCTCTGTAGGTGTAGTTGGATATAATAATGGTGGTGAAAACGGTGGTGCCGGTGCGAATGGTGGTGCTGGTGGTGCTGGAAGTGCTACAACAAACGGTGCAAATGGATCAGCTCCTGGCGGTGGAGGTGGTGGAAGCGACGATGTTGCTGCTACTTATGGAGGCAATGGAGGCGCTGGAAGTATTGTTTTAACCTATACTTGTTCTCCGGTATCCTCTTTTCCTTGGACGGAAGGTTTCGAATCTGGTTTTACGGATGCTTCAGCTATAGCAGGATGCTGGTCTCAAAATTCTACCACTGGTTCCGCTGTATGGATGGCAAATAGTACACTAACTACCTATAACAGAACTCCTAAATCCGGATCATTCAATGCAACTCTATATTATAGCAACGAAGATTGGCTGTTCTATCCATTCACGTTTACTGCTGGTAATACCTATCTTTTTGAAATGTATGCTCGTCAAGACATGTCTTCTACTTCCGATGCTAGCATTGCTGTAGCATACGGAACATCGGCTTCTAGTGCTGCAATGACAAATACTATCGTTGCTCAAACAGGTATTACAAATGGTGAATATCAATTAATTACCGGAACATTTACGCCATCTTCATCTGGAACTTATTATATTGGGATAAAAGGAACTATTAACAATACGCCATGGTACATTTCTATCGACGATATGAAAGTAAGTGTAGCAGCGCCTATGAGTTTTGTATCTTCTACTACCACCCAAAACAATACTGCTTCTCTTGCTTCTGGTGCAACTAATCAAGAAATTGTTGGAATCCAAGTGGTTACAACTGGTACAACAAATCCTCTTACGGCTTCTTCCTTTACTTTCAATACTGCTGGTTCTACTAATGTAGCAGATATTGCAAACGCAAAGTTATGGACATCTGGTACAACTAGCTCTTTTGCTTCATTAACTCAACTAGGAAGTGCTACAATCAGCCCCAACGGAACCTTTACGATTACAGGTGGAACGAATATGCCTTATACATTGGCTTCTGGAACAAACTATTTTTGGCTTACCTATGATGTAGTCGCAAACCCAACCATTGGCAATGTACTAGATGCTACATGTACTTCTATTACTGTTACCTCTGATAGAACACCCTCTGTTACCAATCCAAATGGATCGAGAACGATAACTCTGGCTTATTGCAACCCCGCTCCATCATCTGTAGATGGCAACGGGATTATTAATGTTTCCATCGGATCTATTAACAATACAACGGGTGTTGAAACCAACAATTATGGAGATTATTCTGCATTAAGTACATCTGTGCAACAAGGGGAAAGTGCGTTGGTAAATATCACCTATGCAACAGGTTTTGCCTATGATACTAAGATTTGGGTGGATTGGAATATAGATGGGGATTTTTCTGATATAGGAGAAGAGGTGTTTTCAGGAACATCCGCTAGTGCAAATCCCACTACACTTGTTGCTTCCTTTGTGGTGCCTGTTAGTGCTTCACTGGGCAATCATAGAATGAGAATTGGTGGAGTTGATTCTGGAGTTTTAGACCCTTGTTATACTGGCTCATACGGATCGTTTGAAGATTACTTATTGACAATTACAGCAGCAGCTACTATGGCTGTTAGCTCTTGCACAACTACTCAGACAAATACAAATACGGTTGCTCCTGGTTCAACGTCTCAAGAAATTATTGGGATCCAAGTGGTTACTACTGGAACGTCAAATCCACTTACGGCTTCTTCCTTTACTTTCAATACTTCTGGATCATCCTCTGCTGCCAATATTGCGAATGCAAAGTTATGGACAACGACCACTTCAAGTGCTTTTGCCACTACAACCCAACTCGGGAATACAATCGTTAATCCAAACGGAACCTTTACTATTACAGGTGGAACGAATATGCCTCATACTTTATCGAATGGGACAAATTACTTTTGGCTTACTTATGATATAGTGTCAAATCCCACGCTTAATGATGTGGTAGATGCAGCTTGTACTTCTATTACTGTGAGCAGCGACCGTACACCTTCAGTAACAGCTCCCAGTGGATCGAGAACGATTGCCTTGAACTATTGTACACCTACCTACTCTAGTGGTGGTTCTACCGATAACATCACTCATGTTGTTCTTGAAACTCTCGACGATGCTCCCCCTGCAAACAATTCTCCTTATTATTTCAATAGATCTTCTTTTCAAAATGACATTCCAATGTTGACTATTGGGCAAACACATACCCTTTCTATTACCTTTGGATCGCACGCCACTCAATATTCGAGAGTATGGATTGATTTCAACCAAGATGGAGATTTTGCAGATGCTAATGAGTCCTTTGATGGTGGTAATACTGGAGCAAATGGTACTACAAATATTTCTATTGCAATTCCAGGAGCTGCACTATCTGGACAAACCAGAATGAGGATTAGGGGCGGAGATGACAGCGCTATTGGGGTTGGTCAACAGTGCGATGCCTCTTCTAGTAGCTATGGACAAGCGGTGGACTATTTTGTGAATATTGCTGCTGCGGTAAATATGAGCTATGTATCTTCATCTGCAACACAATTAAATACAAATATTATATCTACCGGATCTACTAATCAGGAGGTTATTTGCATGAAAGTAGTTACTTCGGGTTCTTTAAATCCAATTTCTGTGATAGAGTTTAGAATGAGAACCGATGGTACAACTGCTTCTGCTACCGATATTCGAAATGCAAAAATTTGGTATACAGGAAATTCCTCTACTTTTGCTACCACAAATCAGCTAGGAAATATCATTGCTTTACCTCCATCTTCGGGCGTAGATATGGTATTTGCAGGGAATCAGATTCTTAGTCCTGGCAACAATTATTTTTGGATGACCTATGATATTCCTTTGACTGCAGTGAATGGTAATTTTGCAGATGCTACTTTCCAATCTCTTAAGGTCGATGGTGTTAATCAAACGCCTACATTAATTTCTCCTGCTGAAAAAAGAGAGATTATCAAAGGTTGTTTATTTAATCTTACACTTAAAGATGATGCTAGCGATGGATGGAATGGTGGAAAAATAACCGTAAAAGTGGATGGCAGTGTCCGTTTATCCGATGTTACTTTTACAAGTGGTAGTTCTTCTACCTTTCAATTTATCGCCCAAAGCGGTCAGCTTATTACTACTGAATACACTGCTGGAAGTTACTCCTCCGAAAACAGCTATTTAATTACCAACCCAAATGGTGCATACGTAACTTCTAGTGGCGAAGCTCAAACAGTGCCGGAAAACAAATCTGCTACTGCTGATTGCAATGCAGTGAAAGAGTTTACAACCAATGTAAGTACCTACCAATCTGGAGAGTCTTGTTTTATCATCACCGAAAGTAAATCGGGTCAAAAAGGATCCGTTTGGTCAAACTATAAAATTGATATGACCCAAAATTTTACGGTAGAATTTGACTTATATTTGGGCAACTCCGATAGTGGAGCTGATGGTATCGTATTTGCGCTTCAAGGCAGTTGCACCTCGGCCGGTGGCAACGGAATGTCCATAGGGTTTGGTGGTATAAGCAATTCTTTAGGTGTTGAATTTGATACTTATAATAATGGTGAAATGGACGACCTAGCTAGTGATCACATTGCGATTATTAGTAATGGTTCAGCAGATCATGGATTGGCAACTAACTTAGTTGGCCCAACGGCTCTTGCAAATATCGAAGACAATCTTTGGCATCCTGTAAAAATTTCATGGAACGCTACTAGTAAAGTCTTTAAAGTAAAATATGGAGCAACTGATTCTTTGTCTTATACAGGAGATATCGTGACAAGTCTTTTTGCTGGAAATAATCAAGTTTTTTGGGGCTTTACAGGTGCTACTGGTGATTGTTTCAACAAACAACAGGTGTGTATTACAAGCTATCCTCAAAACTCAATTTCTATTTCCGATACCGCTATCGATGCTGGAACCAATTTAAATGTTGCAGTTGCAACTGGTGCTACATCCTATACTTGGATTCCCAACGATGGGTCTATTTCCGATCCTTCTATCTATAATCCAGTTTTAACTCCTACTGCTACCACCGAATATACCTGCTTGCTCGAAGATGGATGTGGAAACATTATTACAAACAGGTTTGTTGTGCAAGTAATCTCTGATTTGCCTATTGAACTTTCTAATTTCTTTGCAGTTTGTCTCGAAAATAATAAAGTAAAAATTGATTGGCAAACGGCTTCTGAACTGAATAATGATTACTTTATCATTGAAAAATCAACTGATTTAAAAAATTACTCTTTTGTCTCTAAAATTAAAGGAGTTGGAAATTCAACTTTGCAATCCAATTATTCAATTTTTGATGTAAGTGAAAACAATTTGGTTTATTATCGTTTGTCTCAAGTCGATTTTAATGGTAAACATACAGTTGTTAAAGTAATTCCTGTTGAATGTTTTAATAAACAATCTAAAAAAGATATTTTTATCTATCCTAATCCAGCGATGGATTCGTTTAAAGTTATTATGCCGCAAAATAGTACAGCATACATTGTCATTTCAAACATGGAAGGAAAATCAGTGGGCTCATATTCTAATATTAACTCTAATAGCATTCTAGATATCAGCCATTTACAAAGTGGATTGTATGTGATAAAACTTTATATCGATCAAGAGATTTTTATCATGAAACTTACAAGATTATGACATAAAAACAACGTTGGCTCAATCCGTTATCCCTAGTAACATCTCCCTAATGGCCAACGTTTGTTTTTTTATCTGTTTTGTAGTAATAAGTACGAAAAAAGCACCAGCGTTGGAATTCCCTATGTTATCCCCTAAATAACTTAGAATTTCCCTAAAATCCAATGTTGGTTGTTTTTTTCTAATAAAAATCGTTAATCCTTAAAAAAAGAGCCCTCATCTCTAAAAAAACCATTATTTTTGTCCTGAAATTTAAAAATAAATATAATGGAAAATCGAAATCAATTTTTTATGAATAATTCAGGAGAACAAGTTATTTCTTCTTCTCGTACATTTGTAGCCGGGGTTTTTACTTGGATGTTTTTAGCACTTTTAATTACATCGGTAGCGGCTTACCTATTCTCTTCTAATGCCGAATTAATGAGTCTATTGATAGGCGAAACGGGTCTCTCTACTCTTGGGTATGTAGTTATGTTTGCTCCGCTTGCCCTCGTGTTCTTGTTAAGTTTCGGAATCAATAAATTGTCATTCCCAGCTATGTCCGTTATATATGTTATCTACTCATTGGTTACAGGAATTAGCTTAAGTTTTATCTTATTGGCATTTACTGGAGAATCTGTGGTTAAAACATTTGTTGTTACTTCTGCAATGTTTGGATCCATGGCCTTTTTAGGGTATACTACCAAAATGGATTTAACCCGATTTGGCTCCATATTATCTATGTTTTTAATTGGATTAGTAATTGCCATGTTGGTAAATATGTTTTTAGGAAGCAGCGGTCTAGCTTATATTATTGATATAGCTGGAGTGTTAATTTTTACCGGACTTACAGCATACGACATGCAAAAAATTAAAAATATGGGCGAAGGAGCGGATTTAAAACAAGAATCTACCAAAAAAATGATGCTTATGGGCGCTCTAAGTCTTTACCTTGATTTTATCAACATGTTTCTATTTTTATTGCGTTTGTTTGGCGATAGAAGGTAATTTGACCAATCCACTTGCTGATAGATTAAGAATGAATAGTAAATTATAATATTAAATATAAACGGAAGATAATTATATGAAAGCATATGTATTTCCTGGGCAAGGAGCCCAATTTGTGGGAATGGGCAAGGAGTTATACGATTCAAACCCAACCGCCAAAGACCTTTTTGAAAAAGCAAACCAAATATTAGGATTTCGTATTACCGATTTGATGTTTGCTGGTACCGATGAAGACTTACGTCAAACCCGCGTAACTCAACCTGCTATTTTTTTACATTCCGTTATTTTGGCTAAATCATTGGGCGCCGATTTTAAACCTGAGATGGTTGCAGGACACTCTTTGGGAGAATTTTCTGCCTTAGTAGCGTCCAATGCTCTCTCTTTCGAAGATGGCTTGAAATTAGTCTACAAACGTGCCCTAGCAATGCAAAAAGCTTGCGAAATGGAGCCTTCAACCATGGCTGCAATTTTAGGTTTAGAAGATGAGAAAGTAGAAGAAATTTGCAATCAAATTCAAGAGGTTGTAGTGCCTGCAAATTATAATACACCAGGTCAATTGGTTATTTCTGGTTCTATCGCAGGCATTGATGAAGCATGTGAAAAAATGAAAGCTGCTGGTGCAAAAAGAGCTTTGCCTCTTAAAGTGGGAGGTGCCTTCCACTCTCCTTTGATGGAACCAGCTCGCGTTGAATTGGCGGAAGCTATCAATAATACGTTATTCAATACTCCTATTTGCCCCATTTATCAAAATGTAAATGCAAAACCAAGTACCGATCCAGAAGTGATCAAACAAAATTTGATTGCGCAACTAACATCTCCGGTTAGATGGACACAAACGGTACAAAACATGTTTGCCGATGGCGGGGTTGATTATACAGAATTAGGACCAGGCAATGTACTTCAGGGATTGATTAAGAAAATAGCCCCTGAAACAACCACTTCGGGGATGCAATAATTTCAATGTTATTTTTGCAAAAAGCCTTGCTAGACGATTGTTTAACAAGGCTTTTTTAGTTTAACAACAACCTAAAACTTTAAATCGTTTACTTTTAATTGAAGTTTTCCACTAGCCGACCCAATCACTTTAAGTGCTCCAGGAACTAATCCAAATGAGGCAATAGAGATTTCGTTTACACTTCCATTTAAAAAAACACCATCGGTGACTTTGTAATTTGTAAGTTCTTTATTTACAGTCTCTTTCATTGATTTTATTTGATCTCCCATGGGAAATTTGAGCTGAGGTTCTATTATCTTCAAAAAAGTGCCATGTAACAACCAGTTTGCAGTTTTAATCAACGCATTTCGAGTATTCATCTCAAAATCAATATCTTTCATCTCAATGGTGTTTGAGTCCTGATTGTATATGGGTATTCCTGTAAAATAAATAGTTCCTTTAGCCGAACCAGAAATTTCAGCCATAAACATCATTTTCCCTTCACTACCAAAAACATCAAAGTTGTTTACTTTTATTTTCCGTTTACCTTGAGCAAACTCCTTACCTACTATCTCTTTTCGAGCAATCTCGCTAATTTGATTAAAGGTAATATCAGAGCTAAAATTGAGAACAAATGAATCATCTTGTTTTTGAACAAATCCTAAATTTGGAAGTGCTCTAGGCACGGGTTTGTCTGGTTTATAACCAATAAATGATTCAATAGATGCTTTTGCACCAATGTTTAGTTTGATATTGTTTTGTTGCGTAGATAGAGGTGCTGTAATCAACTCTTGAGGAGAAATCCTTAGCCATACATTATAATCTTGATTTACCAACATAGGTTCTTGAATGGAAATCCATACTTTATCAATCTCTTTTTTAATGTTCACACTTTCGGTGATTGCTTTGTCTATTTGGTTGTTAATCAGACCGGAACACGATTTTAAAGCAATATTGGCAATGCTCGTTACGGGTATGGTTACGCCTGCAATCGAGAGAGAAGGTTTGGTTATCCAATCATACCCATCCGAAGTGGTAGTCGTTTTTATTTTCCATTCGGGGGTAATGGATAACGTGGATTTATATTTTAGTGCAATTTCGCCGACTACATCATAATAGTCAGATAGGGTAATGCCAAATTTTTCTATCTTCCAACCAAATTTTGACCATATTTTAACGGGAATTCGGTAACTTAACTGACTCCCCTTGGCGTTGAAAACAAAGTTTTGACTTTTCCACAACTTTAATTGTAAGTTGTCGTCTTCTAAGTTGTTGTCTTCGTATAACAATCCCTTAAATTTGTCGTTTACGGCTTTCTCTACCTTCTTTAAATCTATTTCAATGGGTAGATTAAATGTGGATGTAACTGGAGTGTAAGCAAGTGGAACGTACTCTTCGCGAGGCCGATCTACTTTAATGCTTTTGCAACCATAAAAAATAAAGAATGAACTAATTACGAACGAAATCAGCACTCTATTCTGGTAATTTTTATTCATAGATTTCTGTTTGTTTTTGAAAAAGAAAAAATATTACAATCTTAAAATGTATATTTTTTTTGCAATATTATACAAAAAATCAGTTTCTGAACAAAAAAAAATTAAATTACATATCTTTTAAGAGGTTTTTTCGATAAATACATTAATTCTTGAAAAACATCATTTTGTCCCAAATACTTGAGCCCATATAAGTTGCCCATCCTTATCCATCACCACAGCGGCGCCAAATTCCTTATAATCTGGATTTAAAATATTCTTTCGATGTCCAGGACTTAGCATCCATGATTTGATAACTTCATCTATGGTTTCCTGCCCTTTTGCCAAATTTTCCCCTACAAAACGCCAATTATATCCAAGTTTTTTTACACGCGAATCAACAGAAGAACCATTTGATCCAGTATGTGTTAGTTTCTTTTTTTTAAGCAAATAATTAGCCTGAACTCTAGCTGCCTCGGCTAAAGTTTCGTTCCACGTTAACGGTTCGCAGCCAGGTCTCTTTTTGGTAGCTTTTTTCCCATATTTTGCCCGTTGCTGGTTGGTTGAGATTAACAACTCTTGTAAATCTATTTTTTCTGTTTGCGAATACCCAGCTGTGGCAAACAAAAGAAGGATCGCTAAAATTATGAGTCTGTTCATATGGTTTGTGTTAATTAAAAAATAAAGTCTTACTATTTAAATCTCTTAAGTATAGCCAATAAGCATTGTTGTAAACGATTTTTCTAACCGAAATATTGTCTTTTTTTGCCCTGTCTTTCAACCCCTTCAGCTGTTGTTCTGATTGCCAAAGCTTATTCTCAAAATTCAATATCCAAAACCACTTATAGCGCTCATTAGAGGGGAAAAGTTCTGCATGGAATATAAAGTTAGAGAGTTCCGACAAAATTTTATCAAAAGGCCGATGGTACAATGTGCAATAGTTGCGTATTTTGTTATAATATAAATCATTGGTTAACAGTTTTTTGGATACAATAAACCAACCAGGTTGTTTATACTCTGGCATCTCATTTTTTAGAATACTATCCGTAAATCCCCAAAAAGCACGATAAAGGTTCATTTCCGTCACCATAAATAAAATCACTTGGTTGCTTTTTACCTGTTCCATGTAATTTAAGTTTTTTACCCACTTTGCATTATCTCCCCATATGTCGGGATAAATGGTTGTATTGTAATACCAAAAATCATTGTTTGAAAATGCTAAATGGGGAATTTTATTGTCAAAAATACTCCAATAATAACTGTCGGCTATGGTAAGTACTCTTGGCCTTTGCTTGCCAGTGGTGTCAATTTCAACTTCTGGATATGCTAAGGTTTCATGTGGCAATTCATATAATAAGTTGATTGTTTTTTCTAAATCAAAATCTACATCTTTTAACTCATCGGTAGTTTTGATTCCTTTCCATTTGATCTCTGCTAAATCAATATCTGAAGCCGATTGCGTGAATTTTAATAACGTATCTACTGCCATCCACATTCCATAAGTGCTCCAATGAACTCCATATTTCGGATATAATGGATATGGTACTTTTGTTTTCAAATTAGTAAAATAAGATTGTAAATCTAAATGTGGAATGCCTGAGCTAGAGAGATTTTTTTTGAAAGACTCATAATTGGAAATTGTCCGCTCCAAAGGACGATATTTAAGTGGAATTTTTTCGGGATAAGTACCTGCCTTTCCAGGCTCTAACACCAACAACAAATGTGTATTGTAACGATTTAACAGAATGTCTCTTGCAATTTTAAATTGGTGAAGACTTTCTTTAATGTAAGATTCTCCTAAGTAGTTTTTTCCAATATAATCGATAATATATCCCTCTTCAAAAAGATAGTTGTCTTTCCCTAAAATGGCTTTTTCTGCATGTAGTTTTTGCAATAATGAAAAATCTAAGTGGTTGGCAACGCGTATCAATGTGTTTCTAAAGCCCGTTTTTTGAGCACTCTGTTTTACCATTGCTTCCTGAAACTTGTCATTGAACCACCTGTCCCAAGTGAAATACTTCAACGTATATTCTTTCTCTCCCACAAAATAACCATCTAAAGGCCTCTCCTTTACTAGCGAAAAAACTCCAACCACTAACGGTGTCAGTAATATAAACAAAACTACTATCAACAATATCCTTTTCATCGTTTAAAACCTAAAGTAAATAAATGGATTATAATCGGATGTAAGAATGTTTCCTAAAGAGACTATAAATAAAATCGTTGCTAATAAAACAAAACCAGAATGAGCCCATATCTTCTTGTCAACACCATAAACGTATTCCTGAATCTTATTTGTAACTTTAGAAAATGCAAAAAATGAGAATATAGAGGCTATAATTAAAACAATAAAAAACCGTGATTCTATAAACGATTCGTGCAAATGAAAGTCGAAACGAAACATCGCACTCCATATATTCGTTGCTTGATCTAATGTTTCTGCTCGAAATAATACCCACCCTATAACCGTTACAAAAAAGGTAAACGAAATAGAGGCAAATTTTCCCAACTTGTTCAGCCAACTCTCCAAAAAGATTCTATCTAAAATTAGAAAAATTCCATGATAAGCTCCCCAAAGAATGAACGTCCAAGATGCCCCATGCCATAGTCCAGACAATAAAAAAACAAGACTCAAGTTTAGATATAACCTCTGTTTAGACACTCTATTTCCCCCCAATGGAATGTATAAATA
Source organism: uncultured Lentimicrobiaceae bacterium (assembly GCA_964653595.1). Classification (GTDB taxonomy): domain Bacteria; phylum Bacteroidota; class Bacteroidia; order Bacteroidales; family WCHB1-69; genus JBAXTE01. Next base: position 11,634 of record CAZZHH010000013.1, read on the forward strand.
ATTGTGCATCCAACGCCCAAGAGAAATATGCCACCTTCGCCAAAACTCAGAAATGCTTTGGGATATATATGGGTTGTGAAAATTTTCGGGAAATCGAAATCCTAATAATAATCCCAAACCTATTGCCATGTCGGAATACCCCGAAAAATCAAAATATATTTGAAATGTATATGCAAGTGAACCTAACCATGCAGTGGAACTGTCAATTGTTTCTGGTGGTAACGCAAACATAGTGTCTGCATATTCTCCCATGGCATTGGCTATCAATACTTTTTTTGCCAAACCAATGCAAAACCTGAAAAATCCGGTTAGTTTTTCGTCTATCGTTTCTGTCGAAAATCTGCCCGTAATCTGATCCGATATTTCGTGATACCGAATAATTGGACCTGCAATAAGTTTAGGAAATAGTATTATGTATAGTTGATAGTTCCAAAAATGATTTAAGGGCTTATGCACTTTTCTGTAAACATCCATTACATAAGTTAGTGTTTCAAAAGTGTAAAACGATATCCCGATAGGCATAATTACGTTTAACAATGGTATAGAACTACCTCCCATGGACTCAATAAAACTATTTACATTGTCGATAAAAAAGTTTGCATACTTAAAGTAGAAAAGCAACCCTACATTGATGATAAGCGGAATGAGCAAAAACAACCTTCTTCTTTTTGTATCCTCAATGGCGTCCATGTATTTTACTACATGATAATCGATAAATGTGGTGCCAAGTAAAACAAAAATAAATTTTGGCGCTCCCCATGCATAAAAAAAGATACTAAAAACAAGTAAAACGATGTTCTTATACTTGATAGGCGTTAAATAGTAAATCACCAATAAAATTGGCAAAAAATATACTAAAAAAAGTGCACTACTAAATACCATTATTTTGAACTGTTAGCTAAGAATCGTTTTTTTGTTTATTTGTAACGCTTGTTTTTAATTGCTAAAGATACGGAATCTTTAATTGAATCAGTTAAAGATCATTTCCAAATCAATCTACTAATTCATAGTCTAAAAGTTTTTTTGCTAAATCTACTTTTACTACTTTAACTAACACTCGATCTCCCAAACGATATGATTTTTTGTACTTAGTTCCCACCAATTGATAGTTGTCGTTGTCTAAAACATAAAAATCATCATTCATTCTGTGATTGGCTACCAGTCCTTCGCAATGGCTTTCTTCAAGCATTACAAACAAACCCCACTTTGACACTCCAGATATTAAACCCCAAAACTCTTCTCCAACTTTGTCCATTAAAAATTCAGCTTGCTTGTATTTTACCGATGCACGCTCAGCTTCTGCAGCTTTTACTTCCATCTGCGACGAGTGCTTGCATTTTTCTTCATAAAGTGTTTGATCCTGAGATGGTGCACCATTTAAATACATTTCCAATAACCGATGAACCATTACGTCCGGATATCTTCGAATAGGAGAGGTAAAATGTGTGTAATATTTGAATCCTAATCCATAGTGCCCAATATTTTCGGTAGTGTAATACGCTTTCATCATAGTACGTATAGCAATGGTTTCTATCATCTGTTGCTCACCTTTTCCTTTAATATCTTCGAAAAGGGCATTATACGACTCTGCTAAGCCTTTCCTGGTGCTGGTACGAAGCTGATACCCTAGTTTTTTTAAAAAAATCGAAAAAGTAGACAGCTTTTCACTGTTGGGTTCATCGTGAATTCGGTAGACAAAGGTTCGCTCTGTGTTTTTGTTTTTGGGACCTCCAATAAATTCAGCCACTCTTCGGTTTGCTAATAACATGAAATCCTCGATTAAACGATTAGAGTCTTTCATCTCTTTCACATAAACACTTATTGGCTTGGCATTCTCATCTAATTTAAATCTAACCTCTCTGGATTCGAAGTTGATTGCTCCTTTACTAAAACGATCCGACCTTAACTTTTTTGCCAATCTATCTAGCGTAAGAATCTCTTCACTTAATTCTCCTGCTTGGTTTTCTATGATCTCTTGTACTTCATCGTAGTTAAATCTCCGTTGCGAGCAAATTACCGTTTTACCAAACCATTCATGAATAATTTTAGCATTATCATCCATTTCAAAAACCGCAGAAAAACACAATTTATCCTCATTTGGACGTAAAGAACAAACGTGGTTTGATAGCTTTTCGGGCAACATTGGGATCGTTCGGTCAACCAAATAAATAGAGGTTGCCCGACGATATCCCTCTTCATCTAATAGGGAACCAGGTTTTACATAGTGAGATACATCTGCAATATGAACTCCTATCTCCCAATTGCCATTGGCAAGTTTTTTTATCGATAGCGCATCGTCAAAATCTTTTGCATCAAATGGGTCAATAGTTATCGTCAGAGTTTTTCGAAAATCTCTTCGCTTTTGAATCTCTTTTTCGGATATTATCTCTGAAATTCGTTCTGCTGCTAACTCAACATCTTTTGGAAACGACAACGGAAACTCAAATTCTGCTAGAATAGAATTCATCTCTACGTCGTTGTTTCCTGGTTTGCCTAACAGATGAATTACTTCCCCAAATGGATTACGAGACCTCTCTGGCCAATCGGTAATAGCCACAACTACTTTATCGCCATTTTTTGCGCCATTTAAATCTTTGTCCTCTATCATAATATCAATTGGCATCGATGTGTTGTCGGGCATGAAGTAAGACATCCTTTGCTCTTTTAAAATCGTTCCAACAAACTGTTTCTTTGCTCGTTTAACAACTTCTATTATTTCACCTTCTAACTTTTTGGTTCTCCTTTTTGGGAAAAGACGAACTTTAACGGTGTCGCCATTTAATGCTTGATATGTATTGTTTGAATTGATAAAAATATCTTCCATGTCGGGATCTTCCAAAATCACATATGCCTTGCCAGTCTGTTTCATGTCTACTACTCCCACAAGGATTGATTTGCTCTCGATTCCGTGCAAAATAGGATTCAAACGATATTTACCTTTGTTTAATTCTAGCAACATTCCCTCTTTTGCAAATTTTGACAATTGTTTTCCTATTAAAATTCTCTCATTACGATCAGTTACACTAATGTATGAGGCAATTTGTTTGTAGTTTAATGATCGTGTTGGATTTTTTGTGAAAATATCAATAATCTCTTTTTCCATAAAGGATTTTTCTTCTTGTACTTGGGTAGCTTTTTTCTTTTTCATGTTAAAATATTTTTTTTGGACAAAAGGATAACTCCAATTGACTTTATTATTTCTATCTTTAATGTGTTAAATTCTTCATCATCATGATGCTTGAAATGTCTCTTTTTAATATCGTTTGCCAACGGACGTTAAATCCCCTTTTTGATCAATGAACATAGAATTTATTCTAGTAATTGAGGTTGGCTTAATCTTATTTTATGTTTTTTGTTTCTCCTTTTTAGCAGCAGGAAAAAGAACGTTATTTAATATCAAGCGATAGCCTGGTGAGTTGGGAAAGAGATCAAGTTGTGTTTGGGGATCTCCTACAAAGTGCTGATAGTCTTCCGGATCGTGGCCACCATAAAAGGTCCATGTCCCTTTTCCGTATTCCCCATGAATATATCTTACTTCCTCAAATTGCTTGCTATCTCCCAATATTAAGACGTTTGGTTTAAGTTTGGCTTTGTTAAAAGCAGTAGATTGTCCCATAAAACCTTTGATAAGTTGCTCGTGATTCTGACATAGCATGGTTGGAACTACATCCCACTTAGCAGAAAAATCAAAAAGCGCAAAATAATCATTGTTTTTATTCGATAAATGAACGTTTGGATTTATATCTATATCCGATACTTCATATTCAAATGGATTGGTAGAAACCTTAAAATTAGTAAAAGCAAAGGTCTTGGAATAATCTAGTTTGTTTTGCACATTCGCATCCATTGGGTCGCCATCAAACATCACATCGCAAATATCTGTGTTTTCAGCTGCTAAAGCTATGTCAAAACTATCTGGAGCAGAACACATAGAAAACAGATACCCTCCTCCTGCAACAAAATCACGAATTTTCTTTGCTACTGCCAACTTTAATTTTGAAACCTTTGTATATCCTAATTTACGTGCCATTGCCTCATTGGCATTTACATCCTCAATATACCATTGAGCTCCTCGGTAATTGGCCCAAAACTTACCATACTGCCCTGTAAAGTCTTCATGATGCAGATGCAGCCAATCGTATGTTGGCAAAACCCCCGAGATTACCTCTTCGTCGTAGATCAATTCGTAGGGGATTTCTGCATACGTAAGTACCAATGTTACGGCATCATCCCAGGGCAACTTGTTTTTCGGGGAATATACCGCTATCTTAGGTGCTTTGTGGAGTTTTATTTCATTCATGTTCGAATCACTGCCTGCTATCTCTTCCAAAATAGTCTGTGCTTGAACATCTGCAACAACTTCTGCCGATACCCCTCTGATTTTACACTCGTCTTCTATGGCTTTTAGATAATTGCACATAAAACTTCCACCTTTGTAGTTTAACAACCAACTTACCTCTATGTTGTTTTGTAAACACCAATAGGCTATACCATAAGCTTTCAAATGATTTTTTTGTATTTTATCCATAGGAATCAAAATTCGAGATCCGAACAACGACGATATGGATAATGAAAAAATCATTAAAAAGGTGACCCTGAGTATTGAAAGCTTTCCTATCATTTAAGTTGGTTTTTTAAAACACGAAATTACAAATTCCTTTTTATGTCAAAAATGACGGCACATCCTCTTCAAAATCATCGTTCATTTTTGATTGTACCGTTTTATAGGTAAAAGGAGAGTCGTTGTCAAAGCTGTCGTTCGGTGCTAAAAAAGAGTGATCTTCAAAGCCATTGTCTACGTTGTCAAATTGAGCAAATTGAGCAATAAATCGCAATCTAATATCTTCTAAAGCACCATTTCTATGCTTTGCAATGATGATATCTGCCATCCCCTTGGTGGGAGTTTGGTCTTCAAATTCATCAATTTTATAGTATTCTGGACGGTAAATAAACATTACCATGTCTGCATCTTGTTCAATAGCACCAGATTCCCGTAAATCCGCTAAAGCAGGCCTTTTTGAACCGGTTCTGGTCTCTACTCCACGATTCAGTTGCGATAAAGCAATAATGGGAATGTTCAACTCTTTTGCAAGATTTTTTAACGACCTTGAGATCGTACTTATCTCTTGCTCTCTGTTGCCTTTTGCATCCCCTCCAGCAGTCATTAGTTGTAAGTAATCTATGACAATACATTGTATGTCATGCTGTTGTTTAAACCGCCTAGCTTTTGCTCGGAGCTCAAAAACAGAAAGGCCAGGGGTGTCGTCTATCATCATTTTGGCTTCTGTTAATGGCGTTATTTTATCTAAAAGCTGTTGCCATTCGTGCCCATCCATCTTGCCAGATTTCAACTTCTCATTTGGAATCCTAGATTCCGACGATATTAAACGGGTTACAAGCTGTAATGCCGACATCTCTAAAGAAAAAATAGCAATCGGCTTGTGGTAGGTAACTGCCATATTTCTTGCCATCGACAACACAAAAGCTGTTTTACCCATACCTGGCCGTGCTGCCAAAATAATTAAATCGGAACGTTGCCAACCGGAGGTTACCCTGTCTAACTCCACAAATCCACTTGGTATACCACTTAATTGATCTTCGTGATCCTTCGCTTTTTCAATGTTTTTTACAGCATCTCTAACTAAACTAGGCATGTCTTGCGATTTTTTTTTGAAATTTGATTCTGCAATTTCAAACATATCTTGAGCCGCTTTATCTAAAAGCTCTATCGCATCGGTAGAATCTTTATATGCGTCGATAAGTACATTGTTAGAAACTCTTATCAACTCTCGTTGAATGAACTTTTCAGCCAGAATTCTTGCATGAAACTCGATGTTGGCTGCGGAAGAAATTCGGTTGGTAAGAGAGGCAATAAAAAAGGGTCCTCCTACCATGTCTAAATCCCCACTCTTTTTTAATTCATTGGTTACCGTTAATATATCAATAGGCGAACTGGATGAAAATAGACGTTGTATAGCACTAAATATTTTTGCATGGCTCTCCTTGTAAAACATAGAGGGAACCAACTGATCGATGATGATGTTTAATGCATTTTGATTGAGCATCATAGAACCTAAAACAGCCTCTTCAATGTCTACTGCTTGGGGTGGCACTTTCCCAAATTGTGATAAATCTATAATTCCAGTTTCTGTTTTTTTCCCTTTGCGAGTTACTTCTGCCATTGTATCATTTTTTTTTCAAAGATAAGAGGTTTTTCATTAATACGTGAAATCTATTTGCAAAAAACCATATTTTAGGAAAGGGAATTGTAAAAAATAGAATCCTCCTCATCAATTAGTTGTAATGCATTATAAAAAAGTTTTTAACATAGCAATTTCTGAAGCCCAAATCTCTTCGTTTGGGGTTTCTAATATCAATGGCATGTCGTTAAAACGATTGTCTTTCATTATTTGGGTAAAAGGAATTACCCCTATAGTTCCAATGCCAATACTATCGTGCCTATCTACCCTTGAACCAAACTCTTTTTTGGAGTCGTTTATATGCATTCCCTTTAAATATTGAAAGCCAACTATTGTATCAAATTCGTTAAAAGTTTTTTGAAAACCCTCTACAGTAGCCAAATTATAACCAGCTGAATAGGCATGACAGGTGTCGATACATACTCCTACCCTCGATTTGTCTTCTACATAATGTATGATGGTTGCTAGTTGCTCAAATCTAAAACCTAAATTAGTCCCTTGTCCAGCAGTGTTTTCTATTACAGCTGTAACTCCTGATGTTTTCTCAAGAGCAATGTTAATGGATTCGGCAATGGTTTTCAAACAAGTTTCTTCCTCTATTTTTCCTAAATGACTCCCTGGATGAAAATTCAGTCTGTCTAAACCAAGTTGTTCACATCGATTCATCTCATCAATAAAGGCATCCCTCGATTTTTGTAGAGGTTCAGACTCTGGATGCCCTAAGTTTATTAAATAACTATCGTGGGGCAATATTTGTGCTGGAGAATAACCCAAATTTAGACAGTTCTCCTTAAAAAGTTCAATACTTTTTCTGGATAGGGGTGGTGCAACCCATTGCCGTTGGTTTTTTGTAAACAGTGCAAATGCAGTTGCTCCAATTAAATTTGCATTTATCGGCGCATTTTCTACTCCTCCAGAGGCACTAACATGGGCTCCAATGTATTTCATTTTTCTGTTTTTAAGTTTATAAAACTACAACATTTGTGTTTAAAAACAAGTTCACACTTATATTATTTTATGTGCGAATTTTAAGTTTTTTAACTCCTGTTTTTAAACACCTAACAAAATTACACAAAAACTCACTCATTATGATTACTTTTGCCCCCAATTATGAAAGTAAATACAACTTATTCTGGTATTTGGAAAACTGCATACCCTCTAATTTTGGGTAGTCTGGCAAACAACATGTTAAATGTTGTAGATACTGCTTTTATCGGCAGATTAGGTCAAGTATCCTTGGGAGCATCGGCTATTGGGAGCACTTATTACTTGGTTTTTTCCCTTATTTGTATTGGTTTGGCTTCTGGTGCACAAATAATTATTGCCCGAAAAACTGGGGAGAGAGATTATAAATCTATAGGGAAAGTGTTTGTCCAGAATAGTTACTTATTGTCTGTTTTTGGACTCTTAATCACTGTTTTTTTATACACCACTACTCCAACTATATTGAGATTTATCATTAGCTCAGATGCTATCTACCACGAAACAATTGCATATACTTCTTACCGTATTTGGGGAATTATTTTTGTTGCCCTTACTTCTGTATATACCTCTTTTTACGTTGGAATTTCGAAAACAAAAGTCCTTATATATTCCACCATCGTGATGACATTAACTAATATCGTACTTGATTATGGACTAATATTTGGAAATTTATGTTTACCACAAATGAATATCAAAGGAGGAGCTTTAGCTTCTGTCATTGCCGAAGCATCCGCTTTTGGGTTTTTTATAATTTACACAAAGTTGTATGTAAACCCCAAGAAATTTGATCTTTATAACTTCATTAAAATCGACACATCCCTAGTGCTTCAAAATATTAAATTGGGATATCCAATTATGTTTCAATATCTGATGTCCCTTGGAAGTTGGTTCTTGTTTTTTATTATCATTGAAAAACTAGGAGAACAAGCACTTGCCGAATCTAACATTCTACGTAGTTTGTTACTCCTTTTTATGATGCCTGTTTGGGGCTTGGCTACTACTGCAAACACTTTTACTAGCAATCTTTTAGGACAAAATAAATCATCAGACGTGCCTGTTTTATTGAAACGACTCAATATGATTGCGTTGATGCTTATTTTTGTTTTTATTCCTTTTGTCTTGTTTTTTCCAGAGCTTTTAGCTCAAATTTATTCCGATGACAAACTACTTATTCAGGAAGCATCTAAAGTGATTTGGATCGTCTATTTCACCATGATAACATTTATACCAGGGGTAATTTTAAACAATTCTCTGTGTGGTACTGGAGATACAAAATCTGCTTTTATTATTGAACTTATTGCCACCTTCTTTTATTTAAACTATGCCTATTTGGTAGCTATTTATTTTCAACTTCCCTTGAGCTTTATTTGGTTGTCCGAATTATTATATTGGGCAGTAATAGGCTTGGGTAGCTATTACCGATTAAAAAGCAGGAAGTGGAAATCCATAGTTATATAACCATTTTTTTCTGAAAAATGATTTCATCCCTGATTCAGGGAATATATAGGCCATTGTCTATTTTGTAAAAACAAAAAAAGTGGGTTACCCCACTTTTAAAATTTAAAGTCCTTAAAAAAGGTCTCCTATTTTGGAGCAACCGTAGTTTTTAAGTTCAATTTCTTTTTTACTAAAGCCATGATGTCATCACTACTTTCGTGATACAACAAAACACCAACTGATGAATCAAAAATATAGGTATACCCATTTTCTTTAGATACATCTTCAATCGCTTTTTTAGCTTTATCAATAATTGGTTTTAAAAGCTCACTCTCTTTATCTTTTAAATCCTTTTGAGCGGAAGACTGGAAAGCTTCTATTCGAGTTTGTAAATCTTGAAGCTCTTGTTGTTTTAATTGAATAATCGATTGTGACCAAGTTCCGGCCTTTTCTTGATATTCTTTGTATTTGTTTTCAGCCTCTTTTTGCATAGCAATTAGTTGTGTTTCTAAAACTTTTGAGTAGTCTTGTAACACTTTTTGAGCAGAATCTCTTCCTGGCATTGCTTGCAATAACTCCATAGAGTCGATATGTCCTAGTTTAATTTTTACCTGAGCCATGGCTGGGAACAAAAAGCCAAAAGCAATAATTGCTAATAATAATTTTCTCATTCTAAATTTTTCTTTTTTTATGTTTGAAATGCAAAGATATTGTTTTTTTTAATTGTTTACTACTTTTTTCCGGGCTTTGGGGTAGTGTTGGTTTTATTGCCTGCATTGTTCATCTGAGGGGTAATACCCAACTTTTGAAGTACTTCGTCGCTTATATCTAGCTTAGAATCGGCATATACGATTGTTAATGCCCCCGATTTGTCAAAAACAAAAGAATAACTTTTTTCTCTTGCATATTCGTTGATAGCATTAAAGACTTTATCTTGAATTGGTTTTATCAACTCTTGACGTTTTTTGAATAAATCGCCATCTTTGCCAAATCGTTTTTTTTGTAAATCTTTTGCTTCTTTCTCTGCGTTAATGATTGCTTCTTCTCTTTTTTTCTTTGCATCTTCAGGCAACAAAACTGCATCTACTTGAAATTGTTTATACATTCTGTCAATTTCGGCAAACTTTTTCTCTAACTCTTTTTGCCAGTCAATGGACGCTTGATCAATATCGGCTTGTGCATCTTTGTATTCTTGCATTCCTTCCAAAATGTATTGAGTGTCGACATATGCGTACTTTTGAGCATTCACACTAAAAAACGAAGCAACGAGTAACAGAGTAATTCCAATAATTTTTTTCATATTTTTTATCTCCTATTTTTATAATTTTTACAAACAAGCACTATTTCTAACAAAAAATATACCACATTAATCAATCGAAGAGTTGATAGAAAAATGGAATTGTCCTTTGTTGGATCCTGGAAGTTTTGGAACATCGTCAAAACCATATCCCCAATCAAGCCCCAACATCCCAAACATTGGCAAAAACACTCTTACTCCAATGCCTGCCGAACGGTACATTTTAAAAGGATTGAATGTTTTAAAATCAATCCAAGTGTTCCCAGCTTCTACAAAAGATAGTAAATAAATGGTTGCCGATGGATTGAGGGATACCGGATATCTGATCTCTCCTGTATATTTAGTATAAATAGTAGCTCCAATAAAATTGGTACCAGCACCCGTGGGCGTTAAGGAGTTGTTGCTATAGCCACGCATACCCACAAGCTCCCGACCATCTAGAGCAAAACCCGATAATCCATCTCCTCCTAAATAAAAACGTTCAAATGGAGAATCTCCCACTTTGCGATTGTACGAACCCAAATATCCAGTTTTAAAACGTAAGCTAGCCACAAACTTATCAATAGGGTTGATGAAAAAACTAGCCTGAAATTTAGCTTTGTAATATTCGAGCCACCTAAAACGATCTTGGTCTGTTGCATTGCTATAGTCTACTTTGTTAAAATAGGAATAGGGAGGAGTTAGCTGTACCGACAAGCTCATATCCGAGCCAGAGGTTGGATAAGTAGGTTTGTCAATAGAATTTCTCCCAACCGATATGTTATAGCTTAAATTGTTGGAGTAACCATTGCTAAAGGTAAATATCGATGAATAATTATCTAAGGTGTAATTTTGAAAACTCAAACCTTGTGAAAAAACAAAGAAATCATCCGGCCATTTCAATCTTTTTGTTAAACTTACCGACACTCCATTTATATCTATGGATTGGCGTTTTTCGTTTGACTTTGCTAGTCCATTTGATTGAATTGAGTGATATACACTTACCGATAAAGCATTTGGTTTTTTGCCTCCAAGCCATGGCTCAGTAAAAGAAGCACTATAAGATTGGTAATAGGTGCCGTTTGATTGAGCTCTAACACTTATCTTTTGCCCATCTCCCGAAGGAATTGGTTTCCATGCGTTCCTTTTAAAGAAATTTCGAGTAGAAAAATTGTTAAACGATACCCCAATTGTTCCAACTACCATTCCGGCACCCCATCCTCCTGACAGCTCTAACTGATCCGAAGAAGCCTCCTCCTCTACAGAAAACTCAATATCTACGGTACCGTCTACAGGATTAGGTTTAGGGGTGATGCCGATTTTTTCTTGATTAAAATATCGTAAGTTCGCCAATTCGCGCTGAGAGCGGATTAGGTCTGCACGACTAAAAAGCTGGCCAGGTACAGTCCTTATCTCTCTAATGATTACCTGATCATTGGTTTTGGTGTTACCAACGATGCTGATTTTATTGATCCTTGCCTGTTTTCCCTCTGTTATTCGTATTTCAATATCAATGGAGTCGTTTTCAATTTTTACTTCTACTGGTACCGCGTTAAAAAAGAGATATCCATCATCAAGATACATCGAGTATACATCGTATCCATTCGGATTAAATTGTAGATTTTTCTCTAGCTGTTTTTGGTTATAAACTTCCCCCTTTTTAATATTTAAAATCTTGCCCAAATCTTTAGACGAATACTTTGTATTTCCGGTAAAAGAGATATTCCGAAAATAAAATTTTTCACCTTCATCTACTTTTACTAAAAGCTTTAACTCATTATTGGGAAGTTTGATTAAGGTATCACTTACGATTCTTGCATCTCGATATCCCTTCTCATTATATAACTCAATCAGAGAAATTTTGTCTGTCTCAAAATCGGAAAGGATAAATTTGGAACCTTTAAATATACGTAGTTTTACTCGATCGCTTAAATATTCTTGAGCAATTTCTGTAACATCTTGTTTTTTGAAAATGGATGGATTTTTAAATAGATAACAAATAAAAGTATCTATCTTTTCTAATGGGAAAAATCGAAACTTCTCTCTAGTCTCCTTAAAAGAACCAATTAGCTTTGACTTTGGTACTTCGTTATTACCAGCAAAATCGATGGTGTTAACTTTCACCTTTTTCCCTTTTTGAACATCAATCTGCAACCAAATTGAATTTTCAACAATCGAATCAAGTTTGCTTTCAATTTTAACTTCTGAGTTTAAATACCCTTTCTCAACATAATAATGACGTATGATGGCACTGGTTTTCATGATCATATGGTCGGTAACTACATCTCCTCTTGTTAACTTGATTTTTTCTCGTATCTCGTCCGCATCTGTTTTTTTTACGCCAGAAAAAGAGAATCTCGACAATCGTGGTCGCTCTTTTAAATCGATGTTTAAAAAAATGATAGATCCTTCTAGTTTGGTTACTTCTATTCTTATGTGTTCAAAAAGTCCTTGTGCCCAAAGTTTCTCTACAGCTTTGGTAGTTTTTTCTCCTGGGATTTTTATTTTATCCCCTACTATTAACCCAGATAAGGTTGTTATGGCGTTGTGATCTAGATACTTAACACCGCTTACAGTTACTCCGCCAATTTCGTATTCTACCGGATTGGTGTAGTCAACTTCAAAATCAGGGGTTGAACTAATTTGAGCAGAAGAGGTAAATATCAGTAAGGAGGATATTATGAAGAGGAGATAGGATTTTATTGTCATTAAGTTTTAATTTAGGTCGTTATGCATTAAGTTGTTCGCTGGTCATTCCAAATCGTCTTTCTTTTTCTTGATAGAAGATGATTGCTTTAAATAAGTCTTCTTTTGTAAAGTCGGGCCACAATGTTGGAGTGAAATATAATTCTGAATAGGATAATTGCCATAAAAGATAGTTGCTAAGACGTTGTTCTCCACTTGTTCGAATTAAAAGATCTGGATCAGGCATAAAATTAGTGGATAAATGTTGATCAAAAATATGGGTTGATATCTCATTTACGTCTATCATTCCATCTTTTACTTTTTGAGAGATGCTCTTTACAGCTTCTATAATCTCCCATTTTGCACTATAATTTAAAGCTAAAACAACCGTAAGACCATCGTTTTGTGATGTTTTTTCAATCGCACTTTTTAATACAGATTTACAATCAGCTGGCATGTTCTCAATGTCTCCAATGGCAGCTAATCGGACATTGTTTTTGTTTAAAGAATCAACCTCTGCATGAATTACATTCACTAAAAGAAGCATAATCGCATCTACTTCCTCTTTTGGCCTATTCCAGTTTTCAGTAGAAAAAGCATATAGTGTGATAAATTTTACACCCAACTCACCAGCACCTTCTATAACTTCTCTAACTGCATGTATGCCTTGTTGGTGCCCAAATGTTCTCTTTTCATCACGTTGCTTTGCCCATCTGCCATTGCCATCCATAATAATGGCAATGTGTTTGGGTAAATTAGATAAATTAACTCTCTCTTTTAAACTCATAAACGAGGTAACGATTTTTTTATAGAAAAATTATTATATTAACTATTTTTTTGATTTTCGCTTCGAACGAATTTTTGATTTCGAATATGCTGCACAGTTGTCATCGTTGTTGGCAAGCTTAAAAGTAAGCCAAATTCCAGTAAAGGAATACCAATCTCTAGTGGTAGAATTTCCTCTGCCACTTCCCGAAGGATGTTTTATCTCTGATCTGTCAGCTAATTCAGAAGCGATCGTTGATCGTTGAATGGACAACAAGTCGGTATCATAGTAAGTCGTGCTTACGTCATCTAAATAATCTGTAAATGTTTTTCTAAGTCCCCACTCAGCTCCAAATGAAAAATTCTTTAAAAAATTTATTTTAAAACCTAACCCAAAAGGAAAACTAAAATTGGTTAATGAATATCGATCCTGACGGCCGTCTAATCCCTGACCTTCGGTACCGAGTGGCTGTAAATCGTACCAATGATTGTTGCTGTTGGCTTGTGGATTGAACGAAAATACCGAAAATCCAGCAAAAAGATATGGTGAAAAAGGATTCTTGTCTTTAGAATTATAGAGTCTGAAAAAGTTTAACTCTACTTGTCCAGAAAGCTCAGAAATAGAAGATCGGAAACTTAAATTCCTTGGATTGTTTCCATTGGTTTCTTTGTCGCTGCCCATTACAGAACCGAATAGTGCACTGAATTTAAAAGCCCATCTGGGGTTGAAATTATATCGATACAATACACCCCCAGCCGATTGAGAGAGTGCAAAATGCGACGAAGGATTTAAATCTCCTAAATAATAAGACTTTCCAACAAAAACTCCCAAATCGGAGGTTTGTGCCTGTGATAATAACAGACTTAATGAAAATGAAAACAGAAACAAAAAACGTTTCATGTAAAAAAATTCTAATAATTAGTATTGGAATGAACAAATGTTGACAGAGGTCTTGTACAAATTGATATATAAGCTAAAATTAGCAAACATGTAGTTGTCATTATTCAAGGGATTCCCTCTTTGTTGTCCTGGTGCCGTTTGGTAAGCTGTGGCTCCATCACTTATGTCAGCGGGATTCGAAAAATAGGCAGCTACATCCCCAGATTTGTTTCTAATTGCATTGGGATCAAAGTAGGTGGTGCTTACGTCGTCCATGTAATCCGTGTTTGTCCAGCGGATACCATACTCAAAACCCAAACTGTATCTGCGATTGATGTCGTACTTAAAGCCAATTCCGAAAGGAACAGAAACGGCAAAGCGAGAATACTCTTTTCGGGTATCTACAATTCCTTGTCCCTCTGTATGAAGTGGTTGTAATTCATACCACTTGCCATCGGTAAATTTTGCTTTAGGATTAAAATAAATTCCACCTACTCCTGCAAATAAGTATGAGGTAATTGGCATACGATTTGTTTTTCTTCTTCCCCAATTTTTTCCTGTGTTTTGAAGCGTAAGATATAGTTCTGCTTGTGCAGATAATTCAAATAAGATGGATCTGAAATGCAAATTTCGCACGTTTCTGTTGATTTGTGCAGTCCATGAATCATCTCCACCAATTAACCCAAAATATATATTTGTTTTTACATTGAATCTTTCGTAAAACCGATGACTAAATCCAGCTCCAAGAACGCCACGGGTGCTTTGAATGTCGACATCTTTAAGACCGTAAGAGCCAATATCCTTTGATCCTCCTAGGTCTCCTAAAAAGTTAGAAGCACCCAAATGTGCAGTTATATATGTTCTGTTTTTCTTCCATTTCTGCCCAAATGTGGTATTGTAAGTTGCTCCTAAAACAACAATTACAAAAAATATTAGGATAGATTTTTTCATACCAAAAATTATTTATTTCCTTGCAAATTTACATATTTAATTTTGACTATACAATAAAAAAGAACTTTTTATTTAGCGTTGGAGAAAAGTTTAACAATTCACAACCTATTCAAATTCTGTATTTTGTTGTATTTTTGCAGTTATTTTCCAAAATCGAATGAACAACAATTATTCTTATACGAAAAAACCATTAAAATGGTTGCCAATTACCCAAGAAGAGGTTAAAAAAAACGGTTGGGAATCTGTTGATATTGTTCTTATTAGTGGAGATTCATATGTGGATCACCCCTCTTTTGGAATACCAATATTGGGTCGTCTGCTTGAGTCCCTGAATTTCAATACTGTTATAAATCCCCAACCCAATTGGCGAGATGACTTAAGGGATTTTAAAAAATTTGGAAAACCAAATCTATTTTTTGGAATATCTTCTGGCAGCATGGATTCGATGGTCAACCATTATACTGCCATGAAAAGATTAAGATCGAACGATGCATATACAGCTGGCGGTAAATCAGGATTTCGTCCCGATTACGCAACTTCTGAGTATAGCAAAATTGTTCGTCAATTGTACCCTGATAGCGCCATCGTAATTGGAGGGATTGAAGCCTCTATGCGACGATTGTGTCATTACGATTATTGGTCTGATAAAGTATTCCCATCCATTCTTTTAGACAGCAAAGCGGATATTTTGGTGTATGGTATGGGAGAAAAAACAATGGCCGAAATTGCAACTATTTTTCGAAATGGCGGATCTGTTCAGGATATTCATCGCATTCCCCAAGTGGCCTATTTTTCCAAAACAAAAGATCATTTTTTCCCAAATCATCCTACCGTTTTGCTTCCTTCCTATGAGGACTGTCTAAAGTCAAAAAAACACTTTGCAGAAGCATTTCGCCTTTTTGAAATAGAATCCAATAAAATGAATAGTGCAGTACTGATTCAGCCTCATGCGGATGGATTTATTATTGTTAACCCTCCTAATTCCGCTTCTTCAACAGAGGACCTTGACGCTGTTTTTGCACTACCTTATACCAGACTACCCCATCCTAAGTACCAAAAAAGGGGAATTATTCCAGCATGGGAAATGATAAAAAATTCTATCAATATCCATCGAGGGTGTTTTGGCGGGTGTAGTTTTTGTGCCATTGCCGCTCACCAAGGGAAAATAGTGGTAAGCAGAAGTGAAAAATCTATATTAAAAGAGGCGAAAATCGTGAGTAGTTCTCCTGATTTTAATGGTCATATTACCGACCTTGGAGGTCCGTCTGCCAACATGTATCAAATGAAAGGAAAAGATATTCAACTTTGTGATTCGTGTGCTAGGCCTTCATGTATCTTTCCCTCTATTTGTAAAAATCTAAACACCAATCATTTTCCTACTATTGAGTTGTACCAAAAGGTTCAAAAAATTCCGAACATTAAACATGTAACTATCGGGAGTGGAATTAGATATGATATGCTATTACAACATAATTCAGAATCATCCAAAAATGGATACACCGAATATATAGATCAATTGTTAAAACATCATGTCTCAGGAAGGTTAAAAGTAGCACCAGAACACACTTCTCCGGATGTTTTAACCCTGATGAGAAAACCATCTTTTGATTTGTTTAAGCAATTTAAAACAATTTTTGATCAAAAGAACAAAGTTTTTGGATTGAAGCAACAACTAATACCCTATTTCATATCAAGTCACCCTGCAAGTACCCTATTATCTATGGCTCATTTGGCTGCTGAAACTTCTTCATTGGGATATCGATTAGAGCAAACCCAAGATTTTACACCTACTCCCATGACTCTATCTACCACAATTTATTATTGTGGGTTTGATCCCTATTCGCTTAAACCTGTATTTACAGCTAGAAAAAAAGAAGATAAACAGATACAGCAGGCATTTTTCTTCTGGTATAAACCCGAAAACAAAAAGTTAATCACCAATCAATTGATAAAATTGAACAAAAAAGAGTGGATTGATAAAATTTTACCAAAGAATAAATTTAAATAATTGACAAAAATTTAGCACCTTTGCAGTCTAATATCAAAAATAAGAAAAAATGAAAAAAATTAATGTAATAGCAATTAGTGTTTGTATGCTCTTAGCAACGAACATCTATGGACAAAAAAAAGACAACAATAAACAAAAACAAATGACAACAAAAACAGACAGTATCAGCTACGTTCTTGGTCAAGAAGTAGGTGGATATTACGTATCTCAAGAGATTGCAGTAAATATTGAAGAGTTTACAAAAGGGTTTGCCGACGCTTTTAATAACATATCAGGGATTGATAAAGCTACCAAAGATCGCTTAATTCAACAATTCCAAATGGAACAACAAGCAAAAGCAACAGCTAGAACAGCTCAAAAATCTGGTGAAAACAAAGCCAAAGGAGCTGCATTTTTGGAAGCAAACAAGAAAAAACCAGGGGTTATCACAACTCCAACTGGGTTACAATATAAAATGAACCAAGACGGAAACGGCGTGCATCCAAAAGCTGAAGATGTAGTAAAAGTACACTATCATGGCACTCTTATCGATGGAACCGTTTTTGACTCCTCTGTTCAAAGAAACGAACCAGCTACATTTCCTCTAAATAGGGTTATTCCTGGTTGGACAGAAGGTGTACAATTAATGACCGTAGGATCAAAATATACTCTTTATATTCCTTCAAATTTGGCTTATGGTGATCGCGAAACAGGCGCTATAGCACCAGGCTCTACTTTGATTTTTGATGTTGAACTTATTGAAATCAACCCTAAATAGGGACTAAAAATTTAATATTTTTAATCAAACATTCAAAAAAAAGGGGGTTTAAAACCCCTTTTTTTTTGAATGTTAATCTTATTTTCTCTTTTTGTATGTTGCTCTAACACCCACTGTTTCAGTTGTTTTTTCCATCACTATCTTTTCTGGCGAGTGTTCTAAAATTCTAAATCCAGAAATCTCGTTTTTGCCAGATTTTACATCTTCAAATACTTCTGGACCAAAGGGATTTAACTCAAGGGTAAAATAAGAATCAAGATCACTATGGTGGTAGTAATCATCCTCAATCACGTAAATTTCGTAGTCCATATCCCAAGCATAATCTCGGTATCGGCCATAATTGTATTCCGAACCCTCATAATATAAATGATATAAACCAGGAGCTATTCGATAGTATTCATCGTATACAAATCGGCTAGGGATTGCGCTTGTGCCTGCATCAATGAACGTTGGTTTTGAATAGTTCCAAGTTAATGCAATATAGGTTCTGTTATCATATCTTTCATAACTCTTTTGGCATGAAGTAACAAATACCAACATTATGGAGAGAAGAAGGATTAAGTGGGAAACTTTTGTTAGTTTTGTTTTCATAATCGTAAGTATTAAGTTTTTCTTACTAACCTATAAAAAGTATGCCAAAAAATCCAACTTCTTCAACAGATCGTCATCTTTTATCAAAAACATCTTTCATTAAAAGCATCCAATGTCAAAAACAACTTTATCTTTATAAACACAAGTACTTTCTTCGAGATAAAATTTCCTTTGAACAATTGGCTATTTTTAAGAGAGGTCACAAGATTGGGAAATTAGCTTGGGAACTTTTTCCGGAAGGCGTTTATGCTGGGCCAAAATCTCCTGCTCAATACCAAAAATCAATTATCAATACTAAAAATCTCATAAATGATTGCACCCCTATAATTTACGAGGCTGCTTTTCAATACAATCAATGCATGTCAATTTTGGATATACTAACGGTAAATGAAAGTGAAATTATAGCTTATGAAGTTAAAAGCAGTACTTCAATTTCTGAAACCTATTTATACGATGCAGCTTATCAATATTATGTAATGACAAGTTCAGGCACACGGGTAGATAGATTTTTTGTGATATATGTTAATCCAACTTTTGTTTTAACTGACTCCTTCTCGGTAGATGAATATTTCAAGATGGTGGAAGTAACAGAACAAATAAAAGCATTGCAGATTCAAATTATAGAAATGGTAGACCTCGCAAAAGCAACCGTTTTATCAGACAATATCCCAAAAGTACAAATAGGAAACCATTGCGAACAGCCTTATACATGCGATTTTAATGGATTTTGCAAGAAATTTATTTCTAAGCCCAATGTTTTTCTTTTATCTCATTTAACCAAAGAAGAACAATATAAATTATATCTTTCAGGTAAAATTAAAATAAAGGATATTCTTCCTGATGATTTGTCAAACTCCAAAGCAGTTCAACAGTTAAAATTAATGCAACAGAATGAAAATGTGTTGCTTAAAAATATTCATCCTGAAGCTTTCCGTTGTTTGCAGATTGGGTACTTTGTTTTCGACAAGCCCGCAATTCCAATAGTAAAAGGGCAAACTCCATATTCGCAAGTGTTGATGGCATTTTTTTGGAAGAAGTGGGATGATATTGAGTTTAACAGCTTGTTGTTTGATGAAAATATGGATTACGGCTTCTTTTTAAAAATAGTTGAAAAAAACATGGATGAAAGGGAAATAATTACTTTTGACAACGAAGGTAAAATGTTTTTTCATAAAACGGAAAGGTATAGTTCTATTTATGACCTATTTTTCGAAAACGATGTCTTCATTCCTGCATTGAATGGCGACTACTCTTTTGAAAATGTAGTAGATTCCCTTGATGAAAAAAAAGAGCACGTTAAATTCGGAATAAATAACCACGAGGAGTTAAAATCAGATATTTACTCATCAAAAGGGGAGCCTGAGAAAATGAAAGAGGAAGCTAAGGTATATGTGAATAATCGACTGAATTTCATTAAAAAAATCTGGATATATCTACATTCATAAACATGGATTACTTATTTAGAGAGCGTATATGTGTGTATTCGTCTTTGATAATTTTTTTACATGCCTTTTCGATTAATATAAACGCTGTTTCAAAATCATCTTCATTGCCGTAATATGGGTCGGGAACCGCTTTGTTGCTCTTGGGATATTGAGTATTTAACAAATAATCTACTTTTTTCATGTCTTGCTCATTACGCGACATCTTTTTCACATCATGGTAGTTATTTTGATCCATCACATAAATTCGATCGAAAACATCGAAATCGGCAACTTTAAAAAGGCGTTGTCGTTGATTAGAAATATCAATTTGATGGTTTTTGCAAACTTTTATTGCTCTTTTATCTGGTATATCTCCAAGATGATATGACTCAAAACCACATGAGTCTACAAAAATATGAGGTAAATTGTTATCTTGTGCAAGCTGTCTCATTACACCTTCAGCCATAGGTGAGCGACAAATATTTCCTAAGCAAACCATTAAAATCTTCATAATTGTAATAAATTTAACGCGTCAAAGTTACAAAAATGTTTACATTTGCAATCGAAGACATCCACTTACAAAGAAGAAATTTAAAAAAATAAAAAATAAATGAGCAAGACTATTTTAATTACTGGAGCAACTAGCGGAATAGGTAAATCAACAGCTGTCAAATTTGCCTCAAATGGGTATAGGTTAATTATTACAGGAAGGAGAAAAAGTATACTAGAAACGTTAGCAAAAGAGCTTAAAGAAAAATACAAAGTGGAGGTTTTGGCATTGAATTTCGATGTTAGAGTTTTATCAGAAGTCAACCTGGCAATTAAATCTTTACCTGTTGGATGGAGTAATATTGATATTTTGTTAAATAATGCTGGATTGGCTTCCGGATTGGGCACAATCCAAGATGGAAATATTGAAGACTGGGAAAAGATGATTGATACTAACATCAAAGGATTGTTGTATGTAACCAAAGCTGTTTCTCCTTTGTTAATCGCTCAAAATAAAGGACATATCATCAATATTGGCTCTATTGCAGGCAAAGAAGTATACGCAAATGGAAATGTGTATTGTGCTACTAAACACGCAGTAGATGCTCTTACAAAAGCGATGCGGATTGATATGTTGGCACATAACATCAAAGTTTCACAGATAGCCCCTGGTGCAGCAGAAACTGAGTTTTCATTAGTTCGTTTTCATGGAGATGCAGATAAAGCAAAAGCAGTGTATAATGGTTTTACTCCACTATCTCCAGACGATATTGCTGATGCAATTTGGTATGTGGCTACTTTGCCAGCTCATGTTAACATCAACGATCTTGTGATTATGCCTACAGCTCAAGCGTCTCCAAATTATTTCAATAAAAAAAGTTAAATTCATGAACGAGCGCTTTTTACATTATTTATGGCAATATAAATATTTCTACAAAAGCAACCTAGCTACCACCAAAGGAGAAACTATTACCATTTTGTCGCAAGGAGAATATAATACCAATGGGGGGCCCGATTTTTTAAACTCAAAGATTAAAATTGGAGAAATTGAATGGGTTGGCAATGTTGAAATTCACACGAACGCATCCGATTGGAATGTCCATAAACACAGCCAAAATAAAGCTTATGACAATATTATATTGCATGTTGTTTATAACGCAGATATAGATATTTATAGAGAATCGGGAGAATTAATACCTGTCTTTCAGCTAAATGGCCATTTCGACGAATCGATATTCGAAAAATTTGATTCTTTAATGCATGCAAATAGATGGATTGCTTGCGAAAAACAGATTTCCGAAATTCCTAGGATAACTCTAGAATTATGGCTAGAACGACTTCTTATTGAAAGAATGGAAGAGAAGTCGTTGCAAATTGAAAATAGACTCCATCAAAATAATTTCAATTGGGAGCAAACTTTTTATGAATCCATTGCCTCTTCGTTTGGATTAAAAGTAAACGCTATACCTTTTGAGTTGCTGGCTAAGTCTCTGCCAATTAATGTTATACAAAAACATACCAATTCGCTTTTTCAGATTGAAGCCCTGCTTTTTGGGCAAGCTGGAATGTTGAATGAAGAATTTTCTGATGAATATCCTGTAAAATTACAGAAAGAATATCGATTTTTACAATCTAAATATCGATTAGTTCCATTAGAAAAGTCAGTTTGGAATTTTTTAAGACTTCGCCCATCTAGTTTTCCAACCCATCGAATTGCTCAGTTGGCAATGCTTATGTATCAAAGCTTTACACTGTTTTCTAACGCTGTAGTTGCGCTTGATATTGCAAATTTTTTCGATATTTTCAAAGTTGAAACTTCCAACTATTGGCAAAATCATTATCTATTTGATAAATTGTCTAAAACAAAAAGCCACAAACTTGGAAATACGATGATTCAGTTGATATTAATTAATTCGGTATCTCCTTTTTTGTTTTTGTATGGCAAATATTATAGCAATGAGTCGATGCAAAAAAAAGCTTTGGATTTACACGATTTATTGCCAGCAGAAGATAATGCAATTATTAGAGAGTTTAAACAATTAAATGTGAATACAGCAACTGCTTTCAGAACTCAATCGTTGTTACAACTTAAAAAACGCTATTGCGATACAAAAAGATGTTTGGATTGTGCAATTGGCAACTCCATTTTGAAGCCAAATTTTTAAATAAAACTGAAACAAATTAAGGCTACAGCTTATATTCTTGAATTACAGGCATTTCTCGAGCTTTTAATGTCCAAATCTGACTATGGCATGCTTTAATAATGTTAGGGAAAAAGCTATTAAAGTCTTCTGTGAGTTCTTTTTCATGGGCTAATAAGAGATGAATGGCATTTCCCATTTCGTTGTCGAATTTCGTTCTTTTTGAAAGACCTAGTAGTGCTTGTTCTATTCCATAAATCGTTTTGTAATTGCTTAGCCAGTCGTGGCTTTTCATGTGTTCGAAGCGCATTAAAAGAGCTTTTGGGAAAAGATATTTGTGGTTTTCTAATATAAGATAACATTGTTTTGCAAACTCACGTAAAGGTTTCTCATCGTATTTAGTCCATTGATTTGCAAGTATATAGTCGTAAAACACATCCATTACAATGGGTGTAAACCTTCCTTGTATGTTGGAAATACGTGCTATACTTTTTTTTACGAGAGAGTGTTTATCCGTATAATGATCAATAAAACGGTGTAATAAAACCCCTTGCTGTATTTCTGGACTCATTGATAGGTAGCTCGACCCTTTTGCAAAATCTGCCATATAGTTTCCTACAAGTAATGATTCTTGTTCAAAAGAGAGAAAAAAATGAGCTAAATGGTTCATTGTGTTATCATGTATTAATATTACTTTTTTTTTCCGATAAGGTATATTACAAAATTAATGAAAAAAATGAACCATCAAGGAATTAAGGGAAATTAAAAAATAGAACTTAACGTCCCCTTAACTTTTCTTAATTTCTTAATGGTTAAAAAATCAATGAATCAACCCATCAATAAACTGTTTTAGGTCGATAACTCCGAACATTTGCAATATGGAGAGGGCGATGATCACCACCATCATCCAGCGGACGAAGTTGGCACCCCATTCAACTGCCCATTTGGAGGCGATGTATGCACCAATGATATTGCCGATGGAGTGGGTGAGGCCGTAATCCCAACGTACTTGATCGTTAATGACAAAGATGATCAGGGTGAATGGGACATACATCAGCACCAGGAAATTCTTCATGGCATTTCCTTTTACCAAATCGAAGCCAGCACCAAGGATCACGGCGGACAGGATAAAGTAGCCGATGCCTACGTGGATAACTCCTCCATAAATTCCAATGATGAACATTAATAGGTATATCTTCCATGTAATTGGTTTATTCAGAAGCTCTTCTTTCCCTTTCAGCCAACGCTCTGGTTTGTAGAGAAGAAAGAAAAGCATCACCATCATAATAAACCCGAAACACCATTGGATGATCTGTTCATCGAGTTTGACCACAATTGAAGCTCCCACAACGGAACCAATTACTGTAGGAATTCCCAGTTGAACTCCTTTCTTCAAATCAAGGATTTTCTTCTTTTTGAAGTTGGCTACCGAAGTCAGATTTTGAAGGATAATGGCCACCCGGTTGGTCCCGTTGGCCACACTTGGGGGTAATCCGAGCAGCATCAGCAAAGTGAGCGAAATAATGGTGCCTCCCCCCGCTAGAGTGTTGATAAAACCCACAAACAGTCCCGAGGTGATTAAGGCGATTACTTCAATGGTTGTCATTTGGCCAACTTGTTTTTTGTTTCAGTGACAAAGGTATAAAAAAAGGTGGCTGAGATTCTCAAAACCACCTTTTTACTTTATAAACTTATACTTTTCTGACTAATGTAAGATATAGTAGCTGCCCATCTAAAATGGCTGTTGGCTATCTTACTTTATAGACTTTTGATTTACATACTTTCGATCCCGAAAAATAAAAAATCTTTGATTTTTGTGATTTTTCGAGGATGCTCGAATTATTGAAAATCGAAGATTTTATAATTCGGCACTTTATAAACTTATTTCTCTATCCACGCTTGTACCTCTTCTAGTTTGGCGGCGCCGATTTCGAGCTTGAGTTTCTTGCGCATTCCGTTTAGGTCGTTAAACAACTTTTGGGCGTTGGCCTCTTTCAGACTTTGGATGGTATTGAAACCCAATTTGCGTAGGGCAGGAATCCAAGCTGTTGGAATTCCACGGACTTCGTAATCGTTGTCGGTAGCCACTTCCGGTTTTTTTTCCGGACGCATTTGAGGGAAAAACAAAACATCCTGAATGGAGTGAGAGTTGGTCATGATCATTGCCAAACGGTCGATGCCGATTCCCAAACCTGCCGTTGGAGGCATGCCGAATTCCAATGCTCTGAGGAAGTCTTCATCCAAGACCATCGACTCCTCGTCGCCACGTTTTCCAAGTTCCAATTGACTCTCGAAACGTTCTCGTTGATCGATCGGGTCGTTTAATTCGGAGTATGCGTTGCAAATTTCTTTCGCGTTGCAGACAGCTTCAAAACGTTCAACCAAACCCTCTTTGGAACGGTGTTTTTTTGCCAATGGTGACATTTCTACTGGGTAATCGTAGATGAATGTTGGTTGGATTAGTTTGTGCTCACAGTTTTCACCGAATATCTCATCGATTAACTTTCCTTTTCCCATGCTGTCGTCAATCGGAACGTTCAGTTTCTTGGCGGTTTCACGAAGTTCTGCTTCTTCCATATTTGAGATATCGATGCCGGTGAAGTGCTCAATGGCTTCGAACATGGTGAAACGTTTCCAAGGACGCTTGAAGTCGATGATGTTTTCACCCACTTGAATTTGGGTGGTTCCGTTGAGTGCTATGGCGACTCTTTCCACCATCTCTTCCACGGTATCCATCATCCAGAAATAATCCTTATAGGCAACGTAAAGTTCCATTTGGGTGAACTCGGGGTTGTGGAAACGGTCCATTCCCTCGTTTCGGAAATCTTTTGAAAATTCATACACACCGTCAAAACCGCCCACGATTAAACGTTTCAGGTACAATTCGTTGGCAATACGCAAGTACAACGGCATATCCAGTGTGTTGTGGTGTGTTTTGAAAGGACGAGCCGCTGCACCGCCATAGATCGGTTGCAAAATCGGTGTTTCCACTTCGAGATACCCTTTTTCGTTCAGGAATTCACGCATGGTATTCACCAATTTGGTGCGTTTTACAAAGGTCTCTTTCACCTCGGGGTTGACGATCAAATCGAGATAACGCATTCTGTAGCGTTGTTCTGGATCGGTGAATGCATCCCATACTTTGTCCTCTTTTTCACGGACAATCGGAAGTGGTCGCAAGGTTTTGCTCAAAATGGTGAATTCTTTCACATGAATGGTGACTTCGCCCATTTGGGTGATGAATACAAACCCTTTCACTCCGATGATATCGCCGAGATCGAGTTGTTTTTTAAACACATTGTTGTACATCGATTTATCTTCGTCAGGACAGATGTCGTCACGTTTGAAATATAGTTGAATCCTGCCCATGGAATCCTGTAGTTCAACAAAACTGGCGGCGCCCATGATCCGGCGGTTCATGATCCGGCCGGCGATGCTGACCTCTTGAAACAAGGTTTGATTTGCTTCAAATTTGGTTAATATTTCGGTTGTGGTTGCATTCACGTCGTATGCGGCTGCCGGGTATGCATTGATTCCGATTTGGGACAACTCTGTTAAACAGTTGCGTCTTAAAATTTCCTGTTCACTCAATTCGATACTCATAATCTATGTGATGTTTTTTTGGTTGCAAAGATACAAAAAATGTGGGTTTAATAAAATCGGTGTCAAAACGAATAAAATTATATAAAGAGAATCTTGGAATTATAAATAGTCTCTATTTCCTTACATTTCCAATCTTGTTTTCTATAGATTTTATTTTTGAATTAATTCGATTCTTCTTTTCGGGTTGGATATCGAATTTCACCGATGAATAAACCCGTTTACAATCTTTTTCAATTTGTTGATACGAGAGATTTAAAAGGTGAAGAGCTTCTGCCATCGTCTCGGTTTCAAAAATCGTCCCCATGGGCGTAAGTTGATAATCGATTCCAGTTTCGTCAATCATTTTAATAATTTTGCTTACATATTCGCTTACGCTAGCTCCTTTATCGGTTGGAAACATAGCAAATTCTACTAATACTGACATACATTTATATTTTTAATAGCGTTAAAGAGGCATGGTTTATTCTCAAATTTGGCAGAGGTTTTTATTTATCAAAATCATCATTCAATTATTCCTTAGAATCAATAAAATATCACTTTTTAGAAAAACCCAATTTCAATACCTACTATAGTGCGCGGAAGTTCGATAGAATTTGAGGAGTTTAATTTTGAATTAAATAGATTTGAAAGACGATACGACGACCAAAAAGCAACTCTTCCATATCCAATTTTCGCTTTTAATCCCCAGTTTATATCCGCGATATAGTTGAGGTTGTATAGAGTTGTTTTTACTTTAGTGCTACCGCTATATGGGGTAGATAGTTTGTCCCAGTAGTTATGACGGGCCAAATAGTTAATAGTACCATAAAGACCAAAATCGAAATATTTTCCAATTTTATCACCTCTTTTTCCAAAATTAATTCGGTTAAAGTAGTCCATGCCAAATGCTGAAAAGGATAAATACTCTTTATCATGCATTGTTGAATCGGGAAAAATGTTTGAACCATATTGAGCAAATCGATACCTACTATTTGAAATAATAATATCAGCTCCTATATCGAAATGATTATTGAGCTTTAGTTTATACCTTGCTCCAAACTTCCAATCTCTCGAAAATCCATATTTTAAATCATAGGCATCTCCTTCTGGCAGACCTATTACCCAAGCATAAGAGCCAAACAGATGGATGAAATTGGTGCGATTTTGTCCCCATTTTTTAGGTTGATAGAGCGATTGAGGGTTTTCGTCTAATATCACTTCCTGAGCAATGATGACAGTCGAAAAAAATATCGACAAAAATAATATTACTATCTTTTTCATGTATTGATAATTAGTTGGTTTTATTCATGTTTTGCAATTCTCTTGTCCATTCTTGAAATCCGTTTTTATAAGCAATTCTCACTTTGTATCCCATTGGAAGATCGGATAATGGTATGGATGTAACAATTTTTGAGAAGACTTTAATTACTCCATAACGAATTAATTTCCCTTCCGTGTTTGCAATATGAAAAAACATAAGATGATTTGAATTTAAGTCACTCAAAAACCCATCTGGGTAGTTTTCTTTTAATTTTTTATCATAAAATTTTTCGTAAATCAATTGGGTGCTATCGAGAGCTCTGGTATTTAAGATTAACAATGTATCTTTTTCAATTACAAATTGAAATACATCCCCTTCTTTTTTTGTTCTTTTTTCTTTGCTGAAAAAGTAGGATGCTTGAGGAACCCCATACCCATGGGCATAATCGTAATAGGGGAATAGATCTCCAGAGTGTTCTATTTCTGTCTTTATCTCCATATTCTTTTTTTCCAACTTGGTTTGCCAAGCACATGCAGCAAAACCAGAGACTAATGGGGTTGCAAATGAGGTTCCGTAAGCAACTTCAATGGATTTACCTGGAGTGGCAACGGTGACTTTTCCGTATGCAGCAACATTGGGTTTTAGTCTACCATCTTTGGTAGGGCCAAAAGAGCTGAAGTTGATGTGATAATCCAAACGAGGATCAATACCACCTACTGAAATAATACTATCTGCATCTGCTGGGGTAGAAAGTACTTTCCAATCGTTATCTCCATCATTGCCCATAGCGTTTATTACCAGCATTCCCTTTTGGGCTGCCATGTTGGCCGCTTTTGAGATCAAACTATGAGTTCCATCCATTTGCTCTGGAAAGTATCGATCTTTGGTATATCCCAATGAACTGCTGATAATGTGTGCTCCATTTTTATCGGCCCATTCAGCGGCAGCCAACCAATATTGTTCTTCTGCAAAAGGCTCGGAGTTCACCTCGGTACGAGCTAACAAAAATTCTGCACCAGTTGCCAAACCAAGAGGGATAGAATCGTATATCCCAGCAATGTTTGAAAAAGTGCTTAACCCATGACTGTTGTATGAATAAACGAAATCCTTATTTTTGGTAAAATCAAATGTTTTGATGATTCTCTTTTCCTCACGAATGTGTTTAAATGCTGGATGAGTGTCTACTTCTGGAAAACCACCATCAAAAATCGCTATCCGGATCCCTTTGCCATCGATGCCATTTTTTTGAAACAAATCACCTTGCATTCTGCTTAATTGCTGTAACGCTAAACTTTTAGGGTCATTGTCGAAATTCTGTGTGTTTTTTTTGGCTGAAGAAATCTGTCCTTTCCCTTGCAGAAGTATGATTTCTTTTACAAAAGGAAGTTTGGCAATTTCGATTATTTGATCGTTGGTTGCCCATACAAATACCCCATTAAACCAACGACTCACACAACCAACTTTTAAAGACAACTCTTCGACTTTTTGAACATATGTTTCTGAAACTGGAAAATCGGTACTGTCTTCTATTGAAATGCCAAACATAACTTTTCTATCTATAGCTTTTGCATCGAAATAGGATAGAGGATTGAAAGTTTCGCCTTGTTTGTCTTTAAAAACAACGAAAAAAGAGTTTTGTGCTTGTAATAGAATAGCGCAAAAAACAAAAGAGATAAATAAAATATATGTTTTCATCAACAATTTATGATATTATAAAATAAATGAAAGAAACTTATTTAGTTGACTTTGTTGAGTGCAAATATACTACATTGTTTATGTTTTTTTAATTTTTCATAACACACCGATGTAAAAAATGAATCGTATTTGATTTTTTTGTATTTTTACTCATTATTTATTTAATATATTTCTAATGATCAAACATCTATTTTTGTCCGCATTTTTATTGATTGCTGGATTTGCAAATGCCCAAAAAACCCAAATTACATCTATCAAAGGAACGTATTTGCCTGTTCCTGGGGTTGTTTTTGCTTCCCAAAAAGTAGTTTTACAACATTTTGACTACAACAAAAACTCTATTATTGACTCTGCGGTGATTGACAAAAATGGTTCTTTTGTTTTCAATACAAAAATTCCAAAATACGATTTTTATCGATTATTTTTCAACGGAAATAATACCTTGTTGATTCTTGTTCCTGGTGAAAAAACAAGTCTCACCATTGATCCTTCCAAAAATTATCAATTGGTAAAAGTGGAAAGTTCTTCCGATGAAAATAAACAATTTTTGCAGTTTAGAAACATTGAAGAACTTTACAAAATTAAATTAGATAGTATTCAAGGTGTTTTCAGAACCTTAAATCAAAACGGTAATACTTCTGAGAATGATGTTTTGCAGAAATCTTGGTTTAAAGTAGATTCTATTCGAAAAAATGAGATCGCTTCGTTGTTGCAAACCAAACCTCATCTGCTTTCCAATATTGCTTTTGCAGATAATATTGGAATGGATTCATTTCCTGAAACTTTTGAAATGGTAGCAAAATCGTTGATAGCAAAATTTCCAGAAAATTTGTTTGTAAAAGACTTCAATAACAAAGTAGGAGCTGCTAAAGCAACAGTCATTGGGAATATAGCACCCGACATAATTCAAAAAGATACTGCCGGAAATATTAGAAAACTTAGCGAACTTCGAGGAAAATGGGTTATTATCGATTTTTGGGCATCGTGGTGCAGACCTTGTAGAGCAGAAAACCCTCATATGGTAGAGGTCTACAATAAATACAACAGCAAGGGGTTGGAGATTTTTGGTGTCTCTTTAGATAAATCGGCAAATAGTTGGAAACAAGCTATCGTTGCGGATGGATTACGGTGGACTCAAGTGAGTGATTTAAAGTATTGGGATGCAGAGCCTGCAAAAATATATGGGGTAAAGAGTATTCCTGCTACCGTAATTTTATCGCCAGAAGGAAAAGTAGTAGCTAAAAATCTAAGAGGAGAAGAGCTAGATAAATTTTTAGAATCTATCTTTAAATAGACTTTTTCGTCTTTTTTTCTGATTTCTGGGGATTTTGTTGATGGAACTATTTTTTCTAGTTTGATTAAAACCTCATTTTGGGTGCCTTCATGTGTATTTTTGAGGCAATATTATGCTCACTGCAGTATTTTACGATGGCTTTCAGAAAATGACCTCCATATTTATCGATTTTAAAGGTCCCAAAACCAGAAATTTGTCCCAATTCTAGTTGGTTTTGCGGGTAATAAGTGCATAGTTCATACAAAGTACTATCGGATAAAACTACAAATGGAGGTACTCCTTGACTATTTGCTATTTGCATTCGTAACAACCTGAGGGTTGAAAATAGTTTCGTGTCGTAGTTTTCGGAGTAAGTTTTTGATGTTTTTATGTCTAGGTTTTTCACTCTTACCAGCATCACTTTTTCCGTACCTTTTAGAATGGGAGTTGCCAAAGAGGTAGTCTTCAAAATAGGAAATTGAGTTTCTGTTTGTATTAACACCCCTTTTTGAATGAGTTGACGTATAACCGAGTTCCAAAAAAAATCGGGCTGTCCATCCCCAATACCATAGGTTTTAATTTCTCTCATCGATGGAGTGATTTTTGAGGATTTAGACCCTCTTAGAAAATCTACGATCATCCCCGAACCATAACGCTCGCCAAGTCTCAATATAGCAGAAAGTACTTTTTGACATTCAATAGTTCCGTCGTACTCATCTACCGAGGTAAGACAGAAATCGCAAGATTTACAGTTCCCATCATGTTTTTCACCAAAGTAGTTCATCAAGTACTGTCTTCTGCACGAAGTTGTTTCAGCAAAAGAAACCATCCTCCTTAATTTACGATGTAAAATGGCGTTTAAATCAAGGTCGTCGCCACTGTTGATGATGTTTTTCCATTTAGCCACATCTCCTTTAGAATAGAAGAGGTGGGCTTCGGCCCTGGACCCATCGCGACCTGCTCTTCCAGTTTCTTGGTAGTATCCTTCCATGTTTTTGGGTAAATCTGCGTGGATTACAAATCGAACATTCGATTTATCAATGCCCATCCCAAATGCAATTGTAGCAACTACTATCTTAATCTTGTCTTTTGAAAAATCAGATTGTACTTGAGCTCTAACCTCTGAAGGGAGCCCTGCATGATAACAGGCAACAGAATGTCCTAATTTTTGAACAAATAAGGCCATTTTTTCTGTAGATTTCCTGGATAAACAATATATTATTCCAGAATTGTTTCTATTTTCTTTTAAATATTTAGATAAAAATGTGTTTAAATCGCTTTTTGGTTTAACGTAATAATATATGTTTGGCCTATTGAAAGATGATTTAAATTTTTTCGAATTTTTAAGGTGTAACAAACTTGTGATATCTTTTTGAGTAGATTCGTCGGCACTAGCGGTGAGAGCCATAATGGGAACCAATGGAAAATGTTCTTTTAGGGAACTCAAATTTAAATAATCGGGACGAAAATCGTGTCCCCACTGTGAGATGCAATGCGCTTCGTCGATGGCAAAAAGCGAGATGTTCATCTTTTTAAGATAGTCAAACATGTAACTATTCAATTGTAAACGCTCAGGCGATATATACAAAAGTTTAGTTTGCCCATGATATATTTGATTGAAAACATCTTGTTGTTGTTCCTGCGATTGTGAGGAGTTGAGACACACGGCTGAAATACCATTCATTTGAAGAGAATCTACTTGGTCTTTCATTAGTGAAATCAAAGGCGACACTACTACCGTAAGACCCGGCAGCATGAGAGCAGGAATTTGAAAGCAGATAGATTTTCCACCCCCTGTTGGCATTAGCACGAGGGTGTCGTTGCCCATAAGGGTGTTGGCAATGATCTCTTCTTGACGATCTTTAAAATCGGAATATCCAAAATACTTTTTTAGAACACTTTTTGGTTCGTTTGCAGAGTGGTTTGTCATGGTGTGAACTATCGTTTTTTTACAATTATTTCTGGAGTTTTTATTGCGTTGCTAATATGGAGGGCCCTGTCGCATATACGACATTCAAACTGGATGGTGTCGTACGTAGACGAAAAATTATTGATAGGGACTTGTATCGATATTGTTCCTTTGAGTGGTTGGTTTTCTGTAGATGTATTCAAAACAGGGATTCTTGCATTAAACGTTTCGAATAATATTGGTTTTACAAATACACCACGTTGTTTCTCATAGTAATCGATAAAAAAATTATAATAATAGATGGATGATGTGTCAAAAGGAGGTTGTATGTTCGTGCTATTCAATCCAACATCACCATCCCCATCGGTAAAATCGATAAGTATCATTCCATAATTATCGATAGCAGTACCACTCGGAATTTTATAGAAACTATTAAATGATATTTGAGGTTCCACGGGATATTCTTCTACCTTTTTACAAGAGACAAACCCCAGCAAATGGATCGTTAAAATAAAAAAAAAGAAATAAAACCGTAAGTGCATAAATTAACCTCTTATCTTTGCAAAAAATATCTCAGACAAAAGTAATTTAAAATGAGCAATTTTGGAACAATTTTTTCAAAAAAAATTTTCAACATGCAAACGGAGGATGATTTTAAAAAAGCTTCCTTGGAGTTGTTTTATTACCAATATTCTCATTGCAAAATTTATAAAGATTTTATTGACTTTTTAAAGGTTGATCCGAACGATGTTTCGGAGATTGAAAAAATTCCATTTTTACCTATTCAGTTTTTTAAAAACCATTTAATTACTTCTACCGATGCAAATCCAAAACTCTGTTTTGAGAGTAGTGCGACCACAGGTTCCCAAGTTTCGAAACACTTTTTAGCTTCTCCAGAGATATATATCGAAAGTTTTTCTCGTAACTTTGAATCCCATTTTGGAAAACCTCAATCAGCGTTTATCCTTGCATTATTACCCTCATATCTTGAACGATCTTCCTCCTCTTTGGTGTTTATGGTTGATTATTTAATAAATCAGTCAGCCAAAAAAGAGTCTGGATTTTTTATGTACAACACACATGATTTGAGTCTCATATTGCACGATTTAGCGAAACAAAAACAAAAAACAATTCTTTTTGGAGTCACTTTTGCCCTTTTAGATTTTGTGGAAAAGTATAAAATTGATTTTCCCGATTTAATAGTGATTGAAACTGGTGGAATGAAAGGTAGAAAGCAAGAAATTACACGTAATCAGTTACAGGATGATCTTTGTGCTGGATTTGGAGTTCCCAACGTTTATTCAGAGTATGGCATGACAGAGTTGTTATCGCAAGGTTATACTAGAGGCAAATCTACTTTTAGTTCACCACCCTGGATGAAAGTTTTGATCCGCGAAACAAACGATCCCTTATCTGTTCACCGTGTTGGAAAAAATGGAGGATTAAATGTTATTGATCTTGCCAATATTGAAAGTTGTGCCTTTATTGCAACACAAGATTTGGCCACGGTTCATTCTGATGGAACCTTTGAGGTTTTAGGTCGATTTGATGATAGTGAGATTAGAGGATGTAATCTAATGTCAATCAATTAGTCTTATTTCGCACAATGGTTGATTTTGACTACTTTTATCAAACAATTTTAAGGCAGGTTGTTACTCTTTTTTAAATCTCAGTTTACTTCTTCTATACCCATATAAGAAATAAATAAGCAACCCAATCAATAGCCAAACCAGAAATCTCAGCCAATTTGTTATTCCCAATTCAGTCATCAGATATAGATTAATTAACAAACCCATAACTGGAATTACCGACCACTGTTTTATAACTGCAAATGAGGAAACAATGGTTGCAATTACCAGAAAAAGGATCAACAATAGATGGTGAGTTACATTCATGGATAAAATTGTTTTCAGCGAGAAAAATGATTTTATTCCGCTCAAATTGAAAGACAGTAGCAATACGATGGTAATAAACCAAACTATTGGTATGATAAATCTGCTGTTGAAATAGGGCACTCTAAAACCAGATAAACGCTCCTCTTTGGTCTCAGTTTTTAAAAGTAAAATTCCACCGGAAACTAAAACAAAGGCAAAGAGTGTCCCAATGCTGGTGAGGTCGGTTACTGCATTTAAATTGAGAAAAAGAGTTGGTATTGCAACCAATATACCAGTGATGATGGTAGAGAATCCAGGAGTTTTGTAGCGAGGATGAATTTTGGAGAATTTTTTGGGTAATAATCCATCTCTGCTCATGCTCATCCAAATTCGGGGCTGTCCTACTTGAAAAACTAATAGAACGCCCGTCATTGCTATTAGTGCACTTATGGCAATAACTCCAGAAAAACGCGTGAGACCTACTTTTTCGAATACAAAGGCAAGCGGATCACCTACTGCCAATTCGGAATAATGTACCATTCCGGTTAGGACTAAGCTAATTAACACATATAAAATAGTTGTGATGATTAAAGATAAGATCATAGATCTAGGCAGATCTCGCTGCGGATTTTCACACTCTTCAGCGGTGGTAGAAATTGCATCAAAGCCGATATACGCAAAAAACACACCTGCAACTCCCTTCATCACTCCCGGCAGTCCATTAGGGGCGAAGGGGTTCCAGTTTTCGGGGTTTATCCAAAATGTTCCAACGGCAATGATAGTCAATAGGATCGTGAGTTTTATCAATACCATGATGTTGTTAGCTACTTTTGTCTCATATATGCCGATATAAACAAGCATAGTGATAAGTACTACTATTATAAAGGCTGGTAGATCCAAAATAATGTGTAATCCAAAAATTTGAGGTGCATTGATCCATGCGCTATATGCGTGTTGTAAGTGAGAGGTCATTTCGGTGAGTGGAATACCTTGGCTGATTTTTGAGGATACTTCTACAAAGGCAATATGAGCTGTGTGATAGTCTATTCCTAGCCATTCGGGAAAGTGAATTCCAAAACCAGTTAGTAATGCAGTAAAATAATCAGACCAAGAGATAGCCACTGCAATGTTGCCCACAGCATATTCCATAATTAAGTCCCAACCAATAATCCATGCTATTAGCTCTCCAAAACTTGCGTATGCGTATGTATAAGCACTCCCACACACAGGCACTCTAGATGCAAATTCGGCATAACACATTGCTGAAAAGCCACAAGCTAGAGCAGTGAACACAAATAATAGGGATACCGCAGGCCCCCCATTGCTAGCAGCAGAACCTATGGTGCTGAAAATTCCAGCTCCTACAATAGCTGCAATTCCCATAGAAGTTAAATCACGAAGCTTTAAATTACGCTTCATTCCGCTGTTTTCGTTTGCATAAACCTCCTGAAAAACCTCAGAAATTTGTTTTTTCCGGAATAGTTGTGATGTTTTCAAATTCGCTTTGTGATTATTTACTTAATTGTCAAAGGTAAAAAGTTTTTTTTGGAGTACAAAAATTTTAGAAACTATTAATTAAAAATTGCTCATGGTTTTTGCTATCTCTTGTTGACAGATTGTGCGACAGTGATTCCCATCGAAAAAGCGGCTTGAATGTTATATCCGCCAGTGTCGCCATCGATGTCGAGTACCTCACCAGCAAAATAAAGATTATTAACCAGTTTTGATTCCATGGTTTTCGGGTTGACTTGTTCGAGACTCACACCTCCCGCCGTAGCCATCGCTTGGTTGAATCCGCCCACCTGCTCGATGGTGAACGAAAAACCGGTGAACCACTCCACCACCAGCTTGCGTTGCTCCTTTTCGAGGGTCGCCAATGTTGTCTTTTCATCCACTCCAATCTTTTGTAGCAACCTTGAAACAAGACTTTCAGGAATATCAAATCCTTTCAGAAAGTTTTTTAGCTGTACTTTTCCACTATTCTTTCCTTCATCAATAATCAGCGTCCTCAACTCGTCGGATGGGATGTTGCACAGGTTGATTTTCACCACATCTTCCGCTTCGAAATATCTCGAAAAATCAAGAATTCCAGGACCCGACAATCCTTTGTGAGTAAACCCGATATCTCCACGGTGATCGTACAGTTTTTTCCTATTCCGATACAATGATAATGGTTTGTTGTAGATGGCTACCCCCGACAAATCCAAAAATTCAAAGTTGGAATAAAGCAAAGAGGTTAGCGCTGGTTTGGCAGGTATAACATCATGTCCAAGTTGTTTTGCAAAACGGTATCCATCGCCAGTAGATCCAGTCTTTGGATAGGACCTCCCTCCGGTTGCAATCAACAAACAATGGCTACTATATCTCCCATCGAAGGTCTCAACCACAAACTCATCCTCGAGAGTAGCAACGCTCTTAACGGCAGAACCGAAACGAAATTCCACCCCATTGTTGCGGCATATGCTCAACAACACATCCAGCACATCTTCTGCTCGATCTGTTTCGGGAAACACCTTGCCATTTTTGTCTGTCACACTGCCTAATCCATGCGCTTCGAAGTACTGAACCGTTTTTTTATTGTCAAACTGATACAGCGCCTGTTTCAAAAACCGTCCATGAAGTCCGTAGTGAAGCATAAACTCCTTGATGTCTCCTTCGTGGGTGTAGTTGCATCGTCCCGAACCGGAAATCAGCAGCTTTTTGCCTGGAGTGTTACCCTTCTCAAGTATCAGCACTCGTTTGTTTATGATGTGTGCTGCTGTCATCAGACCCGCTGTACCCGCTCCAATAATGATAAAGTCGTATTTGTGGTTTGCTGTCAAATGAATCTGTTTTATTTGCAAATTTAGGGAAATAAGTCGAGATAGTCTTTAAAGTCTATAAAGTCCAAAGTGCCGAATTATAAAAATCTACGATTTTTTTAATAATTCGAGCATCCTCGCAAAATCACAATCCGTCGGTTGACGGATTTGTTTTGCGGGATCTGTAAAGTCTATAAAGGGAATACAGAGTTATGAGTATCGCGATGCAACGCATTTTTTTTTTGCGGTATTAGGCAATTCCAATGCGGAATTTTGAGATGGATTTGAGCTGCAGAGTAGCGTCATCTTTGTAGAAAAGAATAATACGAGTGGAGACAAGGTGCGTAGCACCGATATCTTTGATTGGTTTATCAAGGGCGTAATGCGAGTCTAAAGGAATTGGAACACAGAAGACGCTGATTTAGCAGATTAATATGGATGAGGAACATTTATCACGGGGCTGAAGAGTCAGCCCTGATTTTCATGGATGTGATTACAATGCGCAAGGTAAGACTCTATAATTTGGACAGGATTTACTGGATTAACAGGATTAGCGCAATTTAGGTCTAAAAACTTTTTGACCCGATAAATATCGACAAATACATTCATCTTCGCCTGTCACATCATCATTTTAATCAAAAAAACCAAATTTAACACCATCTACCTGAATTTTTTATTAAATTGGCTTGATTTTTTCATGCAAACCACTTTCTTTTTTCAAAAATAAAAGAAAGTCGGCATTCTTTCGTTATTAATTCTTTATTAAAACCAATATTATGAAGCAGCTTTGGAGCACCATCACCCTTGTCATGATTCTGTTTTCCTCCACAATGGCTCAACAACAGGTCAAGTCATTCAATTACGTCGAAAAGTGGAAACTGGTTGATAAACAGCGCGACAACGGTCTGCCTAAAGAAGCTTTGAAGATTGTGGAAGAAATATATAAGCAATCAAAACTTGAACAACAACATGGCCATTTTCTTCGTTCGGTATTTTACAAAATGGGTCTAGTAGCATCCTACGAAGAGGAGCCTATAGAAAAAGCTTTATCGCTTATAGATCAAGAGATAAAAACTGTTTCCGAGCCTCAGAAGCAGATATTGTATTCCACAAAGGCTCAAATCTTGTGGGATTATTATCAAGCTAATCGATGGGTGTTTTTAGACCGTACCACTACTGCCAACTATAAAAAAGAAGATATTCGAACTTGGGATTTGAGAACCATAGTGGATGAGGTTTTTAAAGCATATCAAGCATCGCTGACAAATGATAAACTTCTTAAAAAAACACTTTTAACCCCCTTTGATCAAATTATTGAAAAAAAGAATGGTAGAATTTATCGACCTACCTTGTATGATTTACTAGCCAATCGGGCCATCGATTTTTATATGGGTGAAGAACCCGAAATTGTTAAACCAGCAGCTACTTTTTATATCAACAATCCAGATTATTTAGCAAAGGCTTCTAAGTTTATCTCGTTGCCTTTATCTACTCCTGATAGCATGTCGATGAAATATTACGCCCTTGATTTGCTTCAAAAGGTAATCCAATTTCATTCCAATGACATGGATGCGTCTGCCTTAATTGATGCAGATCTGAACAGATTGGAATTTGTAAAAAATAACGGAATTTTTGAAAATGTAGATAGCTTGTACATTGCCGCACTTCTTAATTTACACGCAATGCACGAGAAAAATTCCATTTTTTCGACTATTTGCTATAAACTAGCAGTATATTACAATGCCGAAGCATCAAAATACGATTCTATCTCGAATCCCAATGTGCAACTCTATTATAAGGAAGCTTTAAAATATTGTAATCAAGGAATTGAAAAACATCCGAATTCAATTGGAGAAAATAATTGCCAGCTATTGAAAAATCAAATTTTACGTAAAGACCTAGATTTAGATTTTGAGAAGGAAATTATTCCAAACACAAACTCTCGTTTGCTAGTAAAATATCGATCTGTGAAAACTGCTTATATTCGCATAATCCCTTTTACTAGGAAGGAGATGAGTGAGTTAACCCAAAAATTATGGGGTATTGATTTAATGAAACGACTCGTAGATTTAAAATTCAACACGCTATTAACAGAAACTTTGCCCTATACGGATGATTTTCAAAAAAGAAGTGTTGAGCTAAAAATTCCCCCAATGTCAACAGGAGAATATCTTCTATTGGTATCAGACGACGTAAGTTTTAACTACAATAAAAGCCCAATTGCTTATACACAATATAGAGTTACAAACCTCTCTTATATTGAGAGAACTTTAGACAATGGGTCGTCGGAATTAAAAGTATTATTTAGAGATAATGGAAAGCCAGTTGAGAATGCCAGAGTTAAGGTTTGGTCAATTGATTATAACAACTCTTTAAGAAAATACGAAGATCGAGATTATGTTACTGGTGTTACCGACGCGGATGGTCATTTTATTATTCCCGCTAGCACTAAAGGTCATTATAGCAGGAATCTTTCTTTTTCAATTTCTACCAAAGAGGATAAAATTGAATCTAATAATAGTTTATATCACTATTTTCGAGACACTACAACGCGTTCGGTAATTAAAACTTATTTCTTTACCGACAGAGCAATTTATCGACCAGGTCAAACGGTTTATTTTAAAGGGATTACAGTTGAAACTAAGGGAAAAGATGCAAAATTGATGGTTGGAAAGAAATCAAAGGTAACCCTTTATGATGCTAATTGGCAAGATAAAGGCTCTTTAGAGCTAATTTCTAATGAATATGGCTCCATATCTGGCTCTTTTGTTGCTCCAATAGGAGGTTTAAATGGTTCGATGCACTTAAGTAATGAACATGGAAACATTTATTTCCGAGTGGAGGATTACAAACGGCCAAAGTTTGAAACTACATTTAACCCTATTAAAGGAAGTTATCGGTTGAATGACAAGGTAACTGTTACAGGAGTTGCAAAAGCGTATGCTGGAA
Source organism: uncultured Lentimicrobiaceae bacterium (assembly GCA_964653595.1). Lineage (GTDB taxonomy): Bacteria > Bacteroidota > Bacteroidia > Bacteroidales > WCHB1-69 > JBAXTE01. The sequence goes on from CAZZHH010000013.1 coordinate 51,566, forward strand.
ATGCAATCGATGGAGCTACCGTAAAATATCGTGTTACTCGCCAGGCCTCTTATCCATGGTGGCGATGGTGGTGGGGATATCTACCTGCTTCTACTTCGATGGAGATTATGAGTGGAGAAACTCTTACGAATGAAAATGGGGAATATACTATCTCCTTTGATGCGATTCCTGATTATTCAACTAAAAAGCGATATTTGCCACAATTTAATTATATCATTTCAGCCGATATTTCCGATATAAATGGCGAAACACATTCCACAACTACCACCATTCCAGTTGGTTATGTGTCGATGTATGCTTCTGTTTCAATTCCACCCACCATCGATCAAGCTCTTGAACCAGCAAAGTACGACATCAGAACAACCAATTTAAACCATCAACTCGAACCTAGTAGAATTAAGGTTGTGGTTTATAAAATGACTCAGCCAGAAGTGTTCTATAACAATCGGATTTGGCAACGTCCTTCTAGTTTTAAATATACCAAAGAGGAGTTTCATAAATTATTCCCTTTTGATGAGTACAAAAACGAATTGGATAAAAATGGATGGGAAAAAGGAAAAATTGCATATCAAAAAACGCACAATACAGCTACCGATACAATATTACAGTTTGAAAATTTAAACACTTGGGAGAGTGGGGTATATGTTGTTGAAGTAGAGGGTGTTGACAAGTATGGAGTTGCATTCCAAAAAAGTCAATATTTCACGATTACAAACTCTTCTAAAAACGAAAACTCGGAGTATTCTGCCCTTACTTTACGAACCAACGAACACTTAGTAGAACCAGGTAAAGTGGCCAAAATTTTCATCGAAAGTAGCCAACCTAATGCAAGAGTGTTTGTGGAGTTTTTTAAAGAAAATATAGTTATTTGGAAACAATGGGTGGAGTTGAATAAAAATCCAAAAGTTATCGATTTTCCAATTTCCGAGACTCATTACGGCAATATCAGCATAAATGCAGTAATGGCCATTAACAATCGTTCTTATATTGCAAACACATCTCTTCGTGTTCCAAAGAAAAATGAGCGTTTAGAGGTGAAGTTTGCTACCTTCCGCGATAAGTTACAACCCGGACAAAATGAGGAGTGGCAGATAACCATAAAAGGTAATGATGGAGAAAAGTTGGCGTCGGAACTACTTACCACAATGTATGATGCTTCGTTAGACGCATTTGTTCCCCATAACTGGTCTTGGTACTTGTCTATAGCACAAAAATATGCACCCTATTGGAATACCGGTGATTTTAACACAAAAGCTTATGCAAATAAATATTATTACTATCCAAATTCTCGATATTTAAAAAGAGTAGAATATGATAACTTAAATATGTATGGATTCTATTTTTCTTATGGTTATGGATATGGCAGAGGAGGAGGAAAAGGCTATTATAGAAAACAAACGATGAAAGCCGACTTTTACGATGCCGACGATTTATCCCTTGCTGAATCTGCTTCACCGGCTGCTGGATTTACCTCTTCTGAAGAAGAAAATATAGATGAAAAGACGAAGAGTACTCCTAGCAAAAAATCAGAAATATCAAAAAATGGTAAATCCAGTAATGATAAAGTAATGGATGGTCTTGTTCCCATAGAAGACCAGAGTGGAGAAGATAATCGGGTGGGGGATCAACCCATACAAATAAGAAGCAATTTCAACGAAACCGCATTCTTCATGCCTCAACTGGCCACCGATAAAGATGGAAATGTGGTCATCAAATTCAAAGTCCCCGAATCGCTGACCCGTTGGAAAATCATGGGACTGGCGCACACAAAAGACCTGCGTGTAGGACAGTTCACGAAGGAATTAGTAACCCAAAAAGAGCTGATGGTGGTCCCAAACCAACCCCGATTCTTCCGCGAAAGCGACCAAATGGAGTTCAACGCCAAAATCTCCAACATCTCGGATAAAGATTTGACTGGCATCGCCAAAATCGAATTCTTCGATGCGTTGACCATGAAACAGATCAACATCGAACTCGGATTGACCACCGTGGAGATTCCTTTCTCCGCATTGAAAGGTCAAAGCACCTCCGTTGCTTGGAAAATAGCCATTCCGCAAGGGTTGATGGCCATCACCTACCGTGTGACCGCACAAGCAGGAAACTTCTCCGATGGGGAAGAGATGACTTTACCTGTATTAACCAACCGTATGTTGGTCACCGAATCGTTGCCATTGCCGATCAACGGGAACCAAACCAAAACCTTCTCGTTCGACAAGCTGAAAAACAACACGTCCACTACGCTCAAGAACTTCAAATACACCTTGGAATTCACTTCCAATCCAGCGTGGTATGCCATTCAGGCATTGCCATATCTGATGGAATATCCTTATGAATGTTCGGAACAGACCTTCAACCGTTTTTATGCCAACAGCATTGCCACGCATATCGCCAACTCAAGTCCGAAAATCAAAGCGGTGTTCGAAAGTTGGAAAATAAACTCCCCCGAAGCACTTATGTCGAATCTGGAGAAAAACCAGGAGTTGAAATCGCTGATGTTGGAAGAGACCCCTTGGGTGTTGGATGCAAAAAGTGAAACGGAACAGAAGAAACGGATCGGACTGTTGTTCGATATCATCAACATGTCAAGTCAGTTGGATGCCGCCCTGAACAAGCTGATTAAGATGCAAACCTCAAACGGTGGCTGGTCGTGGTTCCCCGGAATGCCTGATAATGAATACATCACCCAATATATCGTTACAGGATTAGGTCATTTGAAAAATCTTGGGGTTACTGATTTAACGGTTAACTCTAAAGCTTGGGCGATGACACTTAAAGCTGTTCGCTACACCGATGATCGAATCAGAGAGAATTACGAAGAGCTCAAAAAATGGAAAGTGGATATGACTAAAGACCATCTTGGGTGGACAGAAATCCAATATCTATATGCCCGCAGTTTCTTCTGGAAAGATGTAGAAATCGCTTCTAAAAACAAGGAAGCGGTGAACTACTATCTCAATCAATCCAAAAAATATTGGCTCACGAAAGGGGTTTACATGCAGGGGATGATCGCCATCGCCAACATGAAAACTGGCGATCCGGTGACGGCTAAAAAAGTCATCGCTTCAGTGAAGGACAACGCCCTTTTCAGCGAAGAGATGGGCATGTACTGGCGCAATGAAGGCGCCGGATATTACTGGTACGAAGCACCGATCGAACGCCAGGCATTGTTGATAGAAGCCTTTGATGTGGTCAACAGCGACTCGGAATCGGTGGAGAAGATGAAAATCTGGCTGCTGAAACAAAAGCAGACCCAAAACTGGGGAACCACCAAATCCACGGCTGAAGCTTGTTATGCGCTGCTGCTGAAAGGCACCAGCCAACTCGCTGACGACCAACTAGTGGAAATCAAGATCGGCGACAAGGTGATCGATCCGAAAAAGATGGATAACGTGAACGTGGAAGCCGGAACCGGCTACTTCAAGACCGCTTGGAACGGCACCGAGATCACACCAAACATGGGCAACATCACCGTCACCAAATCTACCGCTGGTGTGGCATGGGGTTCGGTCTACTGGCAATACTTCGAAAACTTGGACAAAATCACCCCTGCGACCACTCCGCTGAGTATGAAGAAAGAGCTCTTTATCGTCCGCGCTAACTCTACTGGTGAGGTGTTAGAGCTTGTGAAAGCCGGCGACAAAATCAAAGTCGGCGACAAAATCCGGGTGCGCATCGTGCTCCGCTCCGATCGTGATATGGAATACGTGCACATGAAGGACATGCGCGCAGCTGCTTTCGAACCGATCAACGTGCTTTCACAATACAAATATCAAGACGGCTTGGGTTATTATGAAAGCACTCGCGATGCCGCCACCAACTTCTTCTTCGACTACCTCCGCAAAGGCACCTACGTATTTGAATACACGCTGTTCGCCACCCAAAAGGGCAATTTCTCCAACGGCATCACCACCATCCAGTGCATGTACGCACCGGAGTTTAGCTCTCATTCGGAGGGGGTTCGGGTGGTTGTAGAGTAAATTTTTTTCAGCCCTTCGGGTTGTATAATCCCGAAGGGCTGAAAAAAATTAAATTGGATTTAAGTTGTATCCTTTTAATTTAAGACCATGTTTAGTTCCAAAAAAGAATCCCCATCCTAAACCCAGATAAAAGCCATTTGTTGCATTACTTTTAATTTTTGGTCCTGGTTTGTATCCGATTTCTGAATAAAATTGCAAAAAGTTTGCAGTTTTTAGCAAAAATCCTGTTCTAAAGCCAAAATTTGAAAACATTTTCTTCTCTTCAATAGGAATAATTAACCACTCTACATCTCGAGTGTCAAACACAGATTTTAATTCTGGTTTTGGAGAAAACAATAAATGGGAGTACCAATCAAAAACTATTTTTTTAGATTTAGTTCCATATCCATCAGCATAGATTTTTGTATTTATTACATTTCTATATCTATAACCAACGAATAAGGTTTTAGAATTATATGAAGTAGCTGGCAACCATTGTGTTCCAGAAGGTTGAATTGTGCCTGATGGAGACGAAAAATACATTGGAACAGTTAGCCCATCAGCTACTCTTTTGTAATTCCAGTCGGGGTTTACATTGTCATCAATATCAACATCAAACTCCATTGAGTGTTTACTAAAGAAGAGGCCAAAATCCAAACCATGAATTACTTTACTTGTTCCATCAACACTAATGAACGTACTTTTCACCATTCCTCCTCCCATTTTTTGGCTATTTAAGTTCATGCCAATTTTGCGTTCTTTGTTTTTGTCACTAAATATCCATGTAGTTCCAATTTCGGTGATTTGTTGTTTAAATAATTTCTCTTTAGGTTTAATATCTACATTCTTAGAATGTGCATTTACATCAATATATGCTGATTTAAAATGAACCCAAGGGATAAAATTCCAGACCTGAACATCTGCTTTTACACCCCAACCCATAGCAAAACCTTTATACAAATCTGCAAAAAATGGTTCCAGGTATATGGTTGTTTTTTTATATACATCCGGATTTCTTTCTAAAAATTTATAGTTCACTTTGTTTTGCGAAAACAAGGTAATTGTTAATGCACAAAATGCAATTAGAATACAATTTTTTCTCATTATACCATTTTTTTAATTATTGATTGTAAATTTTCAAACAAGGACTTCAAACATCATTTTTTGTCTGATGAATAAACAACAAAATTAAAATAGCTTTTCGAAGGATGCAATGGTAATAAATAGTGATTTGCTTTCCATATAAGTATGGATTTTTACAGTGGGAGTACGCCTTTTAGATATGCATATTTGATTAAACCAACGATTGATTTTGAGTTGGTTTTTTGCATAATATTATTTCTATGTGTGTCTACGGTTTGTTTGCTTATAAATAGTTTTTCAGCAATTTGTTTGCTAGTGTGTTCATTTACAATTAATTCCAGCACTTCTAGTTCTCTTTTAGATAAAGCAATTAAGTCGTTATTGCATTTTTTTTCTTTAGCTTCACGAAACAATAGTGGCAAAATCTCTTTAGCAAAATAGGAGCCATCGTCAATTAAAGATTCAATACCTGATATAAATTCTTTATGACGAATATTTTTAATCATATAACCATCTGCATTAGCATTTATTGCTTCTTTAACTAAGCTAATATTGTTGTGCATCGATAATATCAGCACCTTTAAATGAGAATATTTCTCTTTTATTATTTGGCATAACTCAATACCATTCATATTGGGCATAGAAATATCTACAATAACCATATCGAGATGAAAACCAATTTCTTCTAATTTATAAATTGCTTCTTTGGCGCTTGTGCAAGTGCATTCCACCGAAAATCGAGGTTGTGTTTCTAGCATTTTCATTATTCCATCAAGGACAATTTGATGGTCATCTACTAACATTAATTTTACGCTATTTTTCATTTTTGTGTATTAAATTGAAACTCGTACTGAACCCCTTTATTTATTGCAGTTGTAAACTTGTATTCCCCATTTAATTTAGAGACTCTTTCTTTGATGTTTTTCAGACCAATACCAGAAGTTGTTATGTCATTTTCGCTAAATCCCACTCCATCATCTTTATAGCTAATATGTAGTATATTGGAATCTACCTTCATGTCTATCCATATATTTTCTCCGTGCGAGTGTTTTATTGAATTTCCACACAACTCTTGAATGATCCGGTAGATTATCATTTCAATATTGCGATTTATTTTGATGTTTAGAGTGTTTTCATAAATGGTCAAATCAACTTTTGGCAAATGATTCGAATAATTTATTTGATCGCATAGTGTTCTAATTGCATAAAACAGACCTTTGGACAAATCGGGGGGCAGTAAATTGTGTGAAATAGACCTGATTTCATCGATTGCATCATTGATCATGGTTGAAATTTCATGGGTTTCTTTATTGTTTTTACCACCCATCGATAAATACATTTGGGTTACTGCTAATTTTTGACCAACACTGTCATGTAGATCTTTAGCAATCCGTATCTGCTCGTTTTGTTCTGCTTCAAAAACTATATCCGCTAATTTTTTTTGATATTTGGCTGATTTCAACTTCTCTTTTTTCGATTTATTTTGAAAGAAGAGATAGATGGTTGTAATTAGAACTATCGATAGAATTGAAATAATCCATCCCATTTGTCGTTGCCGACGTAGTTCCATCATTTGTGATTTTAAAAGTTCGTTTTTTTTATCTATCTCGTATTGAATATTTAAAAGGGCAATAGTCCTTAATACTTCTGTATTTGCAATTTTTTTATCGATGTTAAAAATTGAATCTTGCCAAATCATAGCCTTTTCAAATTTCTTTTCCTTAATCGCTAGTCTTTTCAACGACAAGATTGCTCCTTTAATATTTTCGTAGCTTTTAATCTCTTCAAAAATTTGAAGTGCTTGAAAGAAAAACTCCTCTGCAGGTTGATATAGATTCATCTTCATTAATATTTCTCCCATTAGCATCAAATTAGCACCCATGTTTATTTTGTTATTTTGGAGTGAATCATATGCATAAGATTGGCGACAATAATAGATGGCAGAGTCAAATTGTTTTAATTCGTTATAGCACAAGCTGAGGTTGTTTAAAAAACGGCTATAAGCAGCTATGTTTTTTGATGCGTCTATCCTTTGAATGGTCGTTTTTGAAATTTTAATTGCCCTGTTAATATCCCCTTGAACACCATATAAGTTTGCTTTAAGATGCAATGCCATCCATTCTATGTCTTTATTTTCAGGCGCTGCTAATATTTTATCAATGATCCATAAAGATTCTGCATAATCTTCCATTTCAAAGTATAATTGAGCTTTGTTAAAGTTGGTCATCTGACAATTTTTTTTGTCATTAAGTCTTTCAAATGTTTTCAGAGATCTATTATAATAATAAATTGCACTGTCGTACTGGCATTTAGCCATAAATACAACCCCTAAAGAGTTATATGCTTTTGCTTTTAACGAATCGGTTGAAGTGTTGTTGTTGAGATATTCTATAGCGTTTTGCAGTTTATCAATAGACTGATTGTATTCTCCAATTCGATAATATAAATGACCATGAACTAGGTTTTTCAAATACTTTATTCGATCATCGTTGTTGATAGAGCAGATAGAGTCTATTTGTTGAAAAAGCTTAGAAATAGTGTCAAATTCTTGGTTTTTCACGCTTTCTTCCTTTTGATATAACTCTTCAAACTTACTGTTGGAAGTTTGTTTGACATCCGAACATGAATGGATTATCAACAGTATTACAAATAGGAAGCCCAAACGTATTGTATTAAAAAAGTTCATTTTTTGTAAATTTCCAGATGTTTTTGATTAATCATTATTCTTCAAAAATAATCATTTTTATAAACAGAACATCGTTTCTGAAATTATATCGCTGATTTTGGGACAAATGGTATTTGTTTTTATAATTTTAATGAACATTCAATGAAATATCCAGATATGGCGTGTTCAAATTTTGAGTTTTTAGTTTTTATACAAATCCAAGCTATCTAATTTTTAAACAACACCACTTCATTTCATCTCTTTTTTTAGATGACATTTAACATCTCTAAAACAGATATTCCTTAGTTCATTTTCTACTTTTGTGCTTTTAAAAAAACACAAAAATCAGAATGAAATCAAAAGCAATCAACCTATTTATTATTTTATCTTTTCCGTTTATTCTTCGAGCCCAAATTGGCTTACTTCCTTCTGTTGGCGTTCAGATTCCTTTAAAAGAGATGACTGAAAAAGAGTATCTGGGATCTGACTTTGGAGTGAATTTAACGATGAATTTTGAAATATCCGAGACCATGGATTTTGGCGTTGCTGTGGGTTATCACCGTTTTAGTTTTGGAGTAGAAAATTATTCAAATGTAGTGTTTCCCATTACCTTGGAAGTAGAAAAAAAATTTGGCGAAAACCCCTTTAAACCGTTATTCGGTTTGGGATTTGGAGTATATAATAAGTCTCATTCTCAGGCAATTCGAACAGAGTCGTCGCAGGTAAAAGTCTCTAGTATCAATTCAAGTATGGGAGGAACTACTACGTTGGGTTTTTGCTATAATTTCTCTAGAAATTTTGGATTACATGTGGCTGCGAAGTATCATTACATATATCAGGAAAAAAGCCCATATGCATATTTCTCCACAAATATAGGAATTGCTATTAATTTTAAAAAGGAACGATCAAGGTTTGTCCGGTTTTAATAATAAAAACTTATTTTTAATTCTATTGTTTCTTTATAGCTCTTAAAACCTCTCTTTTTCCGGGAGGACCAGGTAGTTTTTCTATTTTAAATCCGATATTTTGCAATGCTCTTTTTACATCTCCTTTTGTAGAATAGGTAGTAATTATGGAAGGAGAAATTAAAATGTTGGCAATTTTTAGAAATAGCTCTTCGCTCCATAACTCAGGCTGCTTTTCTGGTCCAAATGCATCGAAATAGACGACATGAAAAAAGAGTGATTTAAAATCCACATCCTGAAGTTTGCTTTTCGTTTTTATAAGGGTAAAGTATTCATTAATTTCCACTGGCGTTTGCCATAGCGATTGATGGATTTTTTCGAAAAACGATTTTTTTTCTAAATCTTCATCTCCGTAATTTAAACTTAAAACCTTGTTTATGTCAATGGGATAAGGTTCTAATGCATAATAAATCGTTTTTCGTTTTTCTTTTTTAGCCTCTATTGCCGTTAAAAGCGCATTAAGTCCTGTTCCAAACCCAATTTCTAATACATGGATGGAATCGGTTGTGGCACGAACACACTCCAAATACCCATTTTTTATGTAAACACTCAGTGCCTCTGTAATAGCGCCATTTGTAGAGTGATAAGTGTCATTTATCTTATCCGACAGGAGGGTATGAGAACCGTCTTTGGTGGTGATTACTTTCATCGATTGTAGTATAAGTGAGTTTTTAAAATCTGTTTAGGACTGGTATAAGTTGATTTTAAACTCCCAGATGGAAAGTTGTATGTGCTTATGCTAAAGGCGCTGATAACGAAAAACTGATTATTTAAAGAGTCGAATAGGATAGAGTTCCCATTGGTAAAAGAACAGAGCATGGAAATGCCTACATTTAAATCGGAGCTATACAATAATACCCCTTCGGAGGTTAATACTAGATATTGAGTATCGCTAATTTTCACCACGTCTTTAATGGTGGTGGATCCGAAAACCGTATGAACATTTATATGATTGTCCTCATAATAGAATAGGAAAGATTTGGATATGCCATTTTCAACACCGAATATAATTAGTTGACCTGGTTCGTTTTCAAACATTTTAATAGGCTGAAAAGTCAGTGGTTGTTGGTTTAAAAACTGGCTAGAACTATTGTAAAACTGAGCAATTTGTGGAAGATTATATCCCAACTTCTCCACAATTGCAAAAAATCTATTTTCATAATTCAACATTTGTACACCAACCCAATTGTTTTCGAGTCGATAGCTTTTTACAGGAGTTCCAGCTATAGTATATCCATTTATTATTCCATTGTTAGTGGAAACGTAAATAATGCTATTGTGAAAATAAGTGCTTCTAAACCAGGCCGAAATGTTGTTACTGAGGTTTGACAGATGCCAATTTGTGCGGTTATAAGATAAATCGTAACACATGAAATCTCCTGTGAGAGCTCCACCGGAAAAAATCAACCTATATTGAGAGGAAACCTCCGATGTTTCATAGTCGCCTTCGAATGTATTTATGGAATGTATGTTATTGAGCGTATCCAATAGGCTTAGTGTTTTAAAATATTGATTATTATAGGTATAACATAAAATTCCTAAAAGTTTTTTTCTCATTTCAACGAGATTGATAGGGATAAAAATTTTATTAATCTTTAAACCATCATGCGCAGAAACGCAAACATAATAGATGCCAGTAGAAATTGTGGGATCAGTAAATACAATATTTTGATTAATGTCAAATTCTTTTGAAAGGTTAGTAAAATTAACAGAGGGAACAACTTCTACATCTTTATTCTGATTATAAATAGATATTTTTACCGACTGAATATTTCTCTCATTTGTCACTTTCCCCCTCACTTTAATAGTGTCTCCATAATTGAAATATAAATTTTGGGTAGGTGAGGAGATGGTTATAACAGGACCACTATCGGAGGTTTCGGTTTTTTTACATCCCACCACAATGGACAGTAAAAAAATAAAAATGATCAAAAAACGATTCATTGTAAAATAATTTATTATATTTGAAAATCAAAAATACAAAAAATATTAATCATGAATCAATTAAGTCAAATACTATTTCTGGACATAGAAACTGCTTCTCAAGGGATGGATTACAATTCCATGTCTGAAAAGATGAAAACATTATGGGACAAAAAAGCAGCTAAAATTTCTCAAAACGAGGAGGACACTCCTGAAAGCTTATATCCACGAGCTAGTATTTATGCCGAATTTGGGAAAATTATATGCATCGTGGTGGGTTATTTTTTTGAGAATGAATTTCGAGTAAAATCTTTTTCAGGCGACAATGAACATGATTTGTTAACGGAGTTTGCTCAACTACTTAACGGGTTTCAAAAAAGAACAGATCCAAAGTTGTGTGGACACAATGCAAAAGAGTTCGACTTTCCGTATATTTGCCGCAGAATGATTGTGAACCAAATAGCCATACCCGAAATCATCAACGCATCGGGTAAAAAACCCTGGGAAACTACATTTCTAGACACTATGGATATGTGGAGATTTGGAGATTATAAAAATTATACCTCCATCGATTTACTGAGTACCATTTTCGATATTCCTACTCCAAAAGACGACATCGACGGAAGTATGGTGTATGATTATTATTGGCATAAAAAGGATTTAAAAACAATCGTAGAATATTGTAAAAAGGATGTAATAGCATTAGTGAGAGTATATTTGCGAATTCAAAATCTAAACCCCTTGTTAGATAACCAAATTGTGGACGTTGATTAATATTAAATAAAAGAATTGTGTATGAATACCATTGATCATAAAATTTTTGACAAAGCCCAAAGCTGGCTGGTAGATGATTTTGATGTTGCTACTCGCCAAGAGATAAAGAGATTATTAGATACCGATCCAAGTGAAATTATAGAATCCTTTTATCGAAATTTAGAGTTTGGAACTGGCGGTTTGAGAGGCATTATGGGCGTGGGAACTAACAGAATGAACAAATATACTGTTGGAATGGCTACTCAAGGGTTGGCAAATTACCTAATCTCTACGTACCCAAATCAAAATATTAAAGTTGCCATTGCTTTCGACTCCAGAAACAACAGTAGCTATTTTGCTCAAATTACAGCCGAAGTGTTGTCTGCAAACAATATTTATGTTTACCTTTTTGATAAACTTCGCCCCACTCCAGAGCTCTCTTTTGCGGTTCGCAAACTCAATTGCCATAGTGGTGTGGTAATTACAGCATCTCACAATCCAAAAGAGTACAATGGATACAAAGTATATTGGAACGATGGAGGCCAACTTGTTGCTCCTCACGATGTAAATGTAATAAAAGAGGTAGAAAAAATTGCCACTCCAAAAGATGTAAAATTTGATAAAAAGGTTGAGCTAATCGAAATTATTGGAACAGAGATAGATCATCATTATATCAAAAAGATTCACGAATTATCGTTGAACCCTCATTTAGTACAACAATATTCAGATTTAAAAATTGTTTATACCCCAATTCATGGAACTGGAATTATGTCAGTTCCCAGTGCGCTCGAAAGATTTGGTTTTACAAACATTCATCTGGTTGCCGAACAATCTGTTCCTGATGGCAATTTCCCAACAGTTAAATCTCCAAATCCAGAAGAAAAAGCTGCTTTGGAAATGGCTATCCTTAAAGCAAAATCTATAGATGCAGAGGTTGTGTTAGCAACCGACCCAGATGCCGACAGAGTAGGAGTGGCTATTAAAAACGAAGCTGGCGAATTTGTGTTGTTAAATGGAAATCAAACTGCTTCTATTTTATTTTACTATGTCTTAAATCAATGGAACTCCAACAAAAAAATCGACGGGAATCAATTTATTGTAAAAACTATTGTAACCTCCGACCTGCTAAAAGATATTGCCGATAGTTTTGGTGTGGAATCATACGATGTATTAACAGGGTTTAAATTTATTGCTGATATCATTCGTAAACTGGAAGGAAAAAAACAATTTATAATTGGAGGAGAAGAGAGCTACGGTTATTTAGTTGGAGATTTTGTTCGCGATAAAGATGCTGTTAGTGCCTGTTGCATGATTGCAGAACTTGCAGCTTGGGCAAAATCAACAGGCAAAACCCTATACAATGTTTTGGTAGAAATGTACATTAAATATGGATTATATGTAGAGGACTTGGTTTCTGTCACTAAAAAGGGAAAATCTGGCGCAGAAGAGATTGCGCAAATGATGATTGATTATCGACAAAATCCGCCAAAAGAGATTAATAACTCCTTGGTAATTGAGATACGAGATTATAAAAAATCGCTCAAAATTTTTCCTACTACTGGGTTGTCTGAGCCAATTGATTTACCAACATCGGATGTTCTTCAGTTTTTCACCCAAGATGGATCAAAAATCACCGTTCGCCCTTCTGGCACAGAGCCAAAAATAAAATTTTACTTTGGAATAAAGGGAACTCTTTTGAATAAAGAAAGCTATTTGGAGACAGAGAGACTGCTAAAAGATAGGATTAAAGAAATTATCAAAGATTTAAACATAAACTAAAAAGCTATGATGATTGTCCAAGACAACGTCGTGTTGCGCTCGCTAGAGTTCTCCGACAAGCATAAAATTGCTGAATATTGTGATAAAAAAGTTTGGGACAACCTTCGCGATTTTGTTCCTAATCCATATACGCTTTATGATGCAGAATCTTTTATTCGCTCTACTCGGATTGAGGACCCTACTTCTACCTTTGCTATTGATTATAAAGGTGAATTTGTAGGAGTAATTAGCCTCGTAAAACAGCTGGATGTATATCGATTAAATGCCGAAATTGGATATTGGATTGGCAGCCCTTTTTGGGGCAAAGGTATAATTTCTAAAGCAATTCCAATGATTGTTCATTATGGGTTTGCCGAACTAGACCTTAATCGAATTTATGCTCATGTATTTGATTTTAATAATCCGTCCATGAAGGCTCTCGAAAAAAGTGGGTTTAAATTGGATTATATCTCAGAAAAAGCGGTAATAAAAAATGGAGTAATCATCAACGAACATCGTTATTCTTTGGTAAAAGAGTAATTTGTTAAAGCTGATAGATTAAGCCCGTCGTTACCCCCCAATGAAAGGGTTTGTAAATGCCGTATATCATTGTTGTACCAAATCTAAATCTACCTTCGGCCGAAATGTGTATTTTTTTCGAAAATCGGTATCGCACTCCTAATCCTGTGAGTAAACCAGAGTCGATGCTTTCTGCTATGGTATTATCCTTTTTGTCTACTTTTAAAACAGTTACAATTGTGTTGGACGAGTCTATGGTTGTTGTTTCTCCTATTTCATGTGCTTGAAGTAAAGCGGAAAATTGAAACCCTGCAAATAACGAAAATTGCACCTTCTTGCCAAAAACTAGTTCGGGTAAAAATGCAACCGAACCATAGGAAATCCTTGTGTTACCGTTAAAAGCATAGGTGCCTCCATTTTTCAAATTGTTAGTATAGGAAACATCCGAATTTAAAACATCAAATGAAATTTCAATTCTTGGCCGAAAAGTGGTTGTGATAGGAATCCAGTAACCGACATTAAATAGGTATCCAAACTTTGAATCGGAAGAAGCGGTTTGCTTGAATTGTTGATTCCTCTCGTAATTTAAAGAGGTAGAATTAATTCCTCCTTTCACCCCTATTTGTCGTGGATACCAATTATACGAATCGTCGACATATTGGCCTTTTAATACCATAAAAGAGAGGGAAAATATGCATAAAAAGACAGTCTGTTTCATTTTAAAAAGGGGTGATTTTTGTAATTTATTGGCATTAATCATAAAGTTTTATGCTAAAATATATCAAATAGTTTAAGATTACAAATATTTTATACTTTAACTATGATTTGATATACGATAAGGAAGCTTTTTTAGTTTCTAAAATAAAAAATAATAAATCATTTTTCTGTTTATAAAACACAGAATATGAGTAACTTATTGAAGCAAAAGTTTTTTTTTTTAATTTAAACCAATACGATAATTCAAAAATCAAAACAAATGCCAATAAAAATTGAAAGGGCTTCGAAAATCTTGAATCAAAATTTTGTACTTTTGCAATATGAAAACAGTAGTAAGTGGGATTCGTCCAACAGGGTATATGCACTTAGGCAACTATTTTGGAGCTTTGGTGAATTTTGTAAAAATGCAAGAGGAGAACCAATGTTTTTTCTTTATTGCCGATTATCATTCTTTAACTACACATCCTACTCCAAAGGATTTATATGGAAACGTAAGAACTATATTGGTTAACTATTTGGCAGCTGGTTTAGATTATGAAAAATCGGTAATTTTTCGCCAAAGTGATGTTCCCGAAGTAACCGAATTATATCTGTTTTTAAACATGAATGCGTATGTTGGCGAACTCCAACGAGTTGCCTCTTTTAAAGATAAAATTCGTTCTCAACCGAATAATGTAAATGCTGGATTGTTAACTTATCCATCGTTGATGGCAGCCGATATCTTGCTTCATCGAGCTCACATGGTTCCTGTTGGAAAAGATCAAGAGCAACACTTAGAGATGACTCGAAACTTTGCTCAAAGGTTTAATCATATGTATAAAGTAGATTATTTTCCAGAACCCATTGCCTTTAATTTTGGAAACAATTTAGTGAAAGTTCCGGGGCTTGACGGAAGTACGAAAATGTCGAAATCTGACAATGAAAGCAGTTGTATCTATCTTATAGACTCGCCCGAAGTTATTAGGAAAAAAGTAATGAGAGCAGTATCTGATTCTGGTCCTACCGAACCTAATCAACCTAAGACTCAAGCTGTAGAAAACTTATTTTCTCTATTAAATATAGTTTCATCCAAAGAGACTATCTCTTTTTTTGAAGACCAATATAACCAATGCTCAATTCGTTATGGAGATTTAAAAAAACAATTGGCTGAAGACATGGTTGAGTTTTGTGCTCCCATCAGAGAAAGAATTTTAGAAATCGATAGCAACCAAGAATTTGTTAGCAAAGTTGCTCGTATTGGAGCAGAAAAGGCTAGAGAAAGCGCACAAAAAACAATCCGAGAAGTACGAGAAATTATTGGATTTAAAAAAATTTAATACTTACGGATTATGTCAACGGAGTTAACTAACGAAATTGTAAACGAAACGGCGATCATGGTTTCTGTATCTACTCCATCAGTAGGTATAGATAAGACAATCGAATATTTGGATGAACTTGCATTTTTGATTGAAACTGCTGGTGGGGTGCCAGTGAAACGTTTTATGCAAAATCTTCAACGCCCCGATTCCAAATATTATGTTGGCTCCGGAAAAATAAAAGAGATTAAGTTATATATCGACGAACACAAAATTGATATTGCTGTCTTCGATGATGAGCTTACTCCTTCGCAAATAAGAAACATCGAAGCTCTATTAGGATGTAAGATTGTAGATAGAACTCATTTGATTTTAGATATTTTTTCTAAACATGCCCAATCATCGCACGCTAAAGCTCAAGTTGAGCTGGCTCAATATCAGTACCTGTTGCCACGATTAACCCGAATGTGGACACACTTAGAAAAACAACGAGGAGGAATTGGAATGCGAGGTCCTGGAGAAAAAGAGATTGAAACAGACCGACGAATCATCAGAGATAGAATTACTCTCCTTAAAGAAAAGTTAAAATTGATCGACAAACAGAAATTAACGCAACGAGGGAATCGGGAACAGTTTGTTAGAGTCTCTTTAGTAGGTTATACCAATGTTGGAAAATCAACCATCATGAATATGCTTAGCAAATCGGATGTACTGGCCGAGAATAAATTATTTGCTACACTTGATACAACAGTCAGAAAAGTTGTCATCGAAAATCTCCCATTTCTCTTGTCAGACACTGTTGGTTTTATCCGAAAACTACCGCATGGATTAATAGAATCTTTTAAATCTACCCTCGACGAAATTAGAGAATCCGATCTAATTTTACATGTGGTTGACATTAGCCATCCAGAATTTGAAGAACAAGTGCAAGTGGTATCACAAACCTTAGCAGAAATTGGAGCAGATAACAAAAAACAGTTGATGATTTTCAATAAAATAGATGCCTACACGTGTGTTCATAAAGAGGAAGATGACCTTACTCCATTCGAAAAACAAAATAGAACTTTGGACGATTTAAAAAAAATATGGATTGCTCAAAATTCCATAAAATCAATTTTTATTTCCGCTAAAAATAAAGAAAACATAGAAGAGCTTAAAAATGTATTGTATGAATGGATAAAAAAAATTCACATCGAAATATATCCATACAATAATTTCCTATATTAAACGTATCTTTTCGTATCTAATCCATAAAACTATTGTACATTTACAGACATAAATAACATTGAAATTAAAAAAATGAAGAAAATAATGTTTTTAACAGGTATGCTTCTGGTTTTTTTAAGCCAAGGCATCGCTCAAGATACCATAACTTATCCATCACAACAGATAAAAACTACCGAAAAAAACAGAGATAGGTTTTTGTTTAGCACCTATAATTGTTTTTGGCAAGGTCTTCCCTCTGGCATCCAACAACGTACAATATCGCAAGGGTATAATCTTTCACTGATATATGATATTCCAACTTCCGAAAATAGTAAATTTAGTTTTGGATTAGGATTAGGGTATACTCGAAACAATCTGTACTCAAATGGAATCGTAAAACAAGATTTTACAAACAGGATTACTACCATCACTCCAATTGCAGATGGAGTAAAATACAATAGCAATAAGTTAGCTTTTACATATGTTAGTTTGCCACTTGAAATTAGATTTAGAAGCTCAAACAACATTAGAGTTGCCTTTGGACTTAGATCGAGTATATTAGTGGATGCTTTTTCTAAATATTATGGACACAATCCAGATACTACCTTGTATGGACAAAACGATCAATTAAAAATTGTGAATCACGATATTAGCAATAAAGAAAAATATGCTTTCGAAATTACTGCCAGAGCAGGTTGGAAGTTTGTAACCCTAAATGGTTCTTATATGTTAAATAAATTATTCATTTCTGACAAAGGTCCTCAGATAGGTGGATACACGTTGGGTTTAACATTGTCTATCTGGTAGAATTTGTGGGGTTACCTCAACATACTTGTTTTTTTAATGGTTTGGAAGAGATCTTGAGTTATAAAATATAAAATATAGATTTTTCGATTTTAAATTATTCATTACATAGTAGTTCACATGAAAAAGCAGTTGTCGAATAGAAACACCATCCTTTTGATTTTAATAATTTGTTTTTTTATTGGCTCCTGTAAAAAAGAGAATGAGGATGTTATTATTGTTAAAGGAACTGTATTAAATCCTAAAAACAATTCTCCAGTTAGTGGAGCTAAAGTATACTTGGATGGAAAAATTCTTAACAGTGGCATTTACAACGACAATTATTCGGAAATCGCTTCAGCAACATCGGATGCTGCCGGAAATTTTGAAATAAATACTCCCTTTCAAGTGGTATCGGGATATCGAATTAGAGTGTTTAAGAACAATTATTTTGAAAACTCTACTATTGTCGCTTCCGACTTAATAGGGAAAGGAGATACTTATACTACCTCACTAAACTTAGTGCCTGTTGCATGGATAAAAGTTAATCTTAACAACGTTGTTAATTGGCCCGATGATGAGATTAATTACAAATTTACAGGTGCTACTCAAAGTTGTATCGATTGTTGTCATAATCAATTTTTACAAGGCGTTGGCAATTATCACGCAATCTATAAATGTAAATTAATAGGAGATAGCTACGGGCGGTTTTATTGGACTGTGAAAAGAGATGGTGCGACAAATCCGTTTGCGGATAGTGTTTATTGCACAGCTTTTGACACCACTGTTTTAAATATTAATTATTAGCTTGTCTTTTTATTTGAACGCGAGTTAATGCCTATCATGATTTATAAATCTTTTTTAGGTTTTAATTTTATACCCAAAATCTACGTCAGAATGAACCCGAAAGTTTTTATTGTTGATTTCTGAATGCGGTTTTAATAACATAAGAAGTCAGATTTTTACGATTTAACAATTACGTTAAAAATTATTTTTTACATTTGTTAAAGGGATAGACAACTTTACTGAATTGTTATCGGTCTATTTTACAACGAGATATAGGGAAGTTTAATTAATATTCATTTTTATGAGAATTTATTCCATTTTGGGATGTGCGTTTGCCATGTTAAGTAGCTTATCTGCTTTAGCAACCAGTGGCGAGAGTGCGCCTTTGACGCCACCACCTCCTCCAATAAACGACGAATGTGCAAATGCAATACCACTCACAGTAAGTACTACTACGTGTAGTTTTACGCAATACACTAATGCCCAAGCTACTGCTTCAGCTGGGGTGCCTGCACCAGGTTGTGCTAGCTACTCCGGTGGTGATGTGTGGTTTAAAGCCGTTGTTCCAGCAACCGGGAGACTAGTGATTGACACCCAAACCGGAGTGATGACCGATGGAGGTATGGCCATTTATTCTGGCACTTGTGGCTCTCTAACTCTGATTGAGTGCGACGATGACGACAGCAACAATGGATTGATGCCCATGATCGACAAATCAGGGTTAACACCAGGAGCTACCATATATATCCGAGTTTGGGAGTATAGCAACGATAACCTTGGTACTTTTTCAATATGTGCTTATTCTCCACCACCACCACCAGGTTGTTTTGATTCAGATCCTTTCTGTACAAACTCTAGTTATCTGTTTCCTGCTAGTACAAATGTCTCCGATATGGGAGAAGTTGGTTGTTTATATACTACCCCCAATCCTGCTTGGTATTGGATGCAAATAGCTAACCCTGGCGATCTTCATATACACATTTCCAGCTCTGCAGACGTTGATTTTATTGCTTGGGGACCATTTCCTAGTTTGGCAGCAGCTTGTGCTACCGATTTAATGTCAAACGATGGGGTGGACTGTAGTTATTCCACCGCTGCAGCCGAAGATTGCGATATATTAGGTGTTCAAACCGGACAAGTGTATGTATTGTTGATAACAAATTATGCTAACGTTGAAACCAATATCTCTTTTAGCCAAACTAGTGGCAGTGCAACAACGAATTGCGGAATTGTTGCACCCCCAATCACGAACAATGGACCCTTGTGTGTGGGACAAACTTTAGAGTTAACCGTTTCTAGTCCAACTCCTGGTGCCACTTATTCTTGGACAGGCCCAAATGGTTTTACTTCCAATGTGATGAATCCTACTATCTCAAATATTACTACTGCTGCGGCAGGGGTATATTCTTTAGTCATCACAGTAGGTGGAGTTACCAGTCCCCCAGTTACAACTACGTTGGTTGTAAATCTCTCTCCTGTGGCTACAGCGGGGAGCAATAGTCCTGTTTGCAGTGGAAATGTTTTAAATCTTACCTCCTCGGGTGGTACAAGTTATAGCTGGAGCGGTCCAAATAGTTTTACGGGGACTACTCAAAATCCTTCCATGGCATTAGTTGCAACGTCTGCTGCAGGTACTTATACCGTTACCGTTTCAGGCACTGGTGGTTGCACATCCACTGCGCAAACCACGGTAGTTATAAACCAAACTCCAGCACCTACTGCTACCAATAATGGACCTTTGTGTGCAGGAAATACTTTAAATTTAACTTCTTTACCAGCTGGAGCTACTTCATACGCGTGGAGTGGACCTAATGCCTATACTAGTACTGTTCAGAATCCTTCCATAACCTCCGTTACTACTTCAGCTTCTGGCATATATACGGTTACAGTTACGGGTTTAGGTGGATGTACTGCAACCACCACTACCACTTTGGTAGTAAATGGTAGTTCTGTATTTGTTCCTACCAGCAATAGCCCAATTTGCGAAAACCAAACCTTAAACTTGTCAGTTCCTGTGACAGGAAACTCCTATTCGTGGAGTGGACCGAATGGATTTACAAGCACATTGCAAAATCCAACTATTACGAACAGTACCGTTGCTGCATCTGGATTGTATCAGGTTACCGTTACTAGTACAGGAGGATGTACAAGCACGGGTTCACTAACTGTTGCTGTTAACCCTTTGCCAATAGTCACAATAATTGGAGACACTACTATCTGTTCCGGGAAAAGTACTACATTAACTGCATCTGGAGGGGATAGCTACCTGTGGAGCAATGGGCAAAACTTTACCAACATAAACGTAAGTCCAACTACCCAAACAACTTATACAGTTACAGCAACTTCTGCGCAGGGGTGTGTTTCTATTGGTAATAAAACAGTTTATGTAGACGAAAATCCAGTAATAGATAACATTGCTACTACTAACGAACTTTGTAATAAAGCAAATGGGGAAGCCGTTGCAACTGTAAGTTTAGGACTCCCACCATACCAGTATTCATGGAGTAATAGTGGACCAAATAGTGCAACCAATAGCATGATTGGTTCCGGTAACTATTCTGTAATTGTTACAGATGCCAATGGGTGTACTACTACAGCTCCTTTTTCCATACAAAATACACCTGGACCGGAATTGTCTATTACCAGTGTTAATCACGATCATTGTAATCAAGGGATTGGTAGTGCAACTGTAATTGCAGCAAATGTTCCTGGAAATTATACTTACCATTGGCTAACCGAACCACAACAACAAGGGATAACTGCAAATGGATTAACAGCTGGAACATATTTGGCAGTAGTTACAGATAATACTTGTTATGATACTTTAGCCGTTGTTATCTCTAACATACCTGGTCCTTTTGCAAAATTTGAACCTAGTCCAGGTTTAGCTAACTCTACCAATGCATCTATCCGATTTATTAATCAAACAGAGGGGAGTTACTCCTCCTTATGGTCTTTTGGAGATGGTACTACAAGTACTTTTGATAGTCCTATTCATGAGTACCTTCAATCGGATACTTTTACGGTTATTCTTCAAGTTACCGATACATATGGTTGTGTCGATACCACTCTAAGAACAGTAATTATTTACGATGACATAAACGTGTTTATACCAAATGCATTTAGTCCGAATGAAGATGGTATAAACGAAGTATTTAAACCTTATGGAAGGGGTATAAATTTTACCAAACCTTACGAAATGTTGATCTATGACAGGTGGGGGAAAATGGTGTTTTCTTCTTCTAAATTTGAGGAAGGTTGGGATGGACATATTAACGGAGCTAAAATAAAATCAAACAGCACGTTTATTTATAGAATTACCCTATATGATTTCTCCAATAAAAAACATGTTTACAAAGGCAGTTTTTCATTGTTTGGGTCTAAATCCGATGGCGATTTTTAATCAAAAAAAATTGATACTAGAAATAAAAAAGGAGGCGAAAGCCTCTTTTTTATTTCTAGTTGTGCGAGATCCCGATCAATATCGGGATTGTATCTTCGCGCTCTCATCCCCGTTGTGCGAAGATTGTATCTTCGCACTCTCATTCTTCCAAAATCCACTCTCAACCTCTCTTCTCTTCATTTTCCAATCCCAACTATGTCTTTAACACTTTTTAACTGTTTTTTTTTTTTATTTATCTAAAAAAACCTTCTATATTTGCTCCAAATTAATAAATAAAGATACACACAATGAAATTAGCGACCTCGCCACAAGTTAAAAATATTATACAAAAAAAGCCGGAAGGGCTTGCAACCCAACCGACTTATCTTTCTGACACTAATCTAGTATTCACCAAATTAGATTTTGCAAAGATATAACTTTAAACCCAAATTAATCAATAGGAGATTTGAAAAAATTGAACGGTAGATTCAACCAGCAAATGCAACTTTTTTATTTACAAATTTATAAAATATATT